>NZ_JBQHUF010000017.1:0-39307 GCF_052065355.1 Flavonifractor sp. HCP28S3_F3
CCCAAACCCGGGGGGGGGGTGTTGTTTCCCCCCCCCCCCGCGCCTGAGTTCCGTTTCAGGGGGTCTTGCTTACTTCATGCCGTTCTCGTAGGCCTGGATCATCTTCTTGACCATCTGGCCGCCCACAGAACCGGCCTCGCGGCTGGTCAGGTCGCCGTTGTAACCCTGCTTCAGGTTGACGCCCACTTCCTGAGCGGCCTCCATCTTGAACTTGTTCAGGGCCTCACGAGCGCTGGAAACCACGGGCTGATTGCTGTTAGTGTTAGACATACGCTTTGCATCTCCTTACAACTTGTTTTGTGTGGATCAGCGATCCGAACATAGCTTTGCCCCAGCCCGGTTTTCTATGCGGGGGATTCTCTGCCAATCCAGGGAGCGTCAGGCATATCCCGTGTCTTCCCAGAATTTTCTTCCGTCTCCGAAATTTTCTCCTTGGCTTTCCGGTACGCCTATGATACCATGCCTTTGGTTTCGCATGGTAAGCCCGGAGGAATACAACCTCCAAAAAAGAAGCAGAGGAGTGAAACACCATGAGGAAGCATCTTTTATCTCTGCTGCTTTCCGCAGCCATGCTCAGTTCTTTTGTCCCGCCCGCGGCCGCCGCTGAAGAATCAGCCGGGACCTGGTATGATGAAGCAATGGCGGTTTGGGCAGAGCGCGGCGTGCTCCAGGGAGACGCCAGCGGGGACCTGAATCCCACGGCTTTCATGACCCGGGCCGAGCTGGCCGTCATGCTGGACCGCATCATGCTTTATCAGACCGCCGCCGAAAACACCTTTGCAGATGTGGAAGAGGGCGCCTGGTATACGGACGCCATATTAAAGGCCAACGCCGCCGGCATACTGCGGGGCAGCGGCGCTTATGCCCGTCCTTTGGACACCATTACCCGCCAGGAGGCCATGGTTCTGATGGCGCGGGCCATGAATTTGAGCGGAGACCCGGATGCTGCTGCCCCTTTCCGCGACGCGGACCAGATCGCCCCATGGGCCCGTGACTCTGTGGGCGCCATGGTCTCTTCCGGCTATGTCAGGGGGGATCGTGGTGCTATCATGCCTTCCGCCAACATCACCCGTGCGGAGGCCGCAGTCATGATGGACAACATCTTCGGTAAGGTCTGCGCCCAGCCGGGCATCTATACAGAGGATGTGGATACCTCCGTCGTTATCAGCACCGGCCAGGTCACCTTGCAGGATATGACCATTTCCGGCGACCTGATCGTGGCGGAGGGCGTGGGAGCGGGCAGCGTAACGCTGGATCGTGTAAACGTAAAAGGCCGGGTCCTTGTGCGCGGCTCCGGCTCCGTCAGGCTGGACGGCACCATGGATACCGTCGTGGTACAAGGTTCCGGCGCCTCTGTCGCCATCAGCGGTGATGTGACCCATGTAAACGTGTCCGCCTTTGCAGAAAACGCGGGAATCCATATTGCGGAAAATGCCCAGGTCCACTCCATAACTACCGCCGCCTATAACACCAATTTGACCGTATCCGGTAAGGTGCGGTCCGTAACTGTGGACAATACCGCCAGCGGCACCACCATAATTACCCAAAGCAGTGCCAGGATTGATTCTGTGACCACCTCCGGCACCGATACCACGGTGGAAGGCAGCGGTACCGTTTCCAAGGTGGAGGCCACGGAAAACGCCTCCGGCACCACCGTGAGTACCTCCGGCACCAGGGTGGAGAACAACAGCACCGAGCCCGTGAATACCGATGCCGGGGCGATAAATGCCGGTGAAACCGGCACTACCTCTGGGGGTAATTCCTCTGGCGGCGGGGGCAGTCAGCCTTCCCCCACCCCCTCCGCCATCGCTGTTGTCAAAAACGAGGCCGAGCTGGACGCGGCTCTTGCGGACGGGAGTATAACTGACATTGAACTGGGTGCGTCCTTCAACGTCACAAAGGAGATTTCCGTGGCACGCTCCGTCACCATTGACGGCAACCACTTTACCATCGGCGTCGGCAGCGACAGCTGGAGCGGCGAGAACGGCTCCAAGGCCCTGCTGTGTGTCCGTGCCGGCAGCGTGACGGTGAAGGACCTCACGCTGGACAGCAGGCATCTGGCCTACGGCCTGCAGGGCTATAAAACCGCCGGGCTGAAGCTGGAAAATGTGACCGCGCTGAACAGCAGAGGCAGCGGCCTGACGATCAACGGTTCTTCTGTTGCGGCCACCGGCCTGACCATTTCCGGCAGTGGCTGGGGCCAAAGCATCGACCTGTCCAAGGGCAGCGGTGTGGATGCCGCCGCCGATCTGACCCTGGACAGCGCCAGCGGGCTTGCCGACATCAACAAAATCACAGAGGATGGGACCAATGAGGCCACGGTCACCGTGGGCAATCAGACTTGGTACGCCGAAAAGATCTACATCCCTGCCGGTGATAAGAGCTATTTTAAATACATATATTCTGCTGATGCAACGGCGGAAAGCAGCGGCCGGATCCGCGTGCCTGCCGGCAGCGATGCCGGCACAAACGGCGCTTACCTTCAGGCAGTTATCGACGCGGCTCCCGCAAACGCCGAGATCCACCTGGACGCCGGGTCCTATCAAACGGATAGCGGCTTCTGGACCATCGGCAAGGCGCTGACCCTGGAAGGCAGCGGCGGCGCTGTGCTGCACAGCAAGCTCACTGTAACCGCAAGCGGCGTCACCCTGAAGGAGCTTACCATGAAGGTGGCCGTAACAGCCGCAGACCAGACCGCGCCCATTACCGCCGCCGGTGATCTGACCCTGACGGACTGCTCCATCAGCCGCTCCACCCAGACTGCCCAGCCCTACGGCTTACTGGTGGACGTGGAAGGCAAGCTCACTGCCGCGGATACCGTGTTTACCGCTCCCTGTGATCCCGACACCGCCTTCAGCGCCTCCCCCAGTGTGCTGGAGGCAGACGAGGTGGAGCTGGACGGCTGCACCATTGCCACCGACGGATACGGCCTGTTTGCTCAGCATGTGACCAGGGGCGTCGTCAAGAACACCGTCTTTACCGGCATCGACGGCCGTCCCATTCTGGGATGCTTCAACAGCACCGTGCTGAATGGGCTGGTCTTTGACGGCTGTACCTTTGAGATGGGTTATAACTCCATCGTCGCCGCCGGCAGCTTTACGGTCAAAAACTCCACCTTTGACTTTACCAGCACCCCCGACGGCGGCGCCGGCAACGGGATCAATATTTACGCGCAGAGCGGACATATCACGCTGGAGAACAACACCTTCCGGCTGGCGGCGGGAAAGACGGGCATCAACCTGACCTCCGCCGCCTGGGCCGCCGGAGGCCATGATGCCGCCATGGTCTCCATCACCGGCAACCGCTTTGAGGGGAGCGGCGCCTGCGCCATTAAAGTTTCCGACACATGGACGAACGTATCTGACGCCGATGCATACGCCGGCAGCAACGCCCTCAACGGAAATACAGTCATTCTTCCCGTGGCCTAACTTTTTATCCCGCATATTGCCGCCGCCGCGCCGTTTTCGGCTGCGCGGCGGTACTTTTTTCTCCGTTTTTCCATTCTTTGGGCGAACTGATACCCTCTTCCGCATTTCTTACATTTGTATGAAAGAAATAAAAACTTTCTCTTAATCTTCTGTTAATTGGTATGTAACACTCTTGTAATATTTTCAGAACGTGCTATGATAAGCAGAACCGGAACGGAAGCGCTGCCTTCCACTCCGGCGTCCCTTTGTTTTCACGATATTTGGAGGAACTGTATACCATGTCCATTCTGGAATTTGTGAAAGCGCTGAACTGGAGCATCGCCATTCTGTTCACGCTGCTGTACCTGTATCAGGGTCTTTACCTGATCGTCGGTCTGGTATGCCGCAGGCACAAGGACCGCCATGAACCCAGCCGTCTGCACCGTTTCGCGGTGGTCATCTCGGCCCGGAACGAGGAGCAGGTGATCGGAGAACTGCTGGAAAGTTTAAAACAGCAAAACTATCCCAAAGAGCTGCTGGACCTCTACGTGGTGGCGGACAACTGCACGGACGACACCGCCGGCGCGGCCCGGAAAGCAGGCGCCTTTGTCTATGAGCGTATGGACCAGATCCACAAGGGCAAAGGCTACGCCATGGATTACCTCTTCCGCCGTCTGAAGGACGAGGGCAAGAACAATTACGACGGCTACTTTGTCTTTGATGCAGACAATCTGGTAGACCCCAACTTCGTGCGGGAGATGAACCGCACCTTCGACCAGGGCTACGACGCCGTTACCTGCTACCGCAACTCCAAGAATTTCGGGGATAACTGGATCTCCGCCGGATACTCCATCTGGTTCCTGCGGGAGGCCCGCTTCCTCAACTTCCCCCGCACCCTGCTGGGCACCAACTGCCATGTGTCGGGCACCGGCTTCCTGGTGTCCTCCAAGGTCATTGAGGAAAACGGCGGCTGGCCCTTCCACCTGCTCACCGAGGACATCCAGTTCTCTGTGGACTGCGCCATCCAGGGCCGCAAGATCGGCTACTGCGACACCGCTGTGATCTACGACGAGCAGCCGGTCACCTTCCGGCAGTCCTGGGATCAGCGGCTGCGCTGGTCCAAGGGTTTTTACCAGGTGGACCGGGAGTATACCGTGCCCCTGGTGAAGGGCTTCTTCCGCCCCGGCCGGCTGGGCACCTCCTGCTACGACATGTTCGTCACCGTGGCTCCCGGCATGCTGCTCACCCTGGCCATGATCCTCTTCAACGCGGTGGTACTGGCCGCCTGCCTCACCCAGCCCGCCTATCTGGCCGCCCGGGTGATCCACGAGACGGTTGGCTTCATCACCTCCGCTGTAGGCAACTTCTATCTGGGTCTGCTGCTCTACGGCCTGTGTACGGTCCTGAGCGAGTGGAAGCACATCCAGGCTCCTGCCGTCAAGAAGCTGGGCTACGTCCTCACCTTCCCCATCTTCATGCTTACTTACATTCCCATCTCCATCGCCGCGCTGGTGCGCAAGGTGGAGTGGAAGCCCATCTACCACACCGCCACCAAAAAAGTGGGCGGCATGGGATAATAAAAAACGCCTCCGCCGGATCTCCGACGGAGGCGTTTCCATTTTCTTTACAGCTTGAAATCCTCGTCCTTTAGGCCGCTGAAATCCGGGGCCTTGGGCAGAGGCGGCACCCGTTTCAGGGGATCGTACTTAAACGCCCGGCAGCTCCCCGCCGGGGATACCACGCCCTTCTTGGCACACAGGATCTTCTCCTCGTCCAGCTGGGTCCCCCGTTCGCAATACGCGCAGCGGGGCTCGATCTTCTTTTGGAACAGCATGGGACAGCCTCCTCCCCGCTCTGCCGCGGGCCGATTCTCTTCGGTACATTATAGCATGGAGGCTCTGCCCTTGCCAAGTTTTTTTCTGGAGCCGGCGGCCGCCGCCAGGAAAAACAGCAGGAAAACCAGCCAGGCACACACCACCGATAGCATCAGGGTGCTGGAAAAATCGGTGCCCGCGATATCGGCCACCTGCTGGGCCAGGTAGTCGGACACCGGAGCCTCCAGCGGGATCAGCCGCACCAGCCCGGCGGTAAACAGGGCGGCCAGGCCGCCGTGGAGCAGCTTGCCCAACAGGTAGGTCCGGGCGGACAGGCCGCTGTCCCCCAGAAAGGAGAGCACCTGGCAGTGGACGGAGATCCCCGCCCAGCCCAGGATGAAGGCGGCCATGGTCAGCCGCCCGCTGAGGGTCCCCTCCCCCGACAGGGTCCACACGCCGGAGGAGATCTCCACCAGGCCGGTGAGCAGCCGCTGGGCCCATTCCGGCGTCATGCCGAAGGGTGCCAGCACCGTACCCAGTACCCGGGCCAGCCCGGGGAGAAAGCCGGAGATGACCAGCATCTGAATCACAACGGTAAAGAAGATCACAAAGGCGCAGATATTCAGGGTAGAAAAGAAGGAATTCTTCACCGCGCCGGTAAAGGCAGCGGTAAAGTGCTGGGCCTGGAACTGGGGCGAAAGCCGCCGCTCTCCCCGTTTCTTTTCCCCGTTCCTGCCGTAAAACCGGAACAGCACCCCGATGCACACCGACGCCAGGGCGTGGGCCAGGCAGAGCAGCACCCCCACCCGGCTGCTGGCAAAGACGCCGGCTCCCACCACGCCCAGGATGAAGGCGGGGCCGGAGTTGTTGCAGAAGGCCAGCAACCGTTCGGCCTCCGTCTTGGTGCACATACCGTTCTGGTACAGGCTGATGGCGGTCTTGGCCCCTACCGGATACCCGCCGATAAAGCCTAGGGCAAAGGCGGAGGCACAGGCTCCGTTCACACGAAACAGGGGCCGCATGACTCCCTCCAGCAGCCGCCCCAGATACCCAGCCAGCCCCAGCTCCACCACCAGCGAGGACAGCACAAAAAAGGGGAACAGAGATGGGACGATCACATTGCCGCACAGCTGCAGTCCGGTTCGGGCCGCCTCCATGGACGCCTGGGGATAGAGCAGCAGCGCCAGGGTAGCCCCCATCAGCCCCAGCCCCAGAAACAGATCCCGTACCCCTTGCTTGGAAAACAGCCTGGACATGGCCCTCACCTCCGTCAAGGATGCATATGCGTCCCGGGGTGAAAAATTGCCTGTCCAGGCTGTGTTTTCTTCTATTCAATTGCTTTGAAAGGTGCGGCTGAACAGGGTATAATCCTGCTCCAGGCGGGATAATAAGGGATAGCTTCCACGGTGGAGGATCCAGTCCACCACCACGCCTCGGAAGTGCCGGAAGAGGAAATCCGCCAACCACTCCGGCGTACAGCCCGGCATGGGCACGCCCTCCACCTCCATCTGCTTCAGGCACTCCAATACCGCCCGCAGGGTAAACCGTGTGGGGTCCATGGAGGCTGCGTCATCCGGAGAATCCAGCCGCCGCTGATAATAGCGGGCCACCAGCTCCCAGCCCTGTTCCTCGGTGAACTGGGCATAGGTGGACAGAATCAGCCACAGACGCTGAGCCGGCGGGTCCCCCTCATGGCCCGCCAGAGCCTCCTCCATATGCTGGTCCAGGGGGGAGAAGCCCCGGGAGAGCAGGTCCTCTTTGGAGCGAAAATGGTGATAAAAGGCCCCGGTAGTGATCCCCGCCCGCTGGCAGATGTCCCGGACGGATACCTTGTCAAAGCTGTGCTCCCGGGCCAGAACCATAGCGGCTTCCAGGATGGCCTGTTCGGTTTGTTTGGCCTGCAGCTTACGGCGCTGGTGATAGTCCATGTCCGCTTGACTCCCCCTTGACATTTCCATGACGAACCATTTATAATAGTAACATAACAATGTTATGCGACCATATTTCTATTATAGAATAGGATGATCGTCTTGTCAAACCGGGAAAAAATCGCGCTGCTCACTGACTCTACCGCCGACTTGTCGGCCGAGATGAGGGCAGGCACGCCCATTTACACCGTACCGCTGAAGATCATCTGCGAGGACGGAGAATTTTCCGACGGTGTAGACATTTTTGCCGAAGATATCTATCAGCGGCTCCACCGCGGGGAGCTGCCCCGCACCTCCCTGCCGGAGGGCGGATCGGTCAGCGATACCCTGGATCAGATCCGGGCCGACGGTTATGAGAAGGTCATCGCCCTGATGCTCTCCGGCGGTCTTTCGGGCACCTACAACATGGTGCGCCTGCAAGCTGCCCAGCGGGAGGATCTGGAGGTAGTGGCCTTTGACTCCAACTGCGGCTCTCTGGGGCTGGGCATCATGGTGCTCCAGCTGTGGGAGGAGATCAAGGCCGGAGCGGACTGGGACACCCTGATCTCCCAGCGGGTACCTCACCTGGTGGCCAACACCCACGCGTTTTTCTCCGTGGACACGCTGGAATATCTCTACAAGGGCGGGCGTATCGGAAAGGTGGCCGCCATGGCGGGCACCATGCTGAGCATCAAGTCCATCATCACCTTTGCCAGCGACGGCCAGCTGCAAAGCGTGGCCAAGGTGCGTGGCCGCCGCCAGGTGCAGGACAAGATCCTGGACCTGATGCGTCAGAAATTCCAGCCGGGCCGGCGCTATAATCTGGGCGTGGCCAACGGCGGCGCGCCGGAGGAGATGGCGGAGCTGTCCGCCAAGGTGCGGGCCGCTTTCCCCGACTACGAGCACTGCTGGGAGGGACCCATGGACGCCACCCTCAGCGTCTATATCGGCGACGGCGTCATCGGCGCCGGTATTCAGTATCTGGACTAACGAAAAACGGCGGACGCTTCTGCGTCCGCCGTTTTTTCCGTTCAGAGGGCCAGGGCCATGCACCAGCACAGGGTGGCTGCCACCGCTCCCGCCGCGGCGTATACCGGTCCTGGGATACGCCGCCACAGTCTGTTCCAGCGGGTATTTTTGCGCAGATAGCCGTCCGCCGCCCGCTGGGCCTCCTGGAGCACCTGGTCCGCCGTCACTCCTGTTTTGAAGGCGTCCTCTTTCACAATAAAAATGGCCTGCTCAAAAAAGCGGGGGTCGGGAGACCGCACCACAATGACCTGCCGGGCCACACCCTGCACCATACAAAACCCACATCCTTTCCAGCTTTGTTCCAGTATGTCCCATTCCGGCGCGGTCTATTCCCGGCATGGAATAGATTGGCGCTCATAACCCCTCCTTTCCCGCCGTACACTAGCTTCAGTGAGAAAGGGAGGCGGAAGGATGCGTGTGAACAGACGCAGACTGATCGGGGCTTTGGCCCTGCTCTTCATCCTAAATATTGCAGTCATTTCCCTGGCCCAGCAGGTCCAGGCGGCCACCTACCGGCAGGGCTCGTCGGGAGAACAGGTGCGGATCATCCAGAGCAAGCTGAAAAACTGGGGCTACTACGACGGCACGGTGGACGGCGTCTTCGGCAGCCAGACCACGCAGGCGGTAAAGTATTTCCAGCGGAAGAACGGCCTGACGGCCGACGGCATCGTAGGACCGGCCACGCTGCGGGCTCTGGGCATGTCGGACGGCGGCAGCAGCAGCACCAGCCAGTCGGCCAGCCTGGACCTGCTGGCCCGGGTCATCTCCGCGGAAGCCCGGGGCGAGCCATACAGCGGCCAGGTGGCAGTGGGGGCGGTGATTCTCAACCGGGTGGAGCACCCCTCCTTCCCCAACACCATCGCCGGCGTAGTCTATCAGCCGGGCGCCTTTACCTGCATGGTGGACGGGCAGATCGACCAGCCGGTGGCACAATCGGCGGTGCGTGCGGCTCAGGAGGCCCTCAACGGTGCCGACCCCAGCGGCGGGGCCATCTACTATTTCAACCCCAACACCGCCACCAGCGCCTGGATCTGGAGCCGGCCGCTGATCAAGGTCATCGGAAACCACCGGTTCTGCTCCTGAACATGTGTGAAAAGCCCGCTCCCCTCGGTGTGAGGGGGGCGGGCTTTTCCGCTCAGCTCTCCATGTGGCGGCCCAGAAAGCCGGCAATGGTCTGGGCCAGCTTGTAATCGGTCTCGTCGCTGGTCTGCTCGGGATCTGTGCTGGCGAAGATCACGCAGCCCAGCACGTCTCCCTCGGACAGGATAGGCGCGGCGCAGAGAGCCACATACTTGTCGCTGTCCTCGCACACCGGCAGGGCGGCGCCGCCGGACTGGGACTGATAGATCTGCCTGCCCTCCATGACCTGCTCCAGCTCGGAAGAGATCCGCTTGTCAGCCAGCTCCCGGCGGGGGGTACCGGCTACGGCAATACAGGCGTCCCGGTCGGTGATCACCGCGATCTTGCCGGTGGTCTTGTTCAGGGTCTCGCACATCTGTCCGGCAAAATCCCCCAGGCCACCCATCAGGGAGTACTTTTTGAAAATGACGCCGCCGTCTTTATCGGTATAGATCTCCAGAGGGTCGCCCTCCCGGATGCGCATGGTCCGGCGGATCTCCTTGGGGATCACCACCCGTCCCAGATCGTCGATACGGCGTACAATGCCAGTGGCTTTCATATCCAACTCCTCCTGCGATTGTGGTTACAGCCCTTAGTATCCGCAGGTTTCTTTTACCTATGCAGGAAGAGCAGGTGGTTTCATCTGGAAAAGCGCGCAAAAATGTCCTCCGGGCAATTCTGCCCGGAGGACACGCTTTCTGATACTCAGATACCCTTCTCTACCACCTGTGCCTTGATGAGGTTGGTGGTGCCGGACTTGCCCAGAGGCACGCCGGCGGTAATGACCACCGTCTCGCCCGGCTTCACGGCCCCTTCCTTCCGGGCCACATCCACAGCCAGGGAGAACATCCGGTCGGTGGAGTCCACCTCGCCGGACAGATAGGCGTGGACGCCCCAGGAGATGGCCAGCCGCCGACGGGTAGATTCATTCTGGCACAGCGCCACAATGGGGCAGGCGGGACGGAAGCGGGAGATCACCTTGGCGGTATAGCCAGACTTGGTGGGCGCCAGGATGGCCGTAGCGCTCAGGTCCATAGCGGTCAGGCAGCAGGTGTGGGTGATGGCGTCGCTGATGCTGGAGATACCGGGCAGCAGGTTGCTCTCCCGGAAACGGCCCCAGTAGTCGATGGCATCCTCCGCCGCAGTCACGGTGTCCACCATGGTCTCCAGCGCCTCGATGGGATATTTGCCGGAGGCGGTCTCACCGGAGAGCATCACGCAGGAGGTGCCGTCAAACACGGCGTTGGCCACATCGGACACCTCGGCACGGGTGGGCCGGGGATTGCGGATCATGGAATCCAGCATCTGGGTGGCGGTGATGACCGGCAGGCCCGCCCGGGTGGTGGCCTTGATCATCTTCTTCTGCAGGATGGGCACCTCATGGGCAGGGATCTCCACACCCAGGTCGCCCCGGGCCACCATGATGCCGTCAGAGGCGGCGATGATGCCCTCGATGTTGTCCACACCCTCCCGGTTCTCGATCTTGGAGATGATGCGGATGTCGTCCCCGCCGTGCTTGTGCAGCTCAGCCCGGATATCCTCCACGTCGCTGGCCTTGCGGACGAAGGAGGCGGCGATGAAGTCGAAGTCATGCTCCGCCGCAAACTTCAGGTCCTCCCGGTCCTTATCGGTGAGGGAGGGCAGCAGGATATGTACGTCGGGAATGTTGATGGATTTGTTGCTGGACAGGGGACCGCCGTTCTCCACCTCGCAGTGGATGGCGTGGCCCTCCACGTTCTTGACCCGCAGCTCAATGAGGCCGTCGTCCACCAGAATGCGGCAGCCGGGACCCACCTCCTGATGGAGGTTCTCATAGGTGACGGACACCTGGGTCTCGTCGCCGGGCACGTCGTCGGTGGTCAGGGTGAATTCCTGCCCCTGGTTCAGGGTGACGGGGCCATTGGCAAAGGTCTTGATGCGGATCTCAGGACCCTTCGTGTCCAGAATGGTGGCCACAGGGGCGCCCAGAGTGTCCCGAACCTTTTTGAACATGTTCAGCCGGGCCAGCTGCTCAGCATGGCTTCCGTGGGAAAAGTTAAAGCGGGCGGCGTTCATACCGGCGCGGATCAGCTTCTCAATGGTCTCCTCATTGTCCACAGCGGGACCAAGGGTGCAGATGATTTTCGTCTTTCTCATATCGTACCTCCGTTGGGTATCCGGTTTCTGTTTGAACACTCAAAAAAATACGGAAACATCATACACCATTTGGCCGGTTTTGGAAAGAGGAAATCCATGTGTTTTTTCTTAATGCCAATAAGCAGAGCACAGTGCCCGCGCAGCCGCAGGCAATACACCCGGCCAGCATCAGATTGGCGCCTCCCAGATCCAGGGTGCAGCCTGCCAGCAGACCGCCAAGCATACCGCCCAGGCCGTTAGAGGCCACCATCATCACCGTCTGGCCCCGGACCCGGTCGGCCTCAGGCACCGACTCGTTGACAAAGTACACCGAGGCGGGGGTAAACAGGCCGTAGCCCAGCACCTGGATGGGCTGCACCAGCAGCACCCCCAGGTAGCCGGTGGTGAGCAGCAGCAAAACTCCCTTCAGGGTACCGAAGAGCATGCTGAGCATCACCAGCTTTCCGCTGCCCAGCCGCCGCAGCAGCTTTCCGAAGAACAGGGCGGTGGGCAGCTCGGAGGCTCCCATGAGAAAGAGGGCCAGACCCAGGTCGGCCTCGGTGCCGCCCCGGCTGGTGACGATATTCACCAGGAAATTGGACAGGGGCATGATCCCGGTCAGGCCCAGCAGCACCCCCGCCAGCATCAGAGTAAACCTGGGATTGCTCTTCAGCAGGGACAGGGCCGACTGGGGCTTGGGTCCCGTCTGCTGGGAAGCGCGCCTGTCTCCCCGGTAGGCCGGGTAAGAGGCCACCAGCGCAGCCTCCCCCACCACCAGGAGCAGATGGGTGAGCAGGGTGCTCTCCAAGCCAGCGCTGCCCACCTGGAGCCCCAGCAGCACGCACACCACCGCATAGGCCATGGAGCCCACACCCCGGCCCAGGCTGTACCGGATGGGCACGCCGTCGTTGATAAACTGGATGGCCATGGCGTCCATCAGGGGATAGGAGGACACCTCCAGTCCGCCGATCACCACCCACACCAGAGCGGTCTCCCACAGGCCCATATCGGGAGAGAGCCAGTACCAGGCTCCCGCCCCCAGGGAGAGGAGCAGGGAAATGGTGACGATGCGCTTCAGTGGGATCTCCGGGTGCCGGTCGGCAAAGCCACCCAGCAGAGGCTGGCAGACAATGCCCGCCAGGCAGCGCACCGCCGTCATGAGCCCCGCCTCACCGTTGGAAAATCCCCGCTCCAGCAGCAGGGCGGTCTGGTAGGCCACTACAGAGGCAAACATGGCCCAGAATCCCGCCTGCATCACAATGTAGTGATGGTCCAGGCGGCGGAAGGAGGGCCGGTTCTGTTGTCCGTCCAAGCTGTTCACTCCGTCTTGCTAAATTCAAACATATTGTCCAGCCCGGCCGTGCTGGCGGTATAGAGGGTGAGTACCAGGTCGGGCTCCAGCTCCTCCATGGTCTCCATCAGATCTCCGGTAAAATGCCGCAGGTCGATGGTAGTCAGCTCCGAGCAGGACAGAGACAGGAAGGGCGCCATGGTACAGGAGAAGGACTCCCGGAGCAGCACCACCTTGGGTCCGTCGGGATTGTTGTGGTTGATCATGGTGGCCATGCCGTAGTCTCCGCCGGAGTAATAGGTATAGGGGTTGCCGTTGAACCAGTCCTTCTCCGCCACCCGCTCGGGAAAGCACACCGACTGCTCAAAGGGTCCGGAGCGGTTGAAGCTGCCGTCGCTGTTGACATAGGTGAGGTTGGTATCAAATTTGGGGGTGTAGATGGTAAAGTCGTCCACTCCGGCATAGAGGCTGCCTACCCGCTTGCCCTGGCTGCCCAGGAAGAAGTCCTCCAGCACGGTGGTCTGCCAGTTGTTGGGGTCGGTCAGAATAGAAGGGGTCTCGATGCCATAGCGCACATCCAGCTCGCCGGCCAGATACTGCCAGGCAAAGAAGGCCGCCTCCGGCTTCCAGTGGTGGTCGGTATAGAAAAACCAGTTGGAGTAGATGCCGTTGCTCTCAAACAGCGGCCGCAGGTCGATATAGTCTACCCCCAGCCGGTCCAGGCCCTCCAGATAGGCGTCGCAGGTGGCGTTTCCGTTTTCCTCCAGCCCCTTGGGCAAGGTATCGCCTCCCCGCTGGATCTTCTGGGGGGCGGCCACATAGAGGTAGGGGACGCCCAACTCCTCCAGCGCTCCGGCAAACTCCGCCGTGGCCTCCGCCCGGGCGTCCACCGCCGCCTGATCCGGCTGGGCAGCGGCTCCCAGATTCACAAAGTTCAGCGCCCCGGTGGACAGCTTGGCCACCGTATTGCCCGCTACCATATCCTGAATGACCCGCCGTCCGGAAAGGTGCTGTACGCCGCCGTAAAGCTGGATAAACAGATGGTCCCGGTCCAGGTCGCTGTTCACCGCGCTCTCCGCCCCCTCCAGCAGGACCATCGGGTCACGCTCCCGCACTGTGGTCTTGAGCAGCGTCTCCAGCTTGCCCTCGCCTCCCAGAAAGGAGGTAGCCACCAGCACCAGTCCCACCGCCGTCAGCAGCAGGAACAGGAGGGCGGTTATCGTATCGCGTCGTTTCATAAGTCCCTCCTGTTAAAAATTAAAGTAGATGAAGGGATTGTAGGTCCCTTTGATGATGAAGCTGGCCGACACAAGGAAAACGCATGCCGCCATCAGGGCGTAGCCCACATCCAGCACGATGCTGCTCCGCTTCGCCGCCCAATCCCGCAGCGCGGGAGCCGCCGGCGCAGCAAAGATTGCCCCGGCCAGCAGCACCGTCCAGTTCTCCCGGAAAAACAGGCCGGTCTCGGCGCTCCACAGCCCGGCGCCCTGGCCGAACATGGTGGCCAGATAGCCCGCCGCCTGGCCAAGGCCGTCGGCCCGGAAGAGTACCCAGGCGAAATTCACCATCAGGAAGGTGAACAGCCACTGGCACACCACCGGCCAGCCCCGGCCCAGATGTCCGTACTTCTCCAGCACCAGCAGGACGAAATAGAACAGGCCCCAGGCGATAAAGGTCCAGTTGGCGCCATGCCAGATACCGGTCAGCAGCCATACCACAAACAGGTTGCGAATATGCTTTGCCTTGGAGGATACCCGGCTGCCTCCCAGCGGGAAGTAGACATAATCCCGGAACCAGGTGGACAGAGAGATATGCCACCGCCGCCAGAATTCGGTGATGGATTTGGAAATGTAGGGGTAGTTGAAGTTCTCCAGGAAGTGGAACCCGAACATCTTGCCCAGGCCAATGGCCATGTCGGAATAGCCGGAGAAGTCATAGTAGATCTGGAAGGTATAGCACAGGGCGCCCAGCCAGGCGAAGGAGAGGGTCAGCTTGTCCGCGCTCTCCAGGGCAAAGGCCCGGTCCGCCACCAGAGCCAGCTGGTTGGACAGCAGCACCTTCTTCCCCAGGCCCACGATAAACCGGCTGCACCCGGCGGAGAAATCCGCCCAGGTCTCCTTCCGGTTGTCGATCTGGTCGGCCACCGTCTCATACTTGACGATGGGTCCGGCGATGAGCTGGGGGAAGAAGGAGATGTACAGTCCCACCTTCAGAGGGGAGCGCTGAACCTGGCCTCTCCCCCGCTGCACATCCAGCACATAGCTGAGCGCCTGGAAGGTGAAGAAGGAAATGCCGATGGGCAGCTCGATACCGGGGATCACAAAGGAGCCGCCCAGGCGATTCAGAATACCTAGAGTAAATGTCAGATATTTAAATACAAACAGGATACTCAAATTAAACAAGACGGCCATCAGCACGGGCACTCTCGTGCCCGTGCCCGTGGACTGTCCACGGGCCACCCACAGGCCGAAGCCGTAGTTGACCACGATGGAGAGCATCATCACCAACACGAACCAGGGCTCTCCCCAGGCGTAGAACACCAGGGAAGCCACCAGCAGGAAAATGTTCTGGGCCTGACGCCACCGGCGCAGGAACAGGTAGTAGACGATAAGCACCCCGGGCAGGAACAGAAACAGAAAAACAGAACTGGAAAATAGCACGCGGCCGCCTCCTTTTATGCTCCGGCGGGAACCAGCTCGATCCAGTAGCCGTCCGGGTCCTCGATAAAGTAGATTCCCATGTCGGGGTTCTCAAAGCAGACGCAGCCCATAGCCTTGTGCCGCGCCAGCAGCTCGTCGAAGCGATCGGTGCGGAAGGCCAGGTGGAACTCCTGCTCCCCCAGGTCATAGGGCTCGGTCCGGTCCCGCAGCCAGGTCAGCTCCAGGCGAAAATCGCTCTCACCGTCTCCCAGGTAGACCAGTTTGAAGGAGCCGTCGTCGGCGTTCTTCTCCTCCACCGGGGTGAGCTCCAGGGCCTCCCGGTAAAAGGTCAGGGAGCGCTCCAGGTCCAGCACATTGAAATTGAAGTGGTCAAATCGCAGCATCATTGTTTCTCCTTATTGATTGGTATTACATGCCCTCGGCGATCCGCCGGCCCGTGGGTGTAGCGGCCAGGCCGCCGCCGCCGGTCTCTCGCAGGGAGGCGGGCAGGGCCTCTCCCACCGAGCGCATGGCGTCGATGACCTCGTCGCAGGGGATGGCGCTCCCCACACCGGACAGGGCCAGCTCGGCACAGGACAGGGCGTTCATGGCACCCATCACATTGCGGGTGACGCAGGGCACCTCCACCAGCCCAGCCACCGGGTCGCACACCAGGCCCAGGGTGTTGGAGAGGGCCAGGGCGCAGGCGGCAGCCATTTGCTCCCCCGTGCCCCCCATCAGATGGACCAGGGCGGCGGCGGCCATGGCGGAGGCGGAGCCCACCTCAGCCTGACAGCCTCCCTCCGCTCCCGAGATGGAGGCACGGGTGGCGATGACCTGTCCGAACCCGGCGGCCACATAGAGGGCCTCCACCATCTGCTCGTCCTTCAGGCCGTCCCGGGCCTGGAGGGGCAGCAGCACCGCGGGAAGTACCCCGCTGGAGCCGGCGGTGGGGGCGGCCACGATGCGCTTCATACAGGCGTTGCACTCCCCCGTTTTCAGCGCGGCGGCCATCACCTGCCGCAGGAAGGGGGGACACAGACCGGAGCCTTCCCCCTCCAGCAGAGCGCCCGCTCCGCCGATCAGTCCGCTGTGGGAGCGGGCGGCAGGGTCATATTCCGTTACCGGAGGCGCCATGGCCGCCCACAGGGCGGACATCTGGGCAAAGGACCGCTGGCGGTCCACCCCCCGGTCGTTGCAGTCGTCCTCCAACACCGCCTCCCATACCGGGCGGGTGCGGGCCGCTGTCAGCAGCCCTTCCACGGATGAAAAAGCCATAATTCTATTCCTCCTCCGGCGTCAAACAGGTGACCCGCTGGATACCCGGGCAGGCGCGCAGCTCCTCTACCGCCGTCTCCCACACAGGCTGGTCGCTCTCAATGACCATGACGGCCAGTCCGCCCCGGGTATTGCGGTAGAGCTGCATGGCGGCAATGTTCACCTGCCGCCGGGACAGGATGGCGGACACCTCCGCCACCATGCCGGGCCGGTCCTCATTGCGGATGATCAGGGTGGGCAGCTCCCCGGTGAAGCTGGCGTCCAGCCCGTCGATGGAGCACACCTTCACCCGGCCGCCTCCCAGGGAGGAGGCCACTACCTCCAGCGTCTTGCCCCGGACGTCCTCCACCCGCAGCAGCACGGTGTTGGGGTGGACCCCCCGGAGCACCGTCTTGCCCAGAGTCAGCTTCATTCCCTCCTGGGCGGCCAGTTCAAAGGAACGGGGCAGCCGGGGGTCGTCGGGGCGCATACCCAGCAGGCCGGCAACCAGCGCCTTGTCGGTGCCGTGGCCGGCGCCGGTGGCGGCAAAAGAGCCATGGAGCAGCAGCTCCGCCTTGACAGGCTGGCTCCCCAGCAGCCGCCGGGTGATGAAGCCGATGCGGGCAGCTCCCGCCGTATGGGAAGAGCTGGGGCCCACCATGATGGGGCCCATAATATCAAAAATATTCACGTATTCCGCCCTCCTGCTTGTCAGGAATGGTTATCATTGGCCTTTTTATCCACAAATTCAGGCCGCAGCTTACTATATACGATTTTCTGCTCGCTGTACAGCCCGTAATAGCCGGACAGCATGTAGGACACCGCCAGACACACGGCAAACAGGCACAGGCTCTGGCCGGTAAACAGGCCCAGGCTGTCCCCGGCGAAGAGCTCCAGCGCCAGCAGCAGGGAGCTGATGGGGCAGTTGGTGACGCCGCAGAACACGCTCACCATGCCCAGTCCCGCCCCAAAGGAGGGGTGGAGCCCCAGCAGCGGAGCCACAGTACAGCCGAAGGTGGAGCCGGTAAAGAACACCGGCACGATCTCGCCGCCCTTGAAGCCCGCACCCAGGGTGATGGTGGTAAAGAGCATCTTGAAGAAGAAGGCCTCCGGTCTGGCGTTTCCGCTCACGGCAGCGTGGATCACTGCCTCTCCGGCGCCGTTGTAGTCATAGCTGCCCGGATTCCAGATCCACACCAGGAAGGTCAGGCCGATGACCAGCGCGCCGCCCACCGCCGCCCGGGCGTTGGGGTTGGGCAGATACTTCTCATACAGGTGGGGAGCGGCGTGCATCATCCGGCAGAAGAAAATGGACAGCAGGGCAAACAGGATGCCCATACCGATGACCTGAAGCAGGGTGAGGATGCTCAGGTTGGGGATGCCCTCCAGGGTAAATGCGGTGGGCGGCACATCAAAGCGCTGAGCTACCCACAGCCCCACGATAGACGACAGGACACAGGGCACCATGGCGGCGTAATAGAGGACACCCACGCTGGTGACCTCCATGGCGAACATGGCCGCCGTCAGGGGCGTGCCGAACAGGGCGGAAAAGGCGGCCGCCATGCCGCACATGGTGATGATCCGGCTGTCCTTGTCGTCCAGCCGCATCCACTGTCCGATTTTTGAGGAGATGGAGCCGCCGATCTGAAGGATGGCGCCCTCCCGGCCGGAGGAGCCGCCTACAAGGTGGGTAATGATGGTGGAGAGAAACACCAGCGGCGCGGTGCGCAGCCGCAGCGGCTTATTCTCCCGCACCGCCACCAGCACGAAGTTGGTGCCCCGGTCTCCCGCCATGCCGCACACCCGATAAAGCTGCACGATGGCCACGCCGCCCAGCGGCAGCAGAAAGATCAGCGCGGGATGGGCATGGCGCAGGTTGGTCACAACGGAAAAGGCATAGTAAAAGGCGGTAGCCACCCCGCCGCACACCACACCGCAGATTGCTGCAAAGATCAGCCACTTGACAAAGGTAAGGGCTTGCTCCCCCTGGCCCGGCAGCTTGGGCAGCCGCCGCTGTACTGCGTTCATTCATTCTCATCCTTCCCCTGTGGGTTGTGGCTATTATACCATGGATACCAACTTTTTTCCCTATTATTATGGATTTTTTTCGCGGCTGTGCTATACTGGACTTTGTATTATGTCATGTGTTTTGTTTTGGAGGAGGAATTACGTTGCAGCCCCCATTATGGACCTGCGTCCTGCTGCAGGTCATTCTGTTATTGCTGAGCGCCTGTTTTGCCGCCGCCGAGCTGTCCGTTCCCGCTCTGGATGAGGGGGAGCTCCGCCATCAGGCGGAGGAGGGCGATGGAAAAGCGTCCTGTCTTTTGAAGCTGATCGCCCGCCCGGTGCGCACCCGCACCACTACTCAGCTGTGCGTCACCCTGTGCGGCTTCTTTTCCGCCGCCTGCGCCGTCCTGGCCTTCGGCCGGCCCCTTGGCCGGTGGGCGGTGGAGCGGTGGGGCCTGGCCGGCAGCGGCGCGCTGGCCGTCCGGATCCTGGCAGCGGCTGTGGTCACCCTGGCGGCGGCCCTGGTGGTGCTGGCCTTCGGGTACATGATCCCCCGCCGGGTATCCCTTCACCGCGCCGATCAGGCCGCCCGGCTCACCTGCGGAGCGGTAGCCGCCCTGTCCGTGGTCCTGCTTCCCCTCACCGCCCTGCTGGAGGGGATCTGCGGTCTGGTCCTCCGGCTGCTCCACCTGGACCCCCACCCCGACCGCGCCCCGGTATCCGAGGAGGGCATCCGCAAAATGGTGGACATCGGCGAGGAAAAGGGCGCCATTGAGACCGACGAGAAGGAAATGATCGAGAACATCTTCGAGTTCAACAACATGACCGCCGGAGATGTGATGGTCCACCGCACGGACATGGTGATGCTTTGGGTGGACGACACGGCAGAGGAGATCGTGGAGACCATCGAGACCTCCGGTCTGTCCCGGTTCCCGGTGTATGAGGAGGACGCCGACGATATCATCGGCATCCTGAACACCCGGGAATGGCTGCTCAACGCCCGGAAGGAACAGCCCAAGCCTCTGCGGGAGCTGCTCCGCCCGGCCTATTTCGTCCCCGAATCGGTGCGTACCGACGTGCTGTTCCGGGATATGCAGAGCCGGAAGGTACATCTGTCCATCGTGGTGGACGAGTACGGCGGCACCGCCGGTCTGGTGACCATGGAGGACCTGCTGGAGGAGATCGTGGGCAACATCTACGACGAGTTCGACCCCCAGGAGGACCAGGAGATCATCTCTCTGGGAGGCGACCGCTGGCGGATCGCCGGTTCCGCCGAGCTGGAGGAGATCGGTACGGCTCTGGGCGTGGAGTTCCCCGAGGACGAGGAGACCGAGACCCTGGGCGGCCTGGTGTTCGCCCAGCTCAGCGTGATCCCCGAGGACGGCAGTCACCCCGAGGTGGAGGTATATGGCCTGCATATCCGGGTGGAGGAGCTGACCGACCGCCGGGTGGAGTGGGCCGTTGTTACCCGGGTCGCCCCCACCCCGGCAGAAGAACAGGCCGCCGCCAACTGAACCGGCCGGCATTTTCACCTCTAATCACAAAATACCCGCGTCCGGCTTTCAAACCGGCCGCGGGTATTTTTTACCCGATCACAATACGGCGGTTATCCCGCCGCACCGCTCATGGTGTTGCTGATGGGGATCATCGTATCAAAGCCGTCCCACACAAAGGCTTTGAGTACAGCGCCCTCAAAACCCGTCAGGGTCCCGCCGAAGGTGTAGGTCTTGCCCTGCTCAAAGTCCCCCTGCATGAAGATGAAGTCAGAAAGCGCTCCCTCTCTGGTATACAGAGCCAGGATAATGACGCCCTGCGCAGCATCGGTATTTTTGGTCACGCTGACCTCCGCCCGGAATTTTCCGCCGCTGGAGACCCTTCCCGACACAGAGTTCACCGTGTAATCATACTCAGGCTCTCCCGTACCATCCGTGGCCTCAAAAATCAGGTGGATATCGGAGAGCTGATTGTGTGCTTCCACGTACTGCTGGGCCACGCCTCCCGCCCTGCCGTGAACGGTCAGCGTGCCAAAGGTGGAAATGGCATAGTCCTCAATTTCCGTTACACTGTCTGGGATATAGAGATCCTTCAGCATACTGTTCATATAAACAGCGGAGTAGAGGATCTTCTCCACCCCGTCTGGCACATGGTAGGCGGCATCGGGCTTTGCGGCGGGATACTGGACAAACACTGTGCCCGCCTTGTTAAACAGCACCCCGTCCCGGGCGGAATAGGCCGGGTTGGCGGCGGCCACGGTAATGCGCTCCAGCTCTGTACAGCTCCCCATGGCATCCGTCCCGATCTCTGTCACCGATTGGGGAATAGAGATCTCCACCGCACTGGTGTAGGAGAAAGCGCCCTCCGCCAGAGTGGCGACGCCGTTGCAGATCTCGATCTGCGTGATTTCATCGCCGTAATCTATCCAGGGCGCCTCATAGCCCTCATAGCTCATGGGTCCTGTGCCTGAGATCGTGAGTTTCCCGTCAATCAGCGTCCAGGTGAGGTTTTCCCCGCAGGAACCGCTGGGATACTGGGGTTCTACCGGCTCCGGAGTGACGGTGACCGCACACTCGGCCGTAAAGCCGCCGTCCACGGCTTTGGCGGTGATGGTGGCGGTACCCTCAGAGACGCCGGTCACCACACCGTCCTGCACCGTGGCCACATACCGGTTTGAGGTGGTCCAGGTCACAGTTTGATCGGTGGTATCCTGAGGGGTGAACACCGGCCGCAGGGTAACCGTTTTCCCCTCCTGCACCGTGGCCTCCGTCTGGTCCAGGGCCAGGCCCGTGGCATGGATCGTAATGGATTTCTCATTGCGCAGATAGGGATAGCCGTCGTTGATGCTCTCGTCAATGGCCCAGATCTGGTCAAAATCCCAGCCGGTATAATTGTACTGCGTCTTCATGGCCGCCGTGGTCCGGGGATACTTGTGATAGGATTCATCTGTATCATACCCCTCGGAATAGATCCCCGGCAGATCCTTGTCATAGTAGCAGCTCTCGTAAGTGCCTGTATACATGTTGGTCCTTGTACTGAAGCCTCTGAATTCTTCATTCAGATATTGGCCTCTGGACGCGGAATAGCAGTTTTTGATCTGTCCCTGGTTCCGGTTGACAAAGCAGGCGCTATAATAGCCATAAGATTTTCCACCGCTTTTTATTGTCAAGACAGCATACAGACGGGTATAGCAGTTTTCAATCACGCCGGTCTCCGTATTGCAGGAGACCAACCCGCCGAAATCGGAGTTGTTCTGGGCATAGTCAGCATTTGTAATCAGATTTGCCGTTCCTTTGACAGAACAGTTCTCGATCCTGCCACTGTTCTCATACACCAGCACGGCTCCGCCCAGATGGGATGACTCATAGGTCACCTCGCCCTCCAGATGCAGATTCTTGATGGTCCCCGTGTTTACACTGATGAAAGCCGCCTCATTGGGCCAGGAGTTTTCCTTGTCCTCAATATCCAATCCGCTGATCTTATATCCGTTTCCGTCCAGGGTGCCGGTAAATGTCGTGACAGGTGTCCACTGGCTGGTAAGTACCACATCATCTGTCAGAATCCAGTATGCATCATTGAAGTCCGCGATCATCCGCAGCTCCGCCTCATTGGAGATCTGAAAGGGATTCTTTTCCGTTCCCGCACCCTGCAGTGCCGCCTGCGCAGGCGAAATCTGGATCAGACACAGCAGGATGGAAAACGTCAGGGCAAACTGGATCGGGCGCTTTGCTCTTTTCATAAGATCATCATCCTTTCCAAACCGAACGCCGGCGCGCAGCAGGCGTTCCCCGCCTCCTAATGTGCATGAAAATTCACCGTTTTATAAATTTATATCTAAAACAAATATATGTCGTGTGGAAAACTTTGTCAACTTCATTGGATAATTCTTTTCCCTTTTCTGTGACAAATCTGCCGCCCCGCTCGTATCTAAGGTGAACAGGTTCAAATAAGGGGGGACGCCTATGGACAAAACCAGCTTCACCGCCGCGGTGGAGCGCTATCAGGACACGGTCTACCGGGTGGCGCTCCACGTCCTGGCCAGCCCCCAGGACGCGGACGACGCGGTGCAGGAGGTCTTTCTCCGGCTGTACACCGCGCAAAAAGAGTTCCAGGGGGAAGAGCACCTGCGGCGCTGGCTGCTGCGGGTGACCATAAATTACTGCCGGGACATACTGCGCAGCCCCTGGCGGAAGCGGCGGGCCTCTCTGGACGAGCTGCCGCCCCAACCGGTGTTTCAGGAGCCGGAGCAGGAGGCTCTGTATCAGACGGTAATGGCCCTGCCGGAAAACTACCGCATCGTGCTGGTGCTGTTTTACTACGAGGAGCTGTCGGTGCGGGAGATTGGGAAGCTGCTGGATCTGGAGACCTCGGCAGTGACCACCCGGCTGTCCCGGGCACGGGCCAAGCTGAAGGAGCAGTTGGGGGAGGTGTGGCAGGATGAGTAACCGGGAATTTTATCAGGAGACCTTTTCTCAGGTGCACAGCTCCGTCAACCTCCGCTGGGAGGATTTTGCGCAGAAGCAGAGACCCCTGAGAAAGCGGCATGTCCGGCGGCTGTGGCTGCTGGCGGCGGCCATCACCCTGCTGGTGCTTCTGTCCGCCGGAGCGGTGGCCGCCCACCTGCTTGGCGTGCGGGATCTGCTGCTGCCCCAGGAGCAGCAGTCCGATCTCCCGCCGGAGCAGTCGGTACAGGAGAACAAGCTCAGCCTGTCCGGCTATATCAACACCCCCGAGAGCCAGGCTCTGGCGGAGTGGAACAATTTCCTGGCCTCCTATGACCCGGATGGGTCCATTCTCAAGGTAGTGGGCAACAACACAGATCCGGCACTGGAAAAATACCGCTGCTACCTGGTCTACACCCAGGACATGGCCGACAAGCTGGAGGAGATCGCCGCCAAGTACAGCCTGACCCTCCACACCTGGGAGCACGTGGTGGAGGATCAGGCGGAATGGGTCTCTCTGCTGGGGGATTTTCTGGGGGACAATACCGCCTATTCCGGCCCGATCGCGGAGGACGGCACCTTCCACTATGACGGGTATCTGACCACCGCCAGCGGCACTCAGCTGGACTACCAGTTCCGCCGCAGCGTCAAGGGCACACTTAACGACGTGTATTTTACCGTGGACGACCTGTCCGCTTATGAGGAGTGGTACTACAAGACCGACGAGGGCCGGGAGATCACTCTGGATCTGGGACCGGGCCGGGGCTTCCTGCTCACCGACCTGGGGGATTCCTTTGTCTTTGTCACCGTGCTGGAGGGCACCGATCAGGGAGTGACCAAGCAGGACATGAAGAATCTGGCGGACAGCTTTGACTTCTCCCTGCTCACTCCCGCCCAGCCTCTGGACGAATCCCTCCGGGAGCCGGAACCCCAGGACAGCGGCCCAGCCGTTCTTCCCCTGTCTGCCGGGCTGGAGCAGGTTCTGCTGGAAGGCGGTACTCTCTATGACGCCGACTATAACAGAACCATGACCCTTACACAGTTTTTGAAGGAAAGCGCCCCGGAGGGCCATCAGCTGACGGCGGCTACCTTTACCGCCATTGACCTGGACCGGGACGGCGCCACAGAGGTGGTTCTGCGTCTGGTGTTGGAGTCGGGCGTTGACCACGGCTGGGAGGTTCTGCGCCAGGGAGAGGACGGAACGGTCTACGGCTATATCCTGACGCCGGATGAAATGCTGGATCTGAAAACCGACGGCAGCTATTGTTACTCCTACAGCACCTCCAGCGGGTTCGGCCGCATGTTTTTCACGGATACCGACGCCAGCGGCCGGCCGCAGCACAGCCGGGGCACCGCTCCCAACGGCTCCGTGGATACCGTCACCGACGCTGACGGTTCCACTCACACCGACTGGTATCTGGACTATCAGGCGGTCACCCAGGAGGAGTATGAAGCTGTTCTTGCCATCCAGCAGCGCAAGGAGGATGCCCTCTGGTATCCCTTTTCCAAAGACGATCTGAAACCTTTTTTGAATCACTGACAAAACAAACCGGGCGTGCATAACGGCACGCCCGGTTCCTTATGTGCGAAGAAATTGTTCCACCGCGTCCGCGGCCTGGGAGAGGAAGTCCCCCTCCATGTCCAGCCACAGCACGTCCTGATCCTTTTTGAACCACACCACCTGCCGCTTGGCAAAGCGCTTGATGGCCCGGCCCAGCTCGTCCTTCAGCCCTTCCATGGTGGGGATCTTCCCGGTGAGATACCAGAGGATATAGCGGTATTCCAGCCCCAGCCGGTCCAGGAACTCGTCGCTGACCCCGGCGGAGCGGAGGTTTGCCACCTCGTCGATCATACCCGCGTCGATCCGGGCCTGGAGCCGGTCGTCGATGCGCTGGCACACCACATCCCGTGGGAAATTCACTCCCAGCAGCAGGCAGTCATAGCGGGGACAGGCTTTGGGAGCCTCCCACGCACCGGAGAGGGCCTTCTCCACCGAGCGCATGAGCCGGTGGCGGTTGTTCTCCTCCCCGCCGGTGAGGGTGACGCCGGTCTTTTCCCGCAGGATGGCGTACAGCTCCTCGTTGCTTTTCTCCTCCAATTCCTGCCGCAGAGCAGGGTCCGGCTTGCTGTCGGAGAACTGGAAGCCCTCGGTGATGGCACGGACATATAGCCCGGTGCCCCCCACCAGAATGGGGGTCTTGCCCCGGGCGATCACGTCGTCAATGGCCGCATAGGCGGCGGGCTGGAAGTCGGCTACGGAATAGTCTTCTCCCGGCTCCACCACGTCCAGCATGTGGTGGGGGATGCCCTCCATCTCTTCCTCGGTCACCTTGCCGGTGCCCATGTCCAGGCCCTTGTACACCTGACGGGAGTCGGCGGAGATCACCTCGCCGTTGAACCGCTTGGCCAGCTCCACCCCCAGGCCGCTCTTACCGCAGGCGGTGGTACCCAGCACCACCACCAGCTTGGGCAGCCCCGCCGTCATGCCTGTACTCCGTGGGCAATGGCCCCGAAGTTCTGGAAGGGCAGCAGCACCCAGATGGCCCGGCCCAGCACATACCGCTCGTCCACCGTGCCCAGGGTCACGTCCCGGCTGTCGGAGGAGTGGTTGCGGTTATCGCCCATGACGAAGATGGAGCCCTCGGGCACCACCACGTCGGTAAGGCTCTCCCCCATGGGCGGCTCCATGGGCTCGTTGATATAGGACTCGTCCAGCACCACACCGTCCACGGTAACGGTACCGGCGGCGTAATCGATCTGCACATGCTGCCCGCCGGTGGCGATGACCCGCTTGACGATGGGACCGTCAGCGGCGTCAAACTCCTTGGTGAGCACCACCACATCTCCCTGCTTGGGTGTATAGCCGATGCTCTGGAGGAGGAGCATATCCCCGTCGTGAAGGGTGGGCACCATAGAGCTGCCCGACACGCCGATGATCCGACCCACGAAGGTAAACACCAGGATCAGCAGTACCAGAGCGGCCACCAAAGCCTGGAGCCAGAAGTACAGATCCAGCTTCAGGGAATCGCTGCTGGACAGTTCCTCTTTCCGCTCCGGCTCCTCATGTCTGTCAAGTTTCAATGTAAATCAGCTCCATTTACGAATAGCCCAATTATATCGCGGCCCGGCTCTGAATGCAAGGGAAGGTTGTCTCACCCCGCCGCTCCGAAGTTCCGGAAGGGGAACATCACCCAAATCACCTTACCCAGCAGGTATCGCTGGTCCACCGCGCCCAGGGTCACGTTCCGGCTGTCGGAGGAGTCGTTGCGGTTATCCCCCAGAACAAAGATGGAGCCCTCCGGCACATCCACCGAGGTAAGGTTCTCATACCAGGGTTCCTCCATCGCCCCGTTGATATAGGGCTCGTCCAGCACTTCCCCATCCACGGTGATGGTACCGGCGGCGTAGTCGATCTCCACATGCTGGCCGCCGGTGGCGATCACCCGCTTGACGATGGGGCCGTCGGCATCCTCAAACTCCTTGGTGAGCACCACGATGTCACCCTGTTTGGGAGTATAGCCGATGCTCCGAAGCAGCAGCAGGTCGCCCCCCTCAAGAGTAGGCTCCATGGAAACGCCGTCCACCAGAATGACCCGGCCGATAAAGGTAAACACCAGAATCAGGGCGGCCAGCACCACCGCCGCCGTCCCCAGCCAGAAGTAGAGCTCTTTTTTCAGCGCCTGCTTCATCCTTTCATGCTCCTCTGCCAGGCGGCCTCACGGCTGTGGCAGGTAAACAGCAGAATCTGCCGCTCCTTCCCCAGCTCCGCCAGGGTGCTCAGGGCCAGGGCCATCCGCTCGTCGTCAAAGTTAGCCAGGGCGTCGTCCAGCACCAGGGGGCAGGGCTCCTCCCCCGGCAGCACCAGCTCGCACACCGCCAGACGCACCGCCAGATAGAGCTGGTCGGCAGTACCACGGGACAGCACCAGCGCCCGCCGGGGCAGCAGAGCGTCATGCTCCTCCGCCAGGGCCTCAAATTCCCGGGTGAGGGACACCTTGTCGTACTTTCCGCCGGTGAGCTGAGCCAGCAGCTCGCCTGCCCGCCGGTTCAGGGCGGGAGAGAACCGTGCCTGAAGCCCGGAATGGCCCTTCTCCAGGGCCTCCAGGGCGGCTGTGAGGGCGTCGTACTCCTTCCTCCGCCGCTCCAGCTCCTCCAGGATGGCCTCCCGACGGGCGGTCAGCTCCTCCCGGTCACCCAGGCTGTTCAGCTCGCCCTGGGCCATGGCCAGGCCGCTCTTCAACCGGGACAGCTCGCTCTCGGCGGCCTCCAGCCGGGCGGCGGTCTCCGCCGGGTCGAACCGGGGCGTCACGCCGTTGTCCTCCATGCCCGCCTCCGGTTTGGGCAGGCTGTCGGCCAGGGCCTGAGCCCCGTCCAGCTTCACCTGGGCGGTGGACAGCCGCTGATCCAGGTTCAGAGCCCGGGAGATGGCGGCGGACACGCCGAAGGTATCGGTAACGGTGGGAGCGAAGGTGTGGACCAGGGCCAGCAGTCTGGTCCGGGTATCCTGGTCCTGGGCGGTGATGTCCGCCAGGGACTGCTCCACCGCCTCCCGGCGGCGGGCGGCCTCGGCGGCCACCACACAGCGCTCTCGGTAGGCATTGGCCCGGGTCAGGATGTCGTCGGGGACCTGAGCCTCATACCGGGCCAAAATCTCAGCTCCGGCGGCGGCAGCTCCCTTCTTTTTCAGGGAAGCGGACACCAGCAGGCCCACGCCCACCGCCGCCAGCACACCGGCAGCGGCCGCCCCCATCCAGAGGGCGGGCAGGACCTGAATCAGGGCCAGTACCAGGGAGCCGGCGGCCAGCACCAGAGCGGCAATGCCGCCCCCCACCAGGCCGCCAGTACGGACGGTCCGTCCGGCGGTCTCGGCGTCGGCGCTGGCCTGCTGCCAGGCCTCGTCCGGGGTCAGATTGGGAAAGAGAGAATCCACTGCGGCGTCTTTGGCCTGGGTTTCCGCCGTTTTGGCCTCCTCCAGCTGGTTTTCCGCCAGCTTTCGGTTGGAGTGGAGGGTATTGAGGTAGTTCAGCTCCTCCTGGGCCTTCCGCAGGGTCTCGGCGTCAGGAGGGGCACCGTAGCGGTCCCGCTCGGCGGTGAGGGCCTCCACCTGGGCTTTGGCCTCTGCCAGAGCCTGCTGGCCCGCCTCCCACTTCTGCCGCCGGGCAGCCATGGCATGGGCCAGGTGGGCCTGCCGCTCGGCCACAAGCAGCTTCTGCTCGGTCTGGAGCTTGTCCAGCTCCCGCTTGGCCTCCTGGGACAGGCGGAAGGCCTTGGACTGGCGGGCCAGAACCGTTTCGATCTCTGCCAGCTCCCCCTCCAGCTTGGGAATGAGGCCGGTCTTATTGTGCTGGCGGCGGTTGCGCCAGTCCCGCAGCACCCGCTCCACCTGGGAGTAGGACACGTCCTCCTCCCCGCTGGAGGCCAGGGCGGCGATGCGGGCCTCCAGAGCGGGAGCGCCGTCGATGGCCGTCCCACCCTGGCCCACAAAGGCGGAGCGCTCAAATACCTCACGGGGGGCGCCCAGGATGGTCTCTCCCACCGTGTCGGCGGTGAGGAAGCCTACCGGCTCCCCGGTGTCGGTGTACACCGCCTCAAATTTGGCGAAGGGGGTGTTCCCTTTGGGACCCCGGCGGAGGGTGATAGCCTGGCCCTTCCACTCCAGGTCCATGACGCCCTCCATGGCCGCCCCGCTCCAGGGCTGATAGCGGTTCTTTTCGGCGATGTAGTTCTGCTTGTCCCGCTCCTTGGTGTTGATGCCGTAGAACATGGCCCGCAGGAAGGCGGACCAGGTGGACTTGCCCCCCTCGTTGGGGGCGGTGATGATATTGAGGCCGTCCTTCAGGGTCAGCTCCCGGTGGTCCAGGCCTCCGAAGGTGGCGCGCATGCGTTTGATTTTCATGGGCAGGGGTCCTCCCCGTGTTCCAGGGCCGCCAGGGCAAAGCGGGCGGCCAGGTCTCGATCTTCCAGTTCCTTTTCCCCCTTCAGGGCACGGAGCACCAGCCCGGTGAGGCTGTCCTCCCCCGCCCGGTCCCACAGGTCCCGGAGGGGCCGGGTATTGTCCCGGACGCTGACACTGAAGTAGAAGGGCTCCGCCAGGGCGGTGAGGGCGGCCAGGTCCGGGGTATCAAAGCTCCGCTGGCCGGTGAGCAGGATGCGGCAGCAGTCCCCGGAGGGAGACGCGGGCAGCACAGCCCGGAGGGCGTCCTCAGCGCTGTCCTTCCCGGTGACGTCGGCCTCCACGATCTCATACCGCCGGGCGGCCAGAGGCACAAGGCGGGCGGACACGGTACGGTCGTCCTCCACCGTCACGGACAGCACGCCCTTCTCCCCCGTCTCGTCAAAGCCCCGGCCCTCAGGGCAGCCGGGGTAGGCCCAATAGGTGTCCCCGGCCTTTTGCAGGCCGGAGCAGGCGTGGATATGGCCCAGAGCCAGGTAGGTCAGGCCGCTGGCGGCGATGTCCGCCGGGTCGATGGGGCCGTACCGGCCCTGGCCCGCTACGTCCCCGTGGAGGGCCATCAGGTGGAGCTTCCCGTCCCGGGGAGCGGAGAAGCCCATGAGAGGAGAGCGGTCGGCCTGAGGGGTGGTGAAGGCCGCGCCGTGGATCACGCAGTTCAGCTTCGGCAGCTCCACCGCCTCAGGCTGGACGGCGGTAAAAATGTGTACGTTGTCCGGCCACACGGTACCGGCGTACACCGACCGGGGACCGTAGGGATCGTGGTTGCCGGGTGCGATGAACACCGGCGCTTTGATCTGGCCCAGGGTGCGGGAGAGAGCCTCCACCGTCTCCTGGTAGGTCTCCCCGCCGTCCAGCAGGTCGCCGGACAGCAGCACCAGATCCGCCCCCTCGGTCTCCGCCAGGTCGGCCAGACGGGTCAGCAGCTGCCGCTGCTCCTCCCGCCGCTGCCGGGCCTTCTCCGGGGAGAGGGCGGCAAAGGGGGCGTCCAGATGGAAATCCGCCCCGTGAATGAGTTTCAGCATGTTTTCGTTTCCTTTCAGTCGCGGAGGTCCAGCCGCTCCACCTGTACGCAGCGGCGGCTGTCAGTATCGATGGAAAAGACCACGCTTTCCAGCTTGCAGGGGCCGTCGGCAGGCTCAAACCGCCGGGGCAGTCCACCCAGGAAGCGGTTGATGGCCTGCTCGGGCCGGATGCCCAGCACGCTGCGGGCGGGGCCGGTCATGCCCAGGTCGGTGATGAAGCCGGTGCCCTTGGGCAGAATCTGCCCGTCGGCAGTGGGCACGTGGGTGTGGGTGCCCCAGAGGGCCTGCACCCGGCCGTCCAGATAGTAGCCCATGGCCCCCTTCTCGCTGGTGGCCTCGGCGTGGAAGTCCACCAGGATCACGTCGGCGCCCTCCATCCGCTTTAAAATCCGGTCTGCGGTGGTGAAGGGGTTTTCAAAGTTGCTGTCCATCTCGCACCGGCCGATGAGGTTGATGACGCCGATGTGCAGGCCGTTGGGGCCGTCGTACACCCCCCAGCCCCGGCCGGGCACCCGGTTGGTGTAGTTGGCGGGCCGCAGGGTGTAGCGGTCGTCCTCCAGGAAGTCGGCGATCTGGATGCGGTTCCAGGTGTGGTTGCCCAGGGTGACCACGTCGGCCCCGGCGTCGAAGATCTCCCGGGCCTGCCGGGGCAGGATGCCCACGCCGGAGGCGTTCTCTCCGTTGACCACGGTGAAGTGGATATTCTTCAGCTTTTTCACCTGACGCAGGTGCCGGTTCAGGCAGTCCAGGCCGCCGTCGCCTACCACGTCGCCTACCGCCAATATATTCAGGATCATAGTCTGCCTCCCTCTAAATTCAACAGCAGCTTTTATTATATGTTATTTTTTCTCAAAGGGCAATTGTAGTTTGTTGTTTCCAAATCGGAACCGTTCCCGTAACCCTTTGTACCGGTCCACATGGTAGGATAGAGGGCGAAAGGAAGGTTTTTTGATGAAACGTGCCGCACTTTTGCTCTGCCTGCTGCTGACGCTGACCGCCTGCGGGCAGACCATGCCTGCCGAACAGCCTGCCCGGCCTCCAGCGCCGTCTCCCACGCCTACCCCCACGGCTACCCCCATCCCCACGCCGGAGCCTCTGCTCTCCCAGACAGAGCTGGAGCAGGTGACGGCTCAGGCGGGGGCAGACTGGCAGGCCACGGGGATCCAGGCGGCGGTCATCCAGGACGGCGCGGTCATCGCCCAGGCCGCCTGGGGCTGGGCCGTGGATGGGCAGACAGCTATGACCACAGAACACAAAATGCGATGCGCCTCCCTCACCAAGATCGCCACCGCCCTCACCGCCGGGGTGCTTATGGATCAGGAGATGGTGGAACCGGAAGACGATCTGTCGGATTATTGGGGCGTAAACGTCCGCAATCCAGCCTACCCCGACACCCCCATCACTGTGGACATGCTCCTCACCCACACCTCCTCCCTCACCGACGCCAGCGGCAATCTGAACGCGCTGAAGGGGAGCTGCGCCCGGCAGCGGCTGGCGGGCGGCGGCTTTCAGGGGGTGGAGCCGGGAGTTCCGGAGAGTTGGTGCTATAACAACTACGGCTTTGCCGTGCTGGGCATGACCCTGGAGCTGGCCTCCGGCCAGGTGCTGGACGACGTGCTGGGGGAGGCCATCCTCACCCCCATGGGCATCGACGCCGCCTTTGAGGCGGGCAGCGTGAAAGACACCGGCCTGCTCTGCCCTCTGTATCAGGGCAGGACCGTGACCCGCTCCACAGCAGAGCAGGAGCGCTACGTCTGTATCGAGCAGCCGGGCTATCGGGGCAACTTCTTCGCCGGGGGCTTCACCTGCAGCGCCGGGGACATGGCCAAGCTGGCCGCCCTGCTGGCCGGTGACGGCATGTACCAGGGGCAGCGGCTTCTCTCCCCCGAGACGGTGGCCTTTTTGGAGCTGCCCTTCAGCCAAACTCCCGACGGTTTCTGTCAGTGCCGCCCCCTGCGCTGCCGGGAGGACATGTACGGCCGGGACCGGATCTACTACCACACCGGCTCAGCCTACGGCTTTTACGGCCTGATGTCCTACGACCCGGACACCGGGGACGGGGTGGTGGTCTTTACCACCGGGGCCAAGGGAGACACAGACTCCTTTGGTGTATACCAGATATGCAGTCAGATCGCCTGGGCGGTCTACGGCCGGGCGTAAAGGAGGATTTGCCTTGCATCATTTGAAAGCCCTGGCCGCCGCCCTGCTGCTGGCAGCCTTGACCGGGTGCGCCGCCCCGGCTCCGGCGCCCACGTCCACGCCCACTCCCACACCTACGCCGGAGCCCACACCCACGCCTCCCACGGTGGCCACCCTGACGGTATGCGGGGACGTAATGAGCCACATGCCGGTGACCAACGACGCCTGGGACGAGGCCCAGGGCATTTACGATTACACTCCCATTTTCCAGCAGGCCCGGCCCTATGTGGAGGGGGCGGACTACGCCGTGGCCAATCTGGAGACCACCCTGTCCACTGAGGGTCCCTACTCCGGCTATCCCGCCTTCCGCTCCCCGGCGGCGCTGGCGGATGATTTGAAGGAGCTGGGCTTCGACCTGATGCTCACCGCCAACAACCACTGTCTGGACCGGGGATTTGACGGGCTCACCGCCACCCTGGACGCTCTGGACGAAGCGGGGTTGGCCCATGTGGGCACCTATGCCTCGGAGGAGGATGCCGCCAGCCCCATCCACCTGGCCGACGTAGGGGGCATCACGGTGGCCTTCATGGGCTACACCTACGGCACCAACGGTATCCCCCTGCCCAGCGGAAAGGACTGGGCTGTCAGTCTGTTCAACACCGATTACATGACCAGTCTGTCCACCCCGGACACGGAAAAGCTGGAGGCCGACCTGGCCGCCGCCCGGGCCATGGAGCCCGACCTTATCGCGGTGATGATCCACTGGGGCGTGGAGTACCGCACCGAGCAGAACAGCTACCAGGAGGAGATGGCCGACCTGCTCATTGCAAACGGAGCCGACCTGGTGCTGGGCGGCCACTCCCATGTGCCCCAGCCTATGGAGACGCGCACCGTCACCGGCTGGGACGGCTCCCAGCGCACCGGCTTCGTGTGCTACTCCCTGGGCAACTTCATCTCCTCCCAGGTAGACCCTCTCACCGACACCACCGCCGTTCTCACGCTGGAGCTGACCCGGGACAATGAGACAGGCAAGACCAACCTCACCGACTGGTCTTATGTCCCCATGCTGATGGTGCGGCGGAACGGGACGGAGCGGGTCTTTACCCTCACCGACGCCTCCGTCCTCCCCGCCGGGGCGGACAGCGCTCTTGTCCAGCGTCTGGAAGAAACAGAGAGAAATTGTCTGGAAATTTTCGGTTTCTAACTTTTTTCGTAGCTTTTTGCCTCCAAACTGTAACCTCCTTTGTCACGCTTTGTACCGGTATCCATGGTACCATAAGGGTGACAAAGGAGGTTTTGTTATGAGACGCGTTCTTTCGTTTGCGCTGACCCTTGTGTTCCTGGCGGGCTGCGCGGCACAGCAGACGCCTCCCGCCTCCTCCCCTCCGGCGGCAGAAGACCAGAACAGCGCTCTGGCCGCTCCCGTCACTGAGGAGGACATTTACACGCTTTATGAAACAGACGGCTATCAGGTACAAAAGCTCACCCCCTACGGTCCCGACTTCCTGGCGGAGGTCAGCTACGGCAGCGACACCGGCTTCACCCTGCTGGAGTGGGTATTCGGCGCTTCCGGGCGGCGGGTACAGCTCACCGCAATGAGCCAGTTCACCGGCTATGAGATCCTGGACACCGGCCAAGTACACTACACCACCAACGGCCTGGATTCCGGCACTCCCTGGCAGGGCATGCCGGATGAGGTGACAGTCCGGGTGCTGGGAGATGAGAGCGGCACGCTGGTACCCGGCTGGGCGGAGATTGAGGAGAGCCGGGACACCGTCTGGCTGGACCCGGCCCAGCCCCTGTATATCGGGACCTCGGAGAAGGGTGTCCCCGTCTTTTCCGACCGGTATGAGCAGTTGTACGACGCCCGCATCGACGCCAACGGCCTGTCCTTCTCCTTCATCCCCAACGGGGACAGCGAAGAAAAATTCTATTCCTTCTTCCCGGCAGTTACCACCATTCCCAGCTTTTCCACCTCCTTTGACCCGGACACCCGGGTCTTTACCCTCCGGCTGTACAACACCTGCCTCAGCAGCGGCGCCCCCGGGACCTCGCTGAACGACAGTCTGGCCCTGATGAACTATCCGGAGGACCTGTACCCCTATGTCTTCCCGGCGGGTTCCCTGGGCCGGGACAGCCACTTCCTCACCGGCGTGGTCATCCGGGAGGACGGAGCGGACACGGTGGTCACCGCCAAACTGACCGAGCAGGCCTTCCGCTTCACCGTGGAGACCTCCAACCTGGGGTACGACAACATCCCCAGCTTCCGGATCCTGTTCCGGGAATATCACAACGATTTGGATGGGAGCGAGTAACATGAAACAAGCACTGCTGGGCCTGCTGCTGCCGGCCCTGATCCTTTCCCTGGCGGGCTGCGCGGAGCAGACGCCGCCCCCCACGTCCCCCTCACCGGCGGCGGAGACCCGCCCCCTGACCCAGGAGGAGATCGACCGGGTCAACGAGGCCTTCTCCCCTCTGGTGGAGCAGGACGGAGTGACATCTGCCACTCCGGTGAGTGGCTTTTTCACCAGCTACTATGACGATGTGAAGGATCTGAACTTTACAGAATTTCTCCGCTACTTCCCTGGCGACGGTCTGGTGGAGGAGGCGGATCAGACGGAGTTTGACGCCCTGTCCGTTCTGCCGGACTTCCCCTTTGCCCAGGAGACGGCCGATCTGAAGTGGACGTCCCCCTCCGATCTGCCTGTGCCCATCCACCGCATCCTCCGCACCTCCGTGGACGAGACACTGGAGCGGTACGCCGGCATCACCACCGCTGATCTCACCAGCACAGACGGCACTCTCTATCTGCCGGAATACGACGCCTGGTACACCTTCACCAGCGACTTTGGCCCCGGTACGTTTGTATGTGCCGGAGGCCAGGTGGACGAGGCCGCCGGTTCCGCCCTGCTGTGGGCGAACCCCTGGGAGGACGGCTCCCGCACCGAGCTGACCCTGGAACGGGATGGAGAGGCCTGGCACATCCGCTCCTTCCGCATCAGCTACCCTGACCCGGAGGGTTCCCTGACGGCGCTGCTCACCGACCTGCAGAAAGGGGAGGTGGGCGAGTATACCTGGGGCGGTCAGGGGGAGCAGTACATCTATCCCGACGACCTGGCGGAGCTGCTCCGCACCGCGGCAGCCAGCCCTGCGGAGCGGGATTCCCTGGGTGAGAACATCCTTTGGACCCTGGATGTGCCCATCATCCCGGCCGCCAACTATTCCGGCAGGGGTACGCTTCACCTGAGCGCCGGTCTGGAAGAAAACGTGGTGGAGGTCTCCGGCCGGGACGGCCTGCCGGCAGGCACCTTGTACCTGGAAAATCAGGAGCTCTATCAGCTGGTCCGCACCAGCCAGGACTACGAGGGCTTTATCAATGAGACCTACTATGAAAAATACCGGGATATCGTGGACGGCTATTTTGACAGCCGGCTGGAGGAAGTAAAAGACGCCGGCTATGTGTCCTGGGAGCTGAGCGAGTTTCTGGGCGTGCTGGGTACCACAAAGCAGGACGGGAAGGGCGTTGTGGCCTTCCGGATGAAGGCCGCTTTTTCCACCGATCCGCCGGAGCTGGCTCCCGACCGGATCGCCGGTGGTGCCTATGTGGACAGTCAGCTCCGTGCCCACGGGCTGGACTGGCAGAACGTCTATCTGGTGACCCTGGACAATGAGCCGATAGGTATCGCCTTCGGAGAGGACATCATCGACTTCATTGACGACCATTGGGGACAGGATGTGGATCCCGCTGAGCTGCAAGCAGTGATAGAGGCCTCCACCCGAGAGGGCTGAATTGTAAACATTTCTTGAACCCCCTTGCAATTTTCCATACGAAGGACTATGATAGCGTTAGCACTCAGGATAGCCGAGTGCTAACGCTATGTTTTTAAAAATAGTTTTCATATAGGAGGCATCCACACAATGGCGAAAAAGCAATTCAAGGCGGAGTCCAAGCGGCTGCTGGACCTGATGATCAACTCCATTTACACCCACAAGGAGATCTTCCTGCGGGAGATCATCTCCAACGCCAGCGACGCCATGGACAAGCTGGCCTACAAGGCTCTGACCGATGACAAGGTGGGAGTGGACCGCTCCCAGCTGAAGATCACCCTGACCCCTGACCAGATCGCCCGCACCCTCACCATCAGCGACAACGGCATCGGCATGACCAAGGAAGAGCTGGAGCAGAACCTGGGCACCATCGCCCGCAGCGGCTCCCTTCAGTTCAAGGAGGAGCTGGCCAAGAGCGAGAAGGCCGAAGGGGACACCACCGACATCATCGGCCAGTTCGGCGTTGGCTTCTACTCCGCCTTCATGGTGGCCGACCACGTCACCGTCACCTCCAAAGCCTACGGCTCTGACGAGGCCTACCGCTGGGAGTCCGACGGCGCTGACGGCTACACCATCACCCCCTGCGAGAAGGAGAGCGTGGGCACCGACATCGTGCTCCACATCAAGGCCAACACCGAGGAGGACCACTACGACGAGTATCTGGAGCAGTACCGCCTCAGCGACCTGGTGACCAAGTACTCCGACTATATCCACTACCCCATCGTCATGCTCATGCACAAGTCCCGCCAGAAGCCCCGTCCGGAGGACGCCGGGGACGACTACAAGCCGGAGTGGGAGGACTACGACGAGTGGGAGACCCTCAACTCCATGGTGCCCCTGTGGCAGCGGCCCAAGAGCGAGGTCAAGGCTGAGGAGTACAACCAGTTCTACAAGGAGAAGTACGGCGACTGGGAGGACCCCCTGAGCGTGATCCATGTGTCCGCCGAGGGCACGGTGGAGTACAAGGCCATGCTCTACATCCCCGCTCACACCCCCTTTGACTTCCACACCCGGGAGTACCAGAAGGGGCTGCAGCTCTACTCCTCCGGCGTGCTCATCATGGACAAGTGCGCCGACCTGCTGCCCGATCACTTCCGGTTCGTCAAGGGCGTGGTGGATTCCCAGGACTTCTCCCTGAACATCTCCCGTGAGATGCTCCAGCACACCCGCCAGCTGAAGGTGATCGCCAACAACCTGGAGAAGAAGATCAAGGCCGAGCTGCTGCGGCTGCAGAAGGACGACCGGGAGAAGTACGAGCAGTTCTGGAAGGCCTTCGGCATCCAGCTGAAGGTGGGCGTGGTGAGCGACTACGGCGCCCACAAGGATCTGCTGAAGGATCTGCTCCTGTTCTTCTCCTCCAAGGAGGGCAAGCTCACCTCCCTGGCCGAGTACAAGGAGCGGATGCCGGAGGATCAGCAGTATATCTACTACGCCTGCGGCGAGGACACTGCCCAGCTGGACAAGCTGCCTCAGGCCGAGCGTATCCGGGACAAGGGGTACGAGATCCTCTACCTCACCGACGAGCCCGACCAGTTCGTCATCAACGCCCTGGGCGAGGTGGACGGCAAGGCCTTCAAGTCGGTGGACGACGACGACGCCCTGCCCGAGACTGACGAGGAAAAGGCCGCCCTGGAACAGCAGGCGGAGGAGAACAAGCCGGTGCTGGACTTCCTGAAGGAGTCCCTGGGGGACGAGATCAAGGAGGCCCGGCTGTCCAAGATCCTGAAGACCGGCGCGGTGTGCCTCACCGCCGACGGCCCCATCACCCTGGAGATGGAGAAGTATTTCCAGAAGGTGGACCCGGAGAACGCCGGAAACATGAAGGCCCAGCGGGTGCTGGAGCTGAACCCCCAGTCCCCCGCCTTTGCTGCTCTGAAGCGTGCGGTGGAGGAGGACAAGGAGCTGGCCGGCAAGTATGCCAAGCTGCTCTACGCCCAGGCGCAGCTCATCGCCGGTCTGCCTCTGGCCGACCCGGCGGGGTACGCCGAGCTGGTGTGCTCCCTGATGAAGTAAATAAAAAATTCCCCTGGCATATCGCCAGGGGAATTTTTTACTCTTTTTTCCCAAACACCGCCCGGAGGACGCACAGTACCGCCGCCCCCGCCAGACACAGCCAGACGAGAAACAGCACATTCTCGTTGAACGTCCACTCGTTTGACCAGTTGGCAAGATCAGGCCGGAACCAGAATGCGTGCCGGTATTCCACGCGGCCGCCGCTCCACAGCACCAGCCGGTCCGCCACCGGATTGACCAGGGGGAGAAACAGGGCCGTCGCGCCCAGGCAGGCCGCACTCTTCCACCAGGGGCCCATAGGCGCATACCGGCAAATGAGGACCCAGGCCCAGGGCAGAACCAGCCCGAACAGTGCCGAGGGCAGCGCGGGTATGGGAAACCAGTCCGCATCGCTGTAAGCGCCGCCAGCCCAGAGCAGAGCACACAGCAGCAAAGTCTCCGCTCCCAGGTAGAGCACCGCTTTATGTTCGCCCAGGGGCTTGGGCAGCTCCCGCAGCACCACCGGCAGGAAGGCCATCCCCAGCCCGAAGAGCACCCCGGCCGACGCCAGCAGAAACCAGTCCCCGCCGCTGAACAGGCAGGATGCCAGCAAAAGCAACTCCAGCGACAGAGTGAAGCCCCCAAGGGTGGCCGCTCCCCGGTACTGCTTCACCAGCACCGGCAGCAGGGTCAGGCTGGCCCCCACCATCTCCCCGGTCAGCACCAGCCAGAACCAGGTCAGTCCGTGGTCCACCGCCAGATTGCAGATGAGGCAGATCAGGGCGGTCCCGCCGTACAGAATATACTGGGTCCAGCGGACCCGGCGCAGCAGCGCCAGATACTTTTTGGCCAGGGTCTCGGCATTGCGGGCCTCCACGTCCTCGCTGGCGGTAAGCAGCTCATGCTCGCTCACCCCCAGCACCGCGCAGATGTCCCGGATCAGGGTGATGTCCGGATAGGACAGCCCCCGTTTCCCTTAGTTAAAGATATTGTTGGGTATCTCAAGATGTGTCATTCGATTTTGCCGATAAAGCGGTAGAAGATTTCCACTTCCTGTTCCCGGCTTCCGTCCTCACTTTTGACCGCTTCATGGACAAGGATTTTTTCAATCAGCGTATTCAGAAGTTCAGCCGTCAATTCTGTGGGATTGACATACTGTTTCATCAGACCTATCCACTTTTCAGCGTCAACCGCTGTCTGGGCGGCGGCCTCCATCGCTTCGTGAAGCCGTTCAATTTTTGCGTCCAATTCTCGCTGTTCGCCCTGATACTTTTCGGACAGCATATTGAAATTGTATTCTGTAATGCGTCCGGCAGACCAGTCCTCATACATTTTTGCAAACAGGGTGTCTA
>NZ_JBQHUF010000018.1:0-38655 GCF_052065355.1 Flavonifractor sp. HCP28S3_F3
CCCCCCCCCCCCCCCCCCCCCCCCCCCCCCCCCCCACTTTTTTATGCGCGCGTTTTGGTTCGTCTGCGGCGTTTCATCAAAATAACAACCAGCCCGGCCGCCAGAAGCAGCAGAAGGACCAGTACGACGATCAGCGCCACAGGGAAGGACTGTGGTACGATGCAGAACACTGTGGTCTCCCCTGTCCCCTTCAGAAGCAGATAGCTTCCGTCCACCATGCCCTCCTGCCGCTGCCAACCGTCCTCACCCTGTACCCAGAGCTGCCAGCCTGTTCCTTCCTCCGGCAGACGGCAGTGAATGGTATAGGACATCTCCTCCAGCTCAGGATCGGTGACGGTGACCGTCCACACGGTGCCCTGGTGTTCTCTTCCCTTTTCGTCCGTCCAGGTCTCCTCCCGACTGGTGTGAGAAATCTGGGCCGCGCTGCTGAAGCTGCCGTCCACCAGGATCACGGGCAGTTCGCCGCCGTCTGTCAGGGCTGAGGTGTAAGGCGTGTAAACCGCTTCTACTGTACGGCTTGCCGTGACATTTTCATAGTCCAGCTCCGGCCAGGCGGCGGAGCACCCCTCCTTGGCCGGGATATCCGGCAGGGCAGTCACGCTCCCGCCGTAGGGCACGGTCAGCACCTCCACGGTCTTGCCGTCAGCCACAAAGGTCAGAGTCAGCTGAGCAAAATCTGCCGGCGCGCCAGTCAGTGCACACAACATCTCAAAGTCCGCCGGCTCGGCCTTACCTGCATAGCTGATACCGTCAATAGCCGCCAAATCAACGCTTGTAAATAAATTTCCCTTTACAGCTCCATCTTCCTCTATTGTTCCGGCCACAGCACCCAGATAGGCGCTTCCCTGGGATATCTCTACCGCAGAGCGGCAGTCTGTCAGCGTACTGCCCAGCCCGGCGATGCCGCCGATGTAGTGACTGCCCGACAGAGTGCATTTGCTCCAGCAATCCTGGATCATGCCATGGGAGGCGCCGGCGATGCCACCCACATAGCTGCCGTCGGTACTGGTTACATCTCCATAGCTCTCGCAGCTCTGGACCCTGCCCAGATCCATCCGGCCGGTGATACCACCGGCATTGTCTTTCTTACCGGTAACCGGCCCGGCGTTGACGCAGCGGAACACCGCCGCCCTGGCCTGAATCAGGAAGTTGACGGAGCGGTCTCCCTGCTGGGTGAGATCGTCCTCCGGATCGAACTCCAGGTCGATACCCATAGCTCCGGCGATGCCAGCCACATCCACGTCGCCCTCTATGGTACCCTCGTTCCGGCAGGCGGATACCCGGCCAGTGGACTGGCTCTGAATCTCCTGCTGGTCAGACACATCCTGGACACGGTCCTCCAGCTGGGTCTCCCCCATCCGCTGACCCTCGTTCCGCACCAGACTGCTGATGACCCCCAGCTGGGCGTTGATGGCCTTCAGGTCGGCCAGCAGGGTATCAGCGGAGTTTGAGATAAGGGTATTCAGGTCATCCGCGCCCTCCATCAGACCGGAGAAGGCATCGTTGAGGGCGTCGCTCTGCTGTGTGACAGCGGCATCCAGAGATGGCACCTGGATAGTGGGTCCGTCCGTCAGCTCCAGGATCACCTGGTGGGTCTGCCCGGCACTGTCCGCCAGGCTGGATAGCACGTCTGCCAGATCTCGTCCGGCCTTGCCCATACCGGAGAGAGCACCGTCCAGCACACCTCCCATTTTCTCCAGGCTTTCCATGGCATCTGCCAGATGTTTCCCGCTTTCAGCCAGACTGGTAAATGCCTCGCTGGCATCTGCTCCCGCATGCTTCAGCTGTTCCAGGGCCTGCTTTACGCCCTCTTCCGGATTGCCGGCCGAAAGCGCCCGGCCCAGGGCTGACAAACCCTTCGCCGCCTGGGACAACCCCTCACTCCCCTGCCGGGCGGCGTCGGCCATTTCGGTCAGAGCACTGAGCAGCTGCTGGACGGCCTGCTGGTCATCCTTGTCCGCCCACAGCAGCTTGAGGGCGGAGCGGAGCTGATCCGCCGCCGCACTCAGATTGGTAAGGGCGGCGCTCATTTCACCGACACCCTGGGAGAGGCTGTTCAGAGCGGCCGAGATGGCCGCTTCATCCCCCAGCCCCTGTTTCAGCGCCTTCAGCGCTGCCGCAATATGAGCCTGGGCGTCATGGAGATCCTTGGCTGCGTCGGCCGCGTCCTCTGCGGCCAGACGCAGGTCTTCTGCCCCATCGCCGCTGAGCTGGCCCAGCTTTGCCGCCTCCTCCAGAGAGGCGGCAAGCTGATCCGCCACGTCTCCCAGTACGTTCAGCTGGGTATCTACGTCGTCCATAACGGGAGAAAGGCCCTCCAGGGCTCGAGACAGTCGGGCGGACAGGTCGTTGATCTGGCCCACGCCCTCCTCCGTCCAGTCCACCATGGCGTCGGATAGGCCTTTCACCGCGTCACGGGCCGCCTGGGTCTGGCCGGAAAGGCTCCGCATCTGGGTGGACAGATCGTCCGAGACCGTCCCAGCGTCAGTCAGCAGGCCATCCATCTTATCCTGGAGCACATCCAGCTCGCTCCCCAGCTGTTCCAGAAAGCTCTTTTGATAGAGCAGGGTCACATCAGGCTCCAGCTGGCCCACGATGCCGCCCACGTCCTTTCGACCCTGGATGGTCCCGGTATTGGTGCAGCTGTCCAGAAAACCGTTCTGCCGCCCGGCAATACCGCCGATGTTGTACCCCACGTGGGGATAGCCTACTGCTCCCTCGTTCCGGCAGCTCTGCAGGATTCCGGTGGAGTTTCCGGCGATGCCGCCTACGTCGGTCCAGCCGGACAGATCAGCGGCGGCCTCCGTCACCGACTCCTCCTGAAGGATGGTCTGCGCATCGGCAGAGGTGTCCAGCTCCGTGGTGTTGACGCTGCCCCGATTGGTGCACTGGACCACACTGCCCAGATTCTGTCCCACGATACCACCCACATGGAGCTCCCCGCTGACAGAGCCAGAGAAGGTGCAGTTGACGATCTCTCCCCCAGCCTGGTTGCAGCCTGCGATACCGCCCACGGTGGTCTTACCGGACACGGTACCGGCAAAGGCACACCGGAGGATCTGGCCCCGGTTGTCCCCTACGATACCGCCTACAGTGTCCCGGAAATCAGTGGGACAAATCGTTCCCTCCACCGTCAGGTCCTTGATCACGCCGCCGGACTGGAGATAGCGGAACAGCCCCTGCACATTGCCGCTGCCGGTAAAGGACAGACCGGAAATGGTGTGGCCGCCGCCGTCAAAGGTGCCACCGAAGGTGGGGATGGCCTGAAAATCTCTGCCGGTCAGATCAATATCCGCTGTCAGGCGTACTGTTTTGCCCTGGGACCAGCTGTCCAGAGAACAGTTCCGGGACAGCTCCGACAAGTCCTCCGCCGTGCGGATGGTAATGACATTCGGGTCCGCCGCCCACACGACAGGGGTCAGCAGCTGCAGCACGATGACTGCCGCCAGCAGGATGGACAGTCTTTTATTCCTGCGTCTCATGTTCTTCCTCCTTGGATGCTTCTCCCGATTCCACCATGGCGGCCAGCTCACCACGGATCACGCCGTGGATGTTGGCATCAATGACGCCGCTGACCCGGCCCCGCACCCGGCCGCTGACATAGATGACGCCGCTGGTGCGGGTGACCCGCTCATGGTCCGGGAATTTCAGATTGAACCGGGTCCGCTCCACGATCTTATCCCCCAGCAGCAGGAGCTGCGGCAGGATGAACATGACCAGGAACATGGAGATCAGGGTCCCCCGGCACAGACACTGGCCGATACCCACGATGCTGGGCTCCGTGGTAATCTGGCCGATCAGGAAGGCCGCCACCGACAGGATACTGCCCGAGGTGAGCACGGTGGGAAAGGCCAGGCTCAGGGCCTTGATGATGGCCTGCTGGCGGGACATGGACCCCTTCAGCTCGTTATACCAGGAGGAGATAACGATGGCGTAGTCGATATTGGCGCCCATCTGGATGGCGGTAACGATCAGGTAGCTCATGAAGAAGATGGGCTGCCCTGTCAGGCCGGGAAAGGCGAAATTGATCCAGATACTGCCCTGGATCACCAGAATCAGCAGAATGGGCAGGCCCACGGACAGGAAGGTAAAGAGCAGCACCAGGATGACGAAAACCACTGTCAGAACGCTGATCAGGATATTGTCTTTGGCGAAGGAGACGGACAGGTCGTAGTCACTGGTGGAGTTGCCTACCAGGAAGATCTGGTCGGCATCATAGTACCGTTCCGCCTCGGCGTGGATGGTCTTGAGGAACTCAAAGGTCTCCTCCCCTTCCTCCGGCAAGGCCAGCTGGAGCACCAGACGGGAGTAGTTTTCGCCCAGCATCTGGGCCCGGGCATTGGTGAGCTGGTCATAGAGGTCGTCGATCTCCCCGCTCATCTGGTCGTCCAGGGTAATGTAGCCATCCGATTTGACATCATGGATGAAGAGGAACAGGTCCATCAGAGGAATGGTATAGTCGTCCACTCCCTCCACGATCCGGCCGTACTCCTCCTTGTCGGCGGCGTAGGCTGCGTAGAGGAGCTTGGCCTGTTCGTAGTCCAGGTCGATCAGCTCGGAAAACTGACGGGGCGTCAGCGCGTCGGTCAGGGTATAGCTATCCATGGCCTCGATATTGGCAAGACCTATGGCGCTCTCCACTTCATCATAGGACGACAGCCGCTTGAGCAGAGCCTTCTCACTCTCGTAGTCCCCCCGTGGAACCAGCAGCGCCGCCGTATTCTGGGTTCCGAAGGTATTGTTGATGGTCTCCGATGCGATCTGAGCCTCGTTCTGACTGACGGTGTGGATCTGGCTGTATCCGTAGACATAGGGACACTGATTGGAAAAGTAAAAGGCCGCCACCAGGCACAGGACAAACAGCGGTGCACCCACAAACCGCAGCTTCACCACCAGCTTGCCCCAGCGGTCAATGGAGGGAATGAAGCTCTTGTGCCGGGTGCGCTCCATGGCTTTGCAAAAAATCATCAGCAGACCGGGCATCAGGGTGAACACTGACAGCATACTGATGCAGATTGCCTTGATCAGCACCATACCCATATCAAAGCCGATGCGGAACTCCATGAACATCATGGCTGCCAGGCCGGAGATGGTAGTCAGGCTGCTGGCTGAGATGGAGGGGATGGAAGCGCTGAGCGCAGCAATACAGGCACGCCGGTCATCAAAATGCTCCCGCTCCTCCAGGAAGCGGTGGAGCAGGATGATGGCGTAGTCGATGGCCAGGGCCAGCTGGAGGATCACCGTCACGGAATTGGAAACGAAGGAGATCTCTCCGAACAAGAAGTTGGTACCCAGATTGAGCAGAGCGGCCGCCCCGAAGGTGAGCACCAGCACCGGAATCTCCGCGTAGGACTTGGAGGTGAGCAGCAGCACCAGCAGGATGACCACAGCCGCGATGACCAGGATGACTCCCATCTCCGACTGGAGGGTGTCGGAGGTCTCGTTGCCCACAACGGTATCGATGTAGCAGTCATAGGGCTCCAGCAGCTCCCGAAGCCGGGCGAGCGCCTCCTTGCTCACCGGGTCATCCTCCTCACCTGCGAAGGTGACGGTGAGCAGTACGTCCGCCCCCTTGCAGTACTCCGAGATCTCCTCAGGAGTCTCTCCCTCTCCGCTCCCGCCTGCGGCGGCCCCCTTCCCCAACTCCGCAGAAGAGATGCCGTCGATCTCCTCGATGCGCTCAGCCAGGTCTTGGGCCAGATCCACCGTAGTATGGGACACCATGACCCGGGCGGTGGCGAAGGTGGTGAATTCATCCTCCATAATGGTCAGGCCCTGCCTGGTCTCGGTGGTAGCGGGCAGGTACTGGGTGATATCACTGCACACCGACACCCAGTTCCGGGAAAAGAGAGAAAAGACAATGGCGCAGATGTACAGGAAAAAGATCAGGTTGCGCTTATCCACAATCAGGGTGGCCAGGCGCTCAAAAAAGGACGGCTTCTCCGGGTTTTTACTCACAATGCTTCTCCTCTGTCTGTTCTTCGCGCAGGCGCGCTCCACTCCACTTCATCCTGCATCCATCCAGCTCCGCGGTGCCCTGCAGGGTATTCCCCACCAAGTGAAGCACCGAGCGGCAGGCATAGTCTCCGATCGCTGTGCGCAGGCTGTGAAACAGGGTGAGCTCTTCCGTCCCATCCCAAGTGCCCTGCACCTGATTCTCATAGCCCGCCAGGGACAGAGTACCCTGTACGCTGCCGTCCCTCTTTTGATGGAGAAAGAGTTTCCCCTCCCTTGGGCCCATCTGGCTATATAAAGTAATCTGATACCATTGTTTCATATGCGATCCCCCTCCGGCCTTTTTTCTCAGCATACGTTTCCGCCGCGCCGGTTACAACATGCAAAAGCGGCCTCTGTGTCAGAATTCTGACACAGAGGCCATTTTGCATATGGGAAAATGCCGGCCCCCGGTGTTATACTGAATCCACAACATCCCATCGGAGGCCCTGCAGCTATGAAGCACAAATCATATGAATCCTCACACGCCACCAAGCAGGCTATCTGCTCCTCCCTCAAGGAGCTGATGGTCCAAAAACCCCTGGACAAGATCACCGTCAGTGAGATCATGGACCACTGCGGTATGGTGCGCCAGCACTTTTACTATCACTTTGAGGATATCTATGATTTGGTGCGCTGGATGTTCCAGGAGGAGGCCATTTCCCTGCTCAAGCGGCAGGAGGGTGTGCTGCTGTGGCAGGAGGGTCTGTTACAACTATTCCAGTACTTACAGGAGAACCGGGCGGTATGCCTGTGTGCCCTCAACTCTCTGAGCCGCAACCACCTGAAGCACTTCTTCTACACGGACCTCTACGCCATCATCCGCCACACCGTTATTACTGTGGCTGATGAGGTGGGACTTGTCTCTGGCGAGGAAGGGGATCTGGAGCTGTTCACCCACTTCTATGTAATCGCTCTGGCGGGGTTGGTGGAGAGCTGGCTGCTGGGCGAGATCGACAAGACACCGGAGGAGCTGATCCGTTTCACGGACAAGCTTCTGCGGGATCAGATGCGGGGCAGCGTGCTTCGGCAAACACAACAGGATGGAAAAGAGGATGTACTATGAGTATGCCGGTCATCGCTTTAGGCAGACAGTTCGGCAGCGGCGGGCGGGAGATCGGCCGAAAGCTGGCCGAACAGCTGGGCTGCTCCTTTTATGACCGTGAGCTGATCTCCCTGGCCGCCAAACGGGCGGAGGTACGGGAGGAGCTCTTTGCAGGCAAGGACGAAAAAGCCGGTAACCCCTGGCTCTTTCGGGGAATCTACGAGGGCGGCGCACTGGTGCGCCGGGGCAGGAGCGCCGAGGATATCTTGTTCGAAATGCAGAGCCAGGTAATCCTGGAGCTGGCCGGACAGGGTCCCTGCATTATTGTGGGCCGCTGTGCCGACCACGTCTTACAGCAAGCCGGAGTCCCGGTGTGCAGCCTCTTCCTCTGCGCCCCCTTCGCCTGGCGGGTGGCCCACCGCATGGAGATTGAGGGCATACCGGAAGCCCAGGCCGCAGACACAGTACGCAGGCTGGACAAGCAGCGCGGCAAGTATTACAGCACATACACCGGCCGGGACTGGGGGCTTCCGGAAAACTACGATCTGTGCATCAACACCTCTGTGCTGGGCATTGACGGCACAGCCCGGGCTCTGCAGGAGCATTTGACAGGCAACCGGATGTTTTCATGAGCTTATTCCTTACCCCCTCTTTTGAAAACAGGATCCCCCCTGAGGCAGAACCTCAGGGGGGATCCTGTTTCTTATGCTGTCTCCACGGTACCGGACCAGGCAGGCACAACGGGCTTACTCTCCCCGTCCAACACAAAAACCTTGGCGGTAAGGCCCTGGGCAGAGGGCACAGTCAACTCCGCTGCCACGGCTTTCTCGCCTGCCTCCACTGTAATGGGGGCGGTGACAGACGCCTCTACCATGCGGCCGTCCTCATCATACAAGGCAATATAGTAGGAGGCCGTCACAACCTCGGAGCTGTTGTTCTCGGCGGCGACTACCACGCTGACCTGTCCGCCCTTCTCCTCAGCGCTGGCGTACATATGGAATTGAGTGTCCGCTTCCTCCACGCCGCCCTGGACCATGGCAAAACCGGTGTTGTTGGACAGCAGGTTCTCCTGGGCGCGCTGCTCTTCCGTCAACTCGGCTACAGCGTAGACCAGCGCACCGCTTGTCAGAACACTGGCGTCACTGGTGAAAGACAGGACCGCCACGTCCCCGGGGGCCAGACTCTGAATGGTCTGGCTGTCCGCCGCAGACGTGCCATCCGCAGTACCAACGTGCAGGGAGATCGGGATATTGGCCAGGGTATTCTGTCCCCGGTTCACCACCCGCACTACTGTCTCCACAGAACCATTGCCCAGGTCTGTGGAGGCAATCTCCTCCACGGATACGTCGGACAGCCGCAGGGCCAGCGGGACGCTGTTGTCCTCCATACTCACGTCGTCAGCCAGCAAGGAGGTCACCTTGACAGTAACTGCGTCAGGCAGGATCTCAGGCAGAGGCAGGTCCACCGTCAGCAGCGCGCTGCCGCCGGGGGCCAGGGTCTCCTGGGCGTAGGCGGTGCCCAGCAGGGCTGCCCCGTCATACAGCTCAACCTGGAACAGGGAAACAGGCTCGGTGCCCTGGTTGGCCAGCTGGAGCTTTACATTCAGCATTTCGCCGGGGATCAGGGTAGTGCCGTCATAGATCACATCGGTGACCGCCACGTCCATGCCCGGAGTCACCTCATAGTACATCAGATCGGCCTGCGTAATGTCATAGTCCTCCCCCATGATCTGCCGGTTGGCTAGGATGAGCAGCTTTCCATTCTTGTCGGAAACGGCGGCGGACACGTCGCTGAGATAGCCGTCCGCCTCCAGCAGGGGGATCAGCTGGCCCCAGCCGCCGTCCCTGACACTGAGATAGAGAGTGGTGCTGCTGCTGTCCTCGGTGGTCCCCCGGAACAGCACAGCTTCTTTGCCGCCGAAGTTCAGGGGCAGGAACCAGTCGGAACCCTCTACTGCGGGGACCTGGTCACCGCTGGTGCTGCGCACCACGCCGTTATCATACCACCACAGCTTGCCGCAGGCAGAGACCGGCTTTCCGCCGCTGCCCACCGTCTCAGCTCCGGAGGCAGTCAGGCGGTAAAGGGTCTGTCCCTCCTCTGTACCCACACTGTAATAGAGGGTGCCGCTGCTGTCGGCAGCGAGAGCATCGATGCTGGAGAGGCCCTGGGCTACTTTGGTATACTCCTTGGTTGCCTCAGAGTATACCCAGATTTCCTGCCCGCCTTCAAAGGGACCGTTGGGGCAGTGAACAAAGGCGATCTTGATCTCCTCGTCGTCCTTCCACAGGGTTGGCAGCATATCCATGCCGTCGGCAATTCCAATGGTCTGGTACGCGCCGGACCCCAGAATACCATAGGCGATATCCATGTGGCTGGCCGTCGTGTCCACATCAGCGCCGCTTGCAAGGACATCATCCGCTTTCATCCACAGGGCCATGGGTTGATCATCCACCACCTGGAGGACTGGGGTAAAGTCAGCTGTATCGCTTCCGGCAGGAAGCAGGGCGGGCTTGCTCCAGCTGGAGCCGCTGTAAATGCTGTAATAAAGGCCCGTGCGGTTCTCATCGGTGCGGCCGGACACATCCTCCAGCCAGACTGCCGCCGTCTTTTCGCCGGTGGAATCGGAGTAGGTCATCACCTGAGGCACGGTGTAGGGGTAGACATTGCTCTTGAAGAGATTGTCAGTGATCTTGCCGTCGTCCACCGTTTGCAGGGAGACATTATCGTTTGCCAGGAACTCCGAGGGCTGGTCCAGATAGTCCCGGCCTGCCTGGACCCATTCCACATCCGCCAGGTCCAATACCGCCATGGTGGAAAAGTTGGAATTAGGCAGCAGCTGACCATCCTGATAGAGGACCAGCTCATTGCTGTTCCAGAACACCCACTTACCGCTATCAAAGCCCAGAAGGCTTCCCACAAAGGCGGCGGAGGCGGTAAGGCTCCACTTGGTATGATTGCTTTCATAGGGGAAGTCGAACTGCACACTCAGATTGCCGTTGCCCTGGATGCCGCCGGAGAGGATCCTGGGATTGCCCAGACCGTTCTCCACGGTGATGCCCAGGGTGAAGGTTTTGGGATAGAACGTGGGATCGGGGTCCCTCCAGGTGTCCCGGGGAGCCAGAAAGCCGTCCTTATCGATCCAAGCCTGGATGGTATTCTTCAACGACGCCTTGAGGGCTGCCTTGAAGTACATGGGAGCGCCGGCGACAAAGTAGTTCTGGGAGTAGGAGACGCCGGCGGAGAAGATCAAGACGATATTGGCGGAGGAGACCTGAGGGTTCCAGTTCTCATCCACATAGCCCTCAAAGGTGCCCAGGATCTGGATGCCGCCGGAGATGCCCACGTTGACCGTGGTGGTCTCAGAGAGAATGCCCTTTTCTTCCGCCTCTTTAAGAAAAGCGTCCAGAGCTGCGCTGTTGGCGGAATTGTCGAACGGCTTATAGGAGACGATCGCGTCATTGAGGGCGGTGTAGGTATCCATGCCGAAGCCGCTGGTACTTTCGCTGATCTGGCCCTTGAGGCCGATAGTGCCCTTGATGGTGCCGTCCTCTTTCAGCTCAAAGCTGACAGGCAGGTGGTCATTCATGAGTTTGCTGAAGTCGACGCCCAGGGTCTGGTTATCCACCACATCCACCGTTGATCCACCGGGGTCCCGAATGATGGACTCGGTTTTCTGGCTGCCAAAAGTCGCTCGGATGTAATTGGGTTCACGCTCCTGAACAATGAACTTGAGGGGCTGCTCCGTCACGGTGCCGTCTCCCGCCACCAGCTTGAGGTAGATGGGGACCTTCGGCTTGAGCAGCAGCCGGAAGGAGATATCTTCGTTATACCCCTCTTGCAGCTCGTGCTGCCAGCCGGTGGACTGACAGAGATAGGCCTTGCCCTCTCCGTGGCCGTTCCAGTCCACACGGAGGTAGATGGTTCGGGCGGACCACCGGCTGGAGTTGACGTCGACGAGCTCCGTCTCCTGCATCAGGTTGGAGTAGCAGATGAAGCTGCCCGCAGACTTGTCCAGCAGGACGGCCTGGGCGATGGGTCCGGTGACGGTAGAGCGGTAGAGGTAGACGATATTACTGGCGCCGATCTGATCACCGGGGAGTACATAGGTACGGTAACCGGCCTTGGAAATGGTAACATCGGGGGGATTTTCCTTGTCGATCTCCAGGGTAATATAGTTTTTGCCCTCGGTGTTGTAGGTCTCTCCGTTCACCTCAACCGTAAATCCGGTGGGGACGGGATACTCCTTGTTGTCCGGATCAAAGATGCGGATGGTACGCTTGACAGTGGTGCTGTCATACACCGGTTTTTCCACCGGGGGATGGTTGAAGCCCAGGCAGTGGAGGTTGGCATTTTTCAGGTAGTTGTTGCTTTGGGCGTCGATGGTGATGTTCGCCCAGTCCTCCTCGCTGCCTTCATAATAAATTTGAGCGATCTTGCTGCATCTGTAGAAAGCCAGATAATCAATGGTGGTCACCGACGCGGGGATATAGACAAAGGTCAGCTTGCTGCAGCTGCTGAATGCCCCGTTGGGGATGCGCGTCACGCCGTCGGGGATGACCGCCTTGGAGATAGTGCTGTCCTGAAACGTATATGAGGCATCATCTCCCATTTTTCCGTCAGGGAGGGTGCCGGTTCCGGTGAGGCCCTCGCACATTTTATAGATGGAGTCACCCACCTCCTCCAGGCCGGAGGGCCAGGCGGGCTGGCTGGTCAGGCCGCTGGCCAGGAACACACCGTCGCCCAGCTTACGCAGGCCGTCCGGCAGCGTCACCTGGGTCAGGGACGTACACTCCATAAAGGCCCGGTTGCCGATCCACTCCAGCCCGGCGGGGAAGCTCACCGACGAAAGGGCGCTGCAATAGGCAAAGGAATATTCGCCGATTTCTTTGATGCCGGCGGGGATGGTGACGCTGGTCAAATCCCGACAGTATTGAAACGTCTTGTCGGGAATGGTCGTCCAGCTCTCCGGGATCTTCACGCTGGTGACGTCCAGCCCATAGAAGACTCCATAGCCTACATCGGTCAGGCTCTCGGGCAGGATCAGGCTGCCTGTGAACGCGCAGTCGGAGAATGCTTCGTCCCCCACCGACTTCAGGCCATCCGGCAGGGAAAGCCCACCCTGAAACCGGCAGCCGTAAAAGGCCCGGTTGGTGATCTGGGTGGTGCCGGCGGGGACAGTCAGACCGTGACGGAAAAAGTTGCTGCCGAAGGCCCGCTCCCCCATGGACGGCCACCGGGCGGGCAGGGTCAGGGTGCCGTAGAGTTCCTGACTGGTGTCCATGTCGCCGTTCACAAAGCCGGTTTTCTGGCAGGCATAATAAAAGGCACAGGTGCCCACGCTGGTTACCCCGCTGGGAATGGTGATATTCTCTATCTTGTAGGTCGAGGCAAAGGCATAGTCGCCGATGGACTCCAGCTTGCTGGGCAGGTTTACCTCAGCGATGTACACGTCGTTGCAGGACTGGAACATCCGGTAAAACGCATAGCTGCCGATATGGGTGATGTCATCACTGAGCACCAGCGTCTTGATGGCAGAATTATATTGATTCCATTCCGGCAGCTTGGAGGTGCTGTAATCGAACATCTCTCCCGTGCCACTGATAGTGAGCACGCCATCAGTACTCAGCGTCCAGGTAAGGTTTGTGCCGCACAGGCCGCTCATCTCCTCTGGGATCGAGGCGGCCTGGAGCTGGATCTCCTCTCCGGAGGTCTCCTCCGCCGGCTCCAGCGCCAGGGCCGGGGCTGGCAGCAGTCCCAGCAGCAGACACAGGATCAGAAAACCCGCCGCAGCTCTCTTCTTTTTCACAACGCGTCATCTCCTCCGTATACTTCGGGTTACGTTGCTTTTATCCTATCACGCTTTTACATAAAATGCAAATTTATCTAGTTTTTATTTTTAACGGAAATAGAAACCGCCAATGGAAGCTGTTAAAAAAACAGGTTGGAAACGAAAGTTTCCAACCTGTTTTTTATCAGGAATCCATATCAAAGGGCGGAAGGTCCCGACTCTGGGGAATGGCGTCCCCTTCAAATTCCAGTTCATCAGGAACTGGCTCAGAGGCGCCGGCGGCCATATCCTGCTTAAACTGCATCTCCTGCCATTGCTCCTTGGTAATAAGCACCTGGCGGGGCTTGGAGCCCTCGAAGGGACCGACAACTCCTTTCTCCTCCATCTGGTCCACCAGACGGGCGGCTCGGGAGTAGCCCAGCTTCAGGCGGCGCTGGAGCATGGACACTGAGGCCATGCCGGTCTCCACCACCACCTCGATGGCGGAGGGCAGCAGCTCGTCGTAGTCGTCGCCCACTTCCTCGGGAGCGGAGCCGCCCACGCCCTTGCTCCCCTTCTCCTTCTCGGCAGCGTGCTGCTCGATCTCGTGGATGATCTCCTCCGAATACTCGGCGGTGCCGCTGTTCTGCTTGATAAAGCCCACCACGGCGGCCACCTCCTCGTCGGAGATGAGGCAGCCCTGGACACGCTGGGGTTTACCGGTGCCCAGAGGGAAATAGAGCATGTCGCCCCGGCCCACCAGCTTTTCCGCGCCGGTGGTGTCCAGAATGATGCGGGACTCCAGAGAGGAGGCCACAGCGAAGGCGATGCGGCTGGGGATGTTGGCCTTCATCAGGCCGGTGATGACGTCGGCGGAGGGCCGCTGAGTGGCGATGATCAGGTGCATACCTGCGGCACGGCCCATCTGGGCCACCCGGCAGATGGATTCCTCCACTTCCTTGGCGGCCACCAGCATCAGGTCGGCCAGCTCGTCGATGACCACCACGATCTGAGGCATCTTATCCATGCCCTCCGTCTTGGCGGCGTGGGCATTATAACTTGCCAGGTCCCGGACCCCCACCTCGGAGAAGGCCCGGTAGCGCTTCATCATCTCAACCACCGCCCACTGGAGGGCACCGGCCGCCTTCTTGGGGTCGGTTACCACGGGAATGAGCAGATGAGGGATGCCGTTGTAGATGCCCAGCTCCACCATCTTGGGGTCCACCATAATCAGGCGGACCTCCTCCGGCGTGGCCTTGTACAGCAGAGAGATAATGAGGGAGTTGGTACACACCGACTTACCGGAGCCGGTAGTACCGGCGATCAGCAGATGGGGCAGCTTGGCGATATTGCCCACGATATTGTTGTTGCCGATGTCCCGACCCACGGCGAAGGACACCTTGGAGGGGTTGTCCCTAAATTCCCGGGAGTCGATGACATCATGGATGTGCACCGGGGAGACCAGCTTATTGGGCACCTCGATACCCACCATAGAGATCTTGTCCGGGATGGGCGCGATGCGCACGCCGGTAGCGCCCAATGCCAGGGCTATATCATCGGCCAGGTTGGTCAGCTTGTTCAGCCGTACGCCCTGGTCCAACTCCACCTCATACCGGGTGACCGAGGGACCCCGGGTGACGTTGACGATAGAGGCGTCGATACCGAAGGAGCGGATGGTATCGGACAGGCGGGTCTGGTTCGCCCGCAGCTCCCCTGCCACGTCGGCACCGGAGACGCCGTCTCCCTCCGTCAGCAAAGACACAGGGGGATAGTGATACACCGGGGTGCTCTCCCCCATGTTTCGCTCGATATCCTGGGCCACCTCGGCGGCAGCCTGGGCGGTCTCCTCCCGCCTGGCCTTGGCAGAGGGCACCGCCGGCTCCCGCTGGATCTCCGGCATGGGAGGCGCGGGCTTTACCGGCTCGACAGGAGTGGGGACAGGTACGGGATCCTCAGCTACGGGCGCGGCAGTCACAGGGGCAGCCACCGGCGTCTCCTCCGTCACAGCAGCCTCCGCCGCCGGAGCAGGCGCCTCCTCCGGCACATTCACACCGTCCACACCGGCCAGCACCTGGTCAGGCGCAGGCACAGAGGACTTGCGGTTGAAGAAATGTGCCTTCTTCTCCACCGGCTTGGGCTCCACCCGCTTGCCAACCAGGGGACCGTCGTCCACCGGGATGTCGATCTGGGGCGTCTCCTGCCGCTTGGCCGCCGGGACCTGCTGGGGCTCGGGCGCAGGACGCCGCTTCTCTCTGGGACGGGGCTCGGGCAGCTCCTCCTCTTCGTACTCCGCCCGGGGCCGGGACCGGAACTGATCCACCAGCTCCACCGGAGAGACCCGGAAGGCTACCATCAGCATAATGACCGCCACCAGCACGATAATGACACCGGCGCCGATCTTGCTGAACACTGCCGTCAGACCCAGCGCAGTTATGCCGCTGACCACACCGCCGCTCCGGAGAGCCTCACCCTGCTGCCACAACGTCTTGATCAGCCCCAGGTTCCACTCATAAGACCCTTTGACCAGGATCAGGTGGAGCAGGCAGCCGAACAGTACCGGCGTGAGCAAAGCGCAGCACACCCGGAAGCGTACCGGGCGGCCCCGATGGAACAGCAGGATCCCGCTGGCCACCAGCAGCATGGGCGGCAGCAGCCAATAGCCGTAGCCGATCAGGCCCTTCACCAAACCGCAGAAAAAGTCGATAAAGATGGCCTGGATATGGAAATATCCAAAGGCGGAAAAGATGGCCAGCAGCAGACAGACCACCGCTCCCACTTCCCGGCGGACCGGCTTGGGCGCGGGAGTCTTCTTGCGGCTGCCGGAGGAACGGGCAGAGGATGAACTGCGCCCCTTCCCGGATGCGGTCCGCTTCCCGCCCGTGTTCTTCTTGGGTGCTGTGGCCAACTCGATCAGATCCTTTCCAGGGTATTTCTTTCGTAATGGTGGGAAATCAGGCCATTGCCATCTTGACAAAACCGGCGATCATGCTGCCCAGGCCCACCGCCCAGCAGTAGTAGGCAAACTTGCCGAACTTGCCCTTGTCAGACAGGCTCTTCACCAGCCGAATGGCGAAGTAGCCCACCACCGCGGCGACTACCACGCCAACGATGTACATGGGCAGCTCTTCCATGTTGATGCCGGCCTCCACCGCATCCTTGATCTCCAGGATGTTGGCGCCCAGAATGGCGGGCAGGGACAGCAGGAAGGAATAGCGCACGGCAAAGGAGCGGTCAAAGCCCCGCAGCATGCCCACAGAGATGGTAGTGCCCGACCGGGACAAGCCGGGGATCACCGCCAGTGCCTGGCCGCAGCCCACAATGAGGGCGTCCACCACGGTGGCATTGCGGGCAGTTTTGCGGCCCCTGGCCAGCCGGTCGGAGAAAAACAGCATAAAGCCGGTGACCAGCAGCGCACAGGAGACCATGATGGAGTTGGAGAACAGCTTGTTCACCGCGTCCTGCAGGAACACCATCACAAACAGGGGCAGCGTGCCAATGATGATAAGCATCACCATCCGCCGGGCGGGCGGGGGCGGAGTTCCGGTATCCTTCTTCCCCGCCAGAGCCGCGATCCCCAGGAAGAATTCCCGGATCATCTCCACGATATCCCGCCAGTACACCACGCACACCGAGATAAAGGTGCCGAAGTGAAGCAGGACGGTAAAGAACATGTACTTTTCCTCAACATTCTCCATGCCGAAGAAGGTCTGAAACAGGGCCAGGTGGCCGGAGCTGGAGATGGGCAGGAACTCCGCCACGCCCTGGATAATCCCCATTAGGATGGACAACAGATAGGTCAATGTAATTCCCTCCATGACGTTACTTTTGGACATACGTATTTATATTACCATATGCAGCGGAATATTTCCATCCCTTTCTTTTATGTCAACGCACCCACCCTTGACAGTCCCTACCGTTCCGCTATAATGAAAAGGATGATTCCTGTAAAAGGAGGCCGTTCCATTGGCAAAAGCATCTGCGGAAAAGACCAAAGTGGTGGTAAAGACCTCCACCCGCATGTCCAAAAAGGGGCCGCTTACCCCGGATATGCTGCGGAAAATCGACGCCTATTGGCGGGCGGCCAATTATCTGGCCGCGGGGCAGCTCTATCTGCGGGACAATCCCCTGCTCCGTCAGCCGCTGTGTCCCGCCCATCTGAAGCCCACGCCGGTGGGACACTGGGGCACCGTTCCGGGGCAAAACTTTATCTATACCCACCTCAATCGGGTCATCACCAAATATGATCTGAACATGATCTACGTCTGCGGCCCCGGTCACGGCGGCAGCGCTGTGGTAGCCCAGGCCTACCTGGAAGGGGCATACAGCGAGGTCTACCCCAACGTCAGCCAGGATGAAGAGGGCATGGGGCGGCTGTTCCGCCAGTTCTCCTTCCCCGGCGGTATCGGCAGCCACTGCGCCCCCAACATCCCAGGCTCCATTAACGAGGGAGGCGAACTGGGTTACTCCCTGGCCCACGCCTTCGGCGCGGTGATGGACAATCCCACCCTCATTGCCGCCTGCGTGGTGGGCGACGGCGAGGCGGAGACCGCGCCTCTCGCCACTGCCTGGCACTCCAACAAATTCCTGGATCCCGCAGGAGATGGTGCGGTGCTCCCCATCCTCCACCTTAACGGCTACAAGAACGGCACCCCCTCCCTCTTCGCCCGGATCACCAACGAAGAGGTAGAGGACTACTTCAAAGGCTGCGGCTGGACCCCCAGATTTGTGGAGGGGGATGACCCGGCTCAGATGCACCAAAAAATGGCCGCCGCTCTGGATTGGGCGGTGCGGGAGATCCTGCGCATCCAGCAGGGCGCCCGGGAGCTGGGAGAAAAGGAGCGCCCCCGCTGGCCCATGGTGGTGTTCCGCTCTCCCAAGGGCTGGACCGGTCCCATCCAGCCCGACGGCACCTGCCGGGTCCATCAGCTGCCCCTGGCAGTGGACGAGGGTCACCCGGAGCAGTTGGAACAGCTGGAGGCCTGGCTGCGCAGCTATCATCCTGAGGAACTGTTCGACGAGACCGGCGCTCCGGTAGCCACTCTGCGGGCCCTAGCTCCTCAGGGTGACCGGCGGATGGCCGCCAATCCCCACGCCAACGGCGGTCTCTTCCTGCGGGACCTGCGCACCCCCGACTTCTCCAAATACGCTGTGGAGGTCCCCGCCCCCGGCGCGGTGGAGGCGGAGGACATGGCGGAGCTTGCCAAATATATCCGGGACGTGTTCAAACTGAACCAGAAGGCCAAGAATTTCCGGGCCTTTGTCCCTGACGAGGCCATGAGCAACAAGCTGCAGGCCGCGTTCGAGGTCACCAGCCGCCGCTGGAACGCCTCTGTCCTGCCTACCGACAGCGTTCTCTCTCCCGAGGGCCGGATCATGGACGGCATGCTGTCCGAGCACATGTGCCAGGGCTGGCTGGAGGGCTACCTGCTCACCGGCCGTCACGGCTTCCTCAACAGCTATGAGGCCTTCATCCGCATCGTGGACTCCATGGTGAGCCAGCACGCCAAGTGGCTGAAGGTGGCCGGGCAGCTGCCCTGGCGGCAGGATATCGCCTCCCTCAACTATGTACTGTCCTCCAATGTGTGGCAGCAGGACCAGAACGGCTTCACCCACCAGGACCCGGGCTTTCTGGACCATGTGGCCAACAAGAAGGCCGACGTGGTGCGGCTCTATCTGCCCCCCGACGCCAACTGCCTGCTCTCCTGCTTCGACCACTGCATCAAGAGCCGCAACTATATCAACGTGATGGTCACCTCCAAGCACATGCGGCCCCAGTGGCTCACCATGGACGAGGCCATCAAGCACTGCACCCACGGCATCGGCATCTGGCAGTGGGCCTCCAACGACCAGGGCTCCGAACCCGACGCGGTGCTGGCCTGCTGCGGCGAGACCCCCACGCTGGAGACCCTGGCCGCCGTCACCATCCTGCGCCGGTACCTGCCCGAGCTGAAGGTGCGGGTCATCAACGTGGTGGACCTGATGAAGCTCCAGCCCCACACGGAGCATCCCCACGGCCTCACCAACGAGGACTACGACGTGCTCTTTACCCGGGACAAGCCCATCATCTTCGCCTTCCACGGCTATCCCTCCCTGGTCCATGAGCTGACCTACCGCCGCCGGAACAAAAACCTCCACGTCCGGGGCTACAAGGAGGAGGGCACCATCACCACCCCCTTCGACATGCGGGTACAGAACTCTATCGACCGGTTCGATCTGGTCATCGACGTGGTCAAGCGCCTGCCCCAGCTGGGCAACCGCGGCGCTTTCCTCATCCAGCTGATGAAGGACAAGCTGGTGGAGCACCATCAGTACATCACCGCTCACGGCTGCGACCTGCCCGAGATCCGGGACTGGAAATGGAATGACGGAAAGGGCATATGACCTCAAAGATACAGAGAAAGGCCCCATCCGATCCTTCAGGATCGGATGGGGCCTTCTTCATTTAATCCCACCAGAAGTACCATGTCCGGGACTTGGCAAGGGTATCAGCCAGGACCTCCGGGCTGTCCACGTTCTGATCCAGGTCCGGGCAGAACGCGTACTGCTCCGCCGCCAGCTCGGGTGCCTGGTCCCGGGACACCGGGGCAGGCAGCACGAACTCCAGCTCGTCATGGCTGAAGGCGGCGGGCACAGCGCCGTACCGCTCGTACCAGTATTTGGCCACTGCCATCAGCGTCTCCGTGTCCGGGCAGTCGTTCCACCCCCCGAAGGGCAGCCAGGCAAAGACCTTCCAGGGCTCCCGCACCGGGATCCGGGCCAGCAGCAGAGGCGCGGTCATCTGGGTCTCATAGTCCCAGTAGGACTGGATGTCGTTGTTCTCCTCGCCGCCGACGCACACCGCCGGCCCGCCGGACAGGCTGCCCCCTGCCAGCCGCTCCAGGGCCGCTCTGCCGTCCCCCACCGGGCGGGACAGGAGCTCCTCCCGGTACCGGACCACCCATTTCGGGTCAAATTCATATGCCTCACCGCCCTCGCTGTCGGGGTCGGCGTTGAGGCGCAGGGCCTCCCACAGAGTCTCGTCCGCACGAATCAGCACAGGGATATACCCCTCCCGCACCCCCAGCCGCTGTTCATACCCGAAGTCGGCGGTAATGGGATCGTCGTCCTTCATAGGCGGGTAATACCGGCAGTCACAGCCCAGGTACTCCGCCAGTGCCCGGACTAGCGGGGTGGGCTCCCCTTCCTCTGTCTCCTGCCGCTGCCAGCACTCCCAGCGCTGACGGATGATCTCCGCCATGTCCTGATAATAGGCCTCGTCAAAGGGAATGAACAGATAGGCCTCGTCCTGGAACTCGTCGGAGTGGTAGCGCTCGGGGCCGAAATAGCGCAGGGCATAGTCATCGATGTCCGAGGGGAAATAGGGTGCGCTCCCGTCCCCATAGTAGTACTGGGAAAAGGCCTGACCCTGCTCGTCAAAGTAGTCGTGGCGCAGCGTACCGCCAAGCTCGTCCCGGATCAGAACACGCAGATCGGTGTGGGTCGGGTCCGCCTGGAACCTCCGCACCGCGTCCCAGTGCTGCTCCAGGAAGGGCAGGCCCATCAGATCGTGCTCCAGGCACCAGCGCAAGTAGATAGCCATGTGGTTGAAGGCGGTCAGCTCCTCTACCGGCAGCTTTTTCTCCCGGATGCTCTGCAGGTGCCACTCCCCTTCGTCCATCACGTTCTCGTCCGCACCGGGCATGAACAGGGCGCAGGGACGGTCAGGCTGCACCACAAAGCTGACCTGACCCATTTTCTCCAGCAGCTCGTCGGCATCATGGGCCAGTTTGAATTCCAGTTCCTCCCGGCAGAGGGGGATCACCTGGTAGAAGTTGACCTCTTCCCCGTTGGACAGCGTGCACACCGCGCCGTCCTCCCCTACGCCCTGGGCACCGATCAGCATGGCGGAACACAGTTTGGTGTTCTCCGCAAAGGGCTCCTCATGGTCCATCGTGTGGCCCCAGCCCAGCCAGGTATCGTTGTTTCCGGGCAGGCGGGCCAGTACCTTCAGCAGACGGACCGGCCAATACCACCGCTCGTCCTCCATGGAGCCTCTGTCCAGCTTCCAGTCCCTGGGCAAGGCGATAGCCAGCTCCGCCCGCTCCAGCCGGTACTCCGCCAGTTCCTCCGGCACGTTCATCCGGTGAGCCCCCATGCCCATGGTGACCAGGGTATAGTAGTCCCGCTCTTCAGAGGGTGGCACCACGCAGATATCCACGTGGATGTCCGGGGAGGTCAGCTCGTGGAATACATTTTCAAAGGCGCCGAAGTGGGCCTGGATGTGCCCTTCCAATACCTCCATCTCTTCTGCGGTATAAGCCTCCGGTGCCGTGACCGGCTCCAGCTCCTCCAGCTCACAGCCGCCCTCCGTCCCGTCGGCATGGAGCAGTACCCGGAAGCGCCGTTCCTCCGTCCGGAGCCGGTAGATCAGAAGGAGCTCATAGTTCAGGTACACATGGACCGCGGTCAGCAGTCCTTCACCCTCCGGTATGGTGTAGGTGCGCCAGCGTCCACTGTCCAGAGCGTTTTTCAGGCCTTCCAGCCAATCTGTCTTCAGCTTGGACAGCCCCGCCTCATTCATCCGGAACACCAGCTCCACCGGCCGGCCCTGAACTGTATAGCGGAATCCACGATAAGGTCCCGCCTTCTCCAGCTCCGCCGGAAACAGCGCTCGGAACCGCTCCAGCCCCGCCGGATCCACGTTGATACAGGAGATGGCCTGCAGCTTGGCGTCCGCTCCCTCGTCCAGACCGTCCTGCAGTCTGCGGTCGCACTCCGGGTCGATCCAGTGGTACTCCATCTCCTCCAGGGCCGCTCCCGCCCGGATCTCCTCCCGCAGGGTCAGGAATTCATGGTCGCCGGGCTCCAGCGCAAGGCCATGTTCCACCGCTTCCAGAGCCCCAGCCTTGTCCCCGCTGTGGCTGCGGAGCTTCCCCACCTGGAGCCAGATCCAGGGATAGTCCGGCTCCTCCAGGGCGCCCTGCTCGGCATAGCGGACAGCCTCCTCCAGCATGCCGCAGTACATCAGCGCCACGGAATAGCGGTAGTACCAGGTACCGCAGCCCTTGGCCCGGTCCTCCGAGGACGGCATCCAGCGGACGGTCCGGTCATAAAACTCATATTCATCGATGTTGTTGCAAGCAAAGGAATACCACAGCGCAATCTGCAGGTCGGACTGGGCCTGCCGCTGGGTAAAACGATCCTCCTCTATCCCCTTCTGGATGAACTGCTCCAGGTAGTCCAGCATTTTATAGAAGTAGCCGCTGCTCCCGTTGTCAAAGGACTCCAGCTGCTCAATATCAGCCCGGGTGAGCAGAGAGCCGGTCTCCCCGTCTACCTCAGCCTCTTCCTCTGTCCGGTCCAGCAGCCGCACGGTGCCTACCGTCCGGCGGAAGCTGTGGAAGCTGGCCCACTGCAGCGGGCTGCGGGCAAAAAAGTCTGCCGCCGCGTCCAGCACCGCCCGCAGGTCCCAGGCGATAAAATCCAGATAGCCGCAGATGACGCCGCTGGCTCCGCCCAGGAAGGTCACAGCGTCCTCCCCCGCCCGCTCCAGGACAGCGGCCTCCAACGCATCCCGGAAATCCAGCACCTTCCGGGCCTGGTCGGCGCCGTCAAAGCCGTCCAGCGGATAGCAAAAGAAGCCCGCCGCCACTCCGTCGGCGTGGTAGGCATCCATGATCTCGTTCTCATTGCTCATGTACTCATTGATCAGACCGGGCAGTCGGGTAGAACCGGCATAGACGTCCAGGCGCCAGTCGGCTTCCGGGTCCTTCACCGGTTCCTTCTGGTAGGCCAGATAGCTGCTCTCCAGGTAGTTCTCCGCGTCGTTATACGGGAACAGGCCCATGGATTCCAGCGTCTTGGGCAGATCCTCCAGCAAAATAGAGGGGCCTTCTGCAGGGCGGTCCACCACCTGGAAGCCGTGAATGAGAGACATGGCCGCGATCTCACCCAACACCTGGTCGGTGAGGTTGGAGAGCATCCATCAAGCCCTGCCCTCGTCCTCCGCCAGCACAGGGAGCAGCTTTTCGCAGTAGAGGGTCAGGGCGGCTTCCCGCTCCTCCCGCTTCTCCACCCAAACCTGTACATCTTTGCCGGAGACCTCACAATCCCCAAGCTTCAGGGAAAAGCCGCGGGAGGTCTGCCGCCCTACGCAGATGTTCCAGTGCTCCAGAATGGAGGCGGGGGCGCGGCGGCAAAAATACACCAGTTCAAACAGCTTGGCCTTATCCCCTTCCGGGCTCAGGATCAGCTCATATTTCTCCCCGTTGAAGCCCAGCTCAAAAGCCACATCGGCAAAGGCAGTATGCAGGATCTCCTGGCACCGGGCGACCAGCTCCTCCCCTGCGGCCTGCCGGTCCTCCCGATCCAGCAGACGGCGGAGGTCGCCCTCCTCCCGCTGGAAGGCCACCCATGCTTCTACGGTACGCGTCCGGAAATTCTTGCGGAAGCGTGGAAAGGCCAGACGGCTGCGGCAGTCGTCGATCAGTCCCTGGGTATCCCGGTCCCCCGGCCGGGCCGCCAGCGCCTGCTCAAAATAATGCAGCGCCGGACCCTCCTGGTCCAAATAATAGTAGGCATAGCCCATCCGGAAGTTCCATTTGTGGTCGCCGGCAAAATATGCCTCGTGGGGTTTCAACAGAGCGATGGCCTTTTCAAAAAGCTCCCGGTCTCCCACATCAGCCGCATTGTTATACGCCCGGGCCAGTTCGCTGTCCAGCTCCGGCGTACGCTCCTCCGCCGGGACGGCCTCAATGGCGTCTATGATCTTCTGATACTCGTCATTGTCGTTCCAGATCTGGCACTGCTCCAACAAGGTCATACACATTTTCTCCTTCCAAGACAAGCCAAGGGACTTGATTCAATAGAATCGGTATACGCGCAGCAAATACTTGTTCCGCTGATAGGCGGCAAGACAGAGCTCTCCCGCTCGGTTCAGCGTGTGATCCAGGATATCTCCCCCCAGGCGGTGACGGGACAGCAGATCCAGGTCGGAGGAGTAGCATGTCAAATAGCCGCCGCTATGAACCCAGAGGCGGTTTTTCCCATCCGCCATAGCACAATAGAACTTTTCCATGCTGTGCAGTTCCTTTCGGAGCTTGAATTCATCCAGGTCTATGACCATGAGCCCGGAGGCGTAGCCCGCACAGAAAAGGAACCTCCCATCCGGCGAAATATCCATGCTGGACAGACAGGGCACCGGGATACATCCCGCGTCCCGCAAGTCCAGTGTATATCGATGGAGGATATCATCCTCGCGATATCCTTTGCGCTCCAGCTGATACAGGTAAGCACCTGATTTCAAAAGAGGGCCTTCACAAGGGCACTCAACAGAATATAGGGATTGCCCCGTCAGGGTCAGGCAGTGCAGTTTTCCGGCGGCATGCAGGTAGATGTGCTCACCAATCACCGCAATGCTGCTCACCACGCCTTTCCGCTCCCAAAGGCAGCCGCCGTCCGCACCGTAACAGCGTATGACCTCCTCCCGGAGTAGTCCATTTCTTTCATACAGCGGACAGAGCCACGCCAAAAAGTCGCCGTTTGGCAGAAGATAACATTTGTTTGCCGCCATTCTGTCGTCATCCGGTGTGAGAGAAAGGGGCACCGGGATCAGTCCGGCGGAATCTGAAACGAGGGTGGCTGCCCCTACCGAATAGCAGCCAGGCGTGTCCTCTATGTAAATGCTTGAAAACGTCAGCAGCCGTCCATCCGCTTGAGCATACGACAGGTTCTCCAGCCCCTCCTCCATCAAAGGAGTGAGGCAGAGCCGTCCTTCCCCGTCCCAACGCGCCCATTCTCCGCCGCTGCAGTCATATCCCACCACAGTACCCGGGGCGCAGCAGAATATTTCCCTGTACCTCTCGCTGGCATAGGCCAGCGGCCGCAAAATGAAAGCCTCACTGCCATAGCCGGGCATCCGCTCCCCGATCTCCTGCACAAGCTCCATGCGGGTCTGGTTTTTGATCCTGGGCGGCAAGGGATGTGCCGCCGCCCAGGCCCGCAGAGGACTTTCGTCCGGAGGTTGGATGGTCATCGTTTCAAATGAGTCATCCCAGCGCACAAAAAGAGGCGCGCCCAGCAAAGTGGAGAGGATGTCCAGCTTTTCCTCCTGATCGGATTCTGTGAAAAGCCGCTTTAAAAGAGGAGCAATCTGAGGCTCCAGATCCAGTCCGGCACAAAATGCGTTGGCATTTCCCAATACACATTCTCCCGTCTCGGGATTGACCATATGGCGCGCCGTACGCTTACCGGAGACATAGAGCACCAGCGACAGGGCATCGCTGTCAAATAAAGAGACAGACAGCACAGTACAGTCCAGTTTTTTGGAAAGCCACCCGGCCTTTCTCTCCAACTGGGCAAAGATCAGCTCGCCGGGACAGGCTGTGACAAAGCGCTCCGACCACTTGCCCACAACAGCCTTGGGCAAAGCGGTTTTGACTGCATCCTCTGTAGTCCCAATGATCTGAAGGCTACTTACGGTGGTACCCATAGAAATTCTCTCCCCTCATTTTGCCGCTGAAATAGGAAAGGATCACAATACGCACGCTCCGCTCGGGATATACAGTCTGTCTTTCGCCCATGTAAGGACAGTATATTACATGGCAGATCATAAATCTACTCTTTTGCCGAGAGTTTCACGGCAGAATAAAAAGAGCTGACTGATTTTGACAAAATCAGTCAGCTCTTTATTTATGCTGCCCCGAAGGGAAAAATTACTCCCACTCGCTCCTGCCAGAAGTTTTCTAAACAGATTTGCTTATGGGGTTTAGCTCAGAGTATTGGTATTCTTCTCATTATTCCGATAGTAGAGGCTATCTGATTTTTTGTTGCCATGGTGTTGCCAAGAACTTGTATCTCCCTTATTTCCTTTAGTATAATTATAGCATGTCAAAAGTTTCTTAGCAAATGGTTTCAAGTCTATTCACTAAATTGCTTCGCTGATGAACTCCTTTAAAAGACCGATATATCAAAGAACAATGACACACAGAATTAGAACGGCAAAACAAGGAGGTCCTCCCTGTTCTGCCGTTCTTTATTCGTATTGAGCAATGATCCAAATTACCCTATACTGTGAGTTTTCGCAATCACATTTTGGTATCCTTTATAGGTCACATACAAATACCCGGAAAAGATAAATGCGAAAATGATCATGGCAATCAGAGACACACCATTAAAAACGCTCAGATGGAATTGGTTGAATCGTTCTCCCATCACGCGAATCCCAAATGCGGAATCCACTATGGCGAGTCCTAAAGGCAATGCAAAGTAAAACAAAATTTGTTGCAGAACCGACCGCTGGATTAGCTTGTCCGGTACACCCATTTTTTGCAAGGCACGATAGCGACCAATACTCTCGCTTGCTTCTGAAAGCTGTTGAATGGCCAATACCGCTACCGACGCAATCAGGAAAATCAGTCCCAGATAGATACCGATAAAAATCAGGCTGGCAGCCGATCCATAGATATTTGCTTGAAACTGATCGTTTGTGACACCATAAATTGCAATAGGCTCCACGGTTGCCTGCCCATTACGGCTCAAGGTTTCGTAATATTCAAGCAGTTTGGTGAGCGCCGCCTTTTGTTCAGCTCTTTCAGCATCGTTTCCGGTGCAGACAAAATTGATCCGCTGTTCTTCGGGCGCGTCACGGAAATCGGTAAAGCTGTCCGGGACAATCAGATAAAAGTAGCTGACGCTGCTGCCTGTCATGATATTTTCCACAATCGGAGCATCGTTTTTGATCCGATAGGTAACTCCGGCAAGCTGCACAGTTCCCACGTCGCGGATATACTCTGTCAGAACACCGTTATCGTCGTAGTTGGACACAACCAGGATTTCCTGATCTGTCAGCGGGATGGGGTCCTCTCCCAGCAAACCTCGAATCTGGTTATATTCCGAACTGGTAAGCACATTGGTCTTTCCTGCGATGTTGGAAGCCCCATACACCGATTTTTGAATTTTTTCCTTTTGACGTGCAGACAGATGATCTGCAAGGAGCTCGCTCATGGAGGTATCAACAGAACGACGTTTATACAGAGCAAATTGCGTTTTATCGTCAAGAACGATCCCTGCTTGGTTTTGGTTGATTAACGCTCGAAGATCTTTTTCCCGGTCCTCTTGGTTGTAAATGGAAACCGTTCCTGAAACGTCAAAATTCAGATTTCCATCCAGCATTCTTTCCAAATTACTGCGGTAGGTAAACATACTCAGAGAAATGCTGATCGCCAAAAACAGCAGGAAGCTGATCATAGACATCGAAACAAAATTTCTTACAATTTTATTGTTTAACTGCCGCAAAACAAAGATGTTTAATCCTTTGCAATATACTTTGCGGTTGCGGCTCATAAAAAATAGCAGCGCTCCCGACAGACTGTAAACAAACAAAAAGGTTCCCACTGCTCCAATTACGATTGCCGCCAGGAAAAGCGGGTCAAGAGGATTCATGCCTACCGCCAGTACCAGTGCATAGCCTGATGCCAGGATTAAGACTGACAGCACCAGGAATCCAACCAAGAGCCTCGGATCTTTTACTTGAATCGACTGGTTCTTTTTGGCCGCACACAATAGTTGGGACAGCTGATAACGTGAAATCACAATGTGATTGCAGAACATCACGACCACAAAAACCAACCCAAAGCAAAGAACCGTTTTGCCCACCGCCTTTGCGGAAAAAACAAGTTGAAACTGTGCAATCTCGATATTAAGAAGATAGGATGAGAACAGGGCCATGCCCTGGGACAAAACAAAGCCTAAAATCAGCCCGGCACCCAGAGCGATAGAGCCAACCAACAGCGTTTCCAGCAGCAAAATTCCGGAAATTCGCAGTTTTGACATTCCTAATGTCATATAAATTCCAAATTCCCGCTTACGGCGGCCCACAAGGAAATTATTGGCATAAAGCACCAATCCTGCCACCACAATGGTTACAAAAACAGAGAGCAGGGACATGGCAAAATCCATATTGTTCAGAAAGCTCTCAGAGACAGCACTTCCGGTCAGCACATTCTTTTGGGCGTCAATTGAGTTAAACACATAGAAGATGCACACCGCTACGGTTAAAGTCAAGAAGTAAATGGCATAATCCTGAATGCTCTTCTTCACATTGCTCACGGAGAGTTTATAAAACATCTGCGGTGTCACCTCCCAGCAAGGTTACCACGTCTATAATCTGGTTGAAGAACTCCCTTCTGGATGCATTGCCGCGAACGATCTCATTAAACAGCCTGCCATCCTTGATAAACAGAATGCGATGCGCATAGCTGGCAGTAAACGAATCATGGGTCACCATCAGAATCGTAGACTGCAATTCCTGGTTCATCTGTTCAAACGACTCCAGCAACATACGGGAGGATTTGGAATCCAACGCACCGGTAGGCTCGTCAGCCAGAATCAGCGAAGGATTTTTCACCAGAACGCGAGCAGATGCCACGCGCTGCTTCTGTCCTCCGGACATCTGATAGGGATATTTCTGAAGCACATCCGTAATCCCCAGTGTCTTTGCCGCGGCACGAATCGATACATCAATTTTGCTTGCCGGTACATTCTGGATCGTGAGAGCCAGCGCAATGTTTTCGTATGCGGTCAGTGTGTCCAAGAGGTTAAAATCCTGAAAAACAAAGCCCAACTCGTCGCGGCGGAAGGCTTCCAGCTGCTTGGAATTCAATTGCGTAATATCCCGGTCATTGATCAGAATTTTACCCGCAGATACCGTGTCAATCGTCGAGATGCAGTTAAGCAGTGTGGTCTTTCCGCTGCCGGAGGGCCCCATGATCCCCACAAACTCGCCTCTGTTCACTTGGAAACTAACTTGATCGAGTGCTTTGGTTAAGCAGCTTTTGCTGCCATAGTATTTTTCGACTTTTTCTACATTCAAAATCGGCTTCATATCTTCCTCCAAAAATTACTCTACGGTAAAGTTTGCAACAGCTTTGGAACTGCCCAAGGCATAAGAAATATCAATATAAGCGTGATAATCTCCGGTCGTCAACCCGTCCTCTTGCGAGAAGGTAGATACATAGTAGCCTGCTTTATTGGCAGAAACCGTTTCGGTTTTGATGGGGGTGTTGTTATCGTTGTCGCTGTACCAACTGATCGTTGCATTGCCGATAAACGGCTTTTTCCGCTGACACACAAAAACGACCTGCTTCACATCAGCAGCAAAAGTGGTAGCTGTTCCTGTGCAGTTTCCATTTTCATCGATGGAAGCGCAGATCGCCGGTTGGCCCAGATTATCCGTTTTATAATTCACCAAAAGGGCCATGCAGATCACAACGGCCAAAACAGCAACTAGAATAAGCGAAACTTTTTTCTTCATCATAATAACCTCCGCGAATCGTCCATTGTTTGCTACAACCACAGTATATCAGCCCAGCAGCTGTTATCCTATTGGTTTGTCTTTCACGGAGATTACAGTTTTGCAAGAAAAGGCTCCCGCCCATCAGCGAGAGCCTTTTACTGCTGAATGAAGTTCACCAATGGGAAAAATCAAATGGATAGAAGTACCTTTCCCCACTTCTGATTCCAATGTGATGCCAATTCCCAGACATCCGCACAGCTTTTTGCAGAGATACAGACCTATCCCGGTAGACTTGCCGAAGCGCCTGCCGTTCTCTCCTGTAAAACCTTTCTCAAACACCTTGGACTGATCTTGTACCGGGATTCCTATCCCATTATCCCAAACAGAAAGGACAGTACAATTTTTCTCCGTTCGGGAAGATATTTGCAGCTTTCGTTCTTCTTCCCGGCAGTATTTCAAAGCATTTCCAATGAGCTGATTTAGAATAAAGGCAATCCATTTTGAATCAGTATACACAATACCGCACACTTGGGATACCTCTACGGAAAAGTTCTTTCGGATCAGGTCCGACGCATTTCGTGTAATAGCGTCCTTGGTCAACTGAGCCAGGTCACATGGACGGATTTGATAATCGGTATTCACCGTACTGCTTTTCGCATAGTAGAGTGCCTGTTCCACATAGTCATCTATTTGCCTCAGTTCCGTATGGATAGCACGAGTTATATGATCCTTGTGGTTATCGATAATCAGCTGCGCAGAAGCGATGGGGGTTTTGATCTCGTGAACCCATGTTTCCACATATTCCTGATATTCTTTTTGTGCGGCAGCGTACTCATTTACCCGCTCCAGCATACTGCGGCCCGCTCGCTTCAAAGCCCGGTAGTACACTTGTCCCTCAGCATAGGTGGGCGGTGTAATTACTTCCGACAGCAGATACACCTGATCCAGGCTTTGCGACAGGCTGTCCAGTTCGTCCAAGAAACGCTTCTCACGGCAGAATTGTATGGCCATATAGCTAAGCAGCGGAACGAACCAGACAAAGAATAAAACAAAAATCGTAAGAAAACGTATCCCCTGCACCGACAGGATAGCTGCAACCAGGAAAAAGGCACATCCGTTCACCACTAAAAAAGCGAAATGATCCTTCAGAAATTCTTTTCCTTTCATGGCAGCTGATACCCCAACCCCCTTCGGGTTTCGATCGTTTCCGGAAAACCAAGCTGTTCCAGCTTTTTCCTGAGCCTTGTCATATTGACAGACAAATTGTTATCATCAATAAAAGCCTCGGAACTCCACATATATTCCATCAGGTCATCTCGCGAAACAATGTTTCCCTGATGCTGGATCAGAAAGGCAAGCATTTTTAGCTCATTCTTGGTCAGAAGTACATTTTCTCCCTGATAAGAGACGGTTCCACTGAGCAAATCGAGGGATAAACCTTTGTATTCAATGACATCTCTTGTTTGCGCATTTTGGGACCGGCGTAAAATAGCAGAAATCCTCGCTTCCAGAATGTGCAAATTGTAAGGTTTTGCAATAAAATCATCTGCTCCCAAATTCATGCTCATCAGCTCATCCACTTCACTGTTCCGGCTGGTGACCACCAAAATAGGAATATCGGATTTCTTACGCAGCTCGCGGCAAATATGATACCCGTCCGCATAAGGCAAATTGATGTCCAACAGTATAAGATCTGGTTTTTCCTGGAGAATATCCTGCACTACATGACTGAAATTTTCCAAAGCAGATACCTTATATCCACAACTCTCTAAAAACGATGCCAGTTCCTTTCGGATCGTTTCTGCATCATCCACGATCATAATTCGATTCATTATATCGCCTCCTAAATTGGCTTCTGCTCAATCATCAGTATGCCAATTATGCTGACATGAAAGTTTAATTCTATTATATGTGGCAAAATCAATCCCCGCAAGGATATTTCCTGATGCTCAAAAGATAGATGAGTCATGTTTCTGTTGGACGCATAAAAGAAACGCCATCACAGAAGATGGCGTTTCCAACTTACATTTTTCTGTTTCATAGAGTTCTGCCTGCGTCACTTTCCCTGCTTTGTGCATTTTCTGTTTTCTGTCGAAAGCCAAGTGAAATAGCCTTGGTTGGGCATTGCGACGCACAGTTTCCGCAGCGAATACACTCACAGCTGTTGGGCGTTTTTGTTGGATCAACATCCATCGGACAGATTTTTGCACACTTGCCGCAACGGACGCATTGTTCCTTGTCTACATTCAGATGATAGAGACTGACCTTGTTGAGCAGTCCATAGATGGCCCCCAAGGGGCATAGCAGTTTGCAGAAGAAGCGGGGAATGAACATACATCCCGCCAGCGTCCCCAGCAAAATCGCTGCTTTCAGAGAAAACAACGCACCAATCGCTTTCGCCAGATCCGGGCGCATCAGAAGCAGTGGAATACCACCTTCCAATGTTCCCGCCGGGCAAATGAACTCGCAAAATGTTGGTTTCCCGACGCCCGCATAATTGGTGATGACAACCGGAAAAACGAGAACAAACAGCACCAAAACAACATATTTCACATAGGTCAATGCCTTGGGCAGTTTTACTTTCGGAACCGGAATTTTGGCAATGATCTCCTGAATCAATCCAAAAGGGCAAAGGAATCCGCAGACCCAGCGCCCCAAAACTGTGCCTACCGCCAAAATGATGCCAACCACATAGAAGCTGAAATTAAAATTCATAGAATCTGACACCGCCTGCATAGCGCCGATGGGACAGGCCAGCCGTGCTGCCGGACAGGAATAGCAGTTCATACCGGGGTTGCAAAAGTTCTTCCATTTGCCCTGATAAATTCTACCCTTTGCAAAATTCCCAATGTAGGGATTGGAAAATCCAAAGGCAATGATCTGTAATAGTTTTCGTTTGACCGAATGTGTCAGTTTCATAGCGAATCACCCCAGCCCAATGCATTCCATGCAAATATTTACTGCTTTATTGAAAACAAGCAAGGTTTCCCCTCTGTTAACACCCGCAGCGATAAATCCAGCTGCGATCAGCAGCAAAAGAGAAGCACACACAGGTCGTGACCGCTTTCTTATAAAGTCACGCATGGTCCTGAACCTCATTACTTTGGTTCTCCAGATAAGAAGTTACTTCCTCCTTATATTTCTCAATGTTGGCCTCTTCAATGATTTCACCAACGACATGACCCGAATTGTCTACAAAAAACGTTGTTGGATATACAAGGATGCCAAGCTGGATTTCCTGTAGGGCTTTATCTGGAACGATCTGAACAAAATCGACCCCGGCTTCCTCACAAATTTGTTTTGCCTGCCGTATGTTGGCCTCACCTTCCCAACCTTCGTTGTAGTCGCAAACAATGCCAACAATCTGGACATTATCCGGCATCTCCTTAGCCCACTCTGCCAGATCCGGCATTTCGTCAATGCATGGAGTGCAGAAGGTACCCCAACAGTTTACAACCGTGATGTCTGCATTTTCAAAAATGCTTTCATCGACCGGGTTTCCCTCCAGATCCGTGGCCTCAAAGGCCGGCATGACAGACAGGCTATCTTCCAGAGACTGATACACCGTGGGCTGATCGTTTTCCATCTCAGGTTTGGAACTTTGTCCACAGCCGGTAAGCGTTGATGCTGCAAGAGAAAGCAACAGCACTGCCACAAGGAATTTTCGTTTCATCATGATACTCAGCCTTTCTCGCCGCTACGTTTTCTTCTGTGCGGCATGACTATATCCTACAATGAATCACGAAAAGTTCATATCGAAGTGCCTTTCAATAACATTACAATTTTGAAAGGCAATTTTGCGTGTAATGTTCATCACCTCTTGAGGTTGAGTTTTACACAAAAGATTGGCAAGCAATGCTTGTGGCTATCCATTTGCCACAAACTGCTTGTTGAGGGCAACGCCCCCAAGCCCCTTTTGAACACAGAATTTCATTCTGTGGCTGCGCGTTCTCCGAACGCTTTTTGCCCCTGTACCCGGTGCCCTGTTTCGGGGCATAGGGTGTCGTGAATCGCGACATCCTCTGATACTTTTAGGGTGCCCTAAAATGGGGCATCCTCCTTGAAGATAGGGTGGCAAAATACCACCCCATCTTTTTCTTTCCGCGACGGTGGCGGAGGAGCGCACCATCCACACAGCCCAGCAAGCGGTTGTACCGGAAATCATCTCAAAACTATCCCCCGCAGGCTGCTTTCTGGTGTGGTGGACGATCAGGACACAGACGCCATATCGGTCAGCAAATTGTTTCAGCTTGCCGATCACCTCATAGTCACTGGAGTAGCTGTAACTGTCGCTCACCGCCTCCCGGACTTTTTGCAAGGTGTCAACGACGATGAGTTTGGTATCGCTGTGTTCCCGAACAAACTTTTCCAGCTGTTCATCCAGGCCGCCGCCAATCATCTTAGCGTTGGTGGCGAAGTGGAGGGAGCTTGTCCCCTCCACCCCGAACATTCGGAACATCCGGCGCTGCAACCGGCTCTCGTCATCCTCCAACGCTAGGTAGAGAACAGTCCCCCGATGGGTCTTGTAGCCCCACAAGTCCTGCCCGCTACTGACATGGTGGGCAATCTGAGCCACCAGGAAGGACTTGCCGATTTTGGGCGCTCCGGCAAGGATGTAAGCTCCCGTGTAGAGCAGGTTTTCAATCACCGCAGACTTGCCCTCGAACACATTGTCCAGCAGCTCGTCCAGGGTCACAGTATGCAGGTAAACCGGGTCGCTCATGCGGCGCATCTTCTGGTAAAGTTCCTCCAAATCTCTTTCCGGGGAATTGTTTTTTTCGTCCGGGTCTGGTATAGTGGTCTTGGAATTTTGAGAGATTGACTGCCCATCATCTGCGCCAACAGATGAACCATGGGCGGTCATTTTCTTTTTTTCATCGGTCATAGGCAAAGTCCTCCTGCATCCCGTTCATAATAGTAGTGATCATCTGGATGGTATCAAGTAGCTCGTCGTTCACGCTCTGTCCGGCTTCAATCCGGCGCAGCTCGTCCAGCACAGCGGCCAGCTGATCCCGCAGCGCCTTGTAGACTCTGGGGTTGCCCTGCACTACCACATCTCGGCAGAGCAGCCGCCGGATGATATAATCCTGCTTGGTCAGTCCGGTGAGCTTCACCGCCGTCTCGATCTGGGCGTCCTCCTCCGGAGAGACCCGAAAAGCCACGGTCTTGTTCCTCCAACAGTTGTGCTTGTCCAAATTCTTTGCTGACATTTTTAATTGCTCCTTTCCATGTTCAATTTATCTGCCATCTCCGCCTGCTTAGACGGAAACAGGTGCGCATAGTTGTAAGTGATGTCGATGCTCTCGTGGCCCACCCGGTCCGCGATGGCCGTGGCAGAGAATCCCATGTCGATGAGAAGTGAAACCGCGCTGTGACGAATATCGTGGATTCTGATGCGCGGTACCCCGGCTTCTTTGGCTCCTCGGTCCATCTCCCGGTGGAGATAGCTCTTGGTGATGGTGAACATTCGGTCATCTGGCCCGATGCCGTAAAGCATTTTGATGTAATCCTGAATTTCCTCGGCTAAAAATTGCGGCATGGTGATGACCCGATTACTCTTTTCGGTTTTGGGAGTGGTAATTAAATCCTGGCCATTCAACCGCTGATAGGATTTGTTGATGGTAACAGTGCGCTTCTCAAAATCAAAGTCCGCCGGGGTCAGGGCAAGCAGCTCCCCCTCCCGGATACCGCACCAGTAGAGCATCTCAAAGGCGTAGAAGGACAGTGGCTTGTCCATCATCACCTCGGCAAATTTCAGGTACTGCTCCTTGGTCCAGAACATCATCTCCCGGTTTTTCTTCTTGCCCATGCTGCCCGCCTTCTTGCAGGGATTTTCCCGGAGGTTGTAGTACCGAACCGCGTGGTTGAAGATGGCGCTGAGCTGATTGTGAACCGTCTTGAGATATACAGGCGAGTAGGGCTTGCCGTTCTCGTCCTTATGGTTCAGCATCTCGTTCTGCCAGGTGATGATCTGCTGGGCGGTAATGTTGCACATTTTCAGCCTGCCGAAGTAAGGCAGCAGTTTGGTACGGATGATGTGGTCCTTGGTAGCCCAGGTGTTTTCCTTAAGCCGGGTCTTCATATCCGCTGTGTAGAGGTCCACGAAGCTCCTGAAGGTCATATCCAGGTCGGCGCTGGCCTTGTTGAGCTGTTCGCGCTCCCAGGCCTGCGCCTCCCGTTTAGTCTTGAAGCCCCGCTTCTGGGTCTGCTTGCGCTCGCCGTTCCAGTCAGTGTAGCGATAGACCGCCCGCCAGGTGTTGGTCTTTTCTTCCTTGTAGACTGCCATGATTAGTCCTCCTTTCCCGTCTTGCCGTAGCAAAACTTCTCCATGAAAAAGTTCCGGTTGACCCGCCCGGAGATGGTCAGATAGCCCTTGTCCCGGAGTTCGGCGTTGAGCTTGTGGATCACCTTGTAGGCGTGGGACTTGGAGATGCCCAGCTCCTGGGCCACTTCCTCCACGCGCATAAAGTTTTGTGCCTGCATTGAAAATACCTTCCTTTCTTCGTTGATGGCTGCTGCGGATGGATATTGTGTTCCATAAATGCCTCCTCACTTTCGTCCGCCACTTTTTTCCCGGATGTATAACCGGGAATTGCGGCAGTTCTTTTTTATTTATTGATTCTAAGCTATTATGCTTAGTCTATTGTCATTATACTAAGCATAATAGCTTATGTCAATCGCAGTACGCAAAATAAATTAAATAAAATTGTTTAGGATTCTCTTGACTTCACTAAGCATTTCTGCTATGCTTTTCCTAAGGACAACCAACGATTGGAGTTGATGATATGGCGATTGGCGAACGGATTCACTTTTTCCGTCTCCTGCGGGGGATGACGCAGAAATATCTCGGTATGGCGCTGGGCTTCCCGGAGAAGTCCGCTGATGTGCGCCTGGCGCAGTATGAAACAGGATCAAGAACCCCAAAGGCAGACCTGACTGCTACCCTAGCCCAGGTACTGGATGTCTCTCCCCATGCGCTCTCCGTCCCGGACATAGACTCCTATGTGGGGCTCATGCACACCCTGTTTACCCTGGAGGATAACTACGGGCTCAAGATCAGCGAGATGGATGGAGAAGTCTGTTTGAAGGTGGATGTGCGGAAGAACAAGGACGCCGCCCAGCTGCACGAGATGCTCTGTTCCTGGCAGCAGGCTGCTGCCATGTTGGAGGCGGGCGAGATCTCCAAAGAGGACTATGACAAGTGGCGCTACCACTATCCGGAGTTTGACAAGACCAAATGCTGGGCAAAGGTACCTTCGCAGGAACTTAGTAATTTACCAGTACAGGATGTTTGATTGAAAGATAAAGCACGAGGGAATCAAGATGTACGAAAGCTATACGAGACAATCTCTACCTAGTAAGCAATACCGCGAACTGTTAGGGAGTGCTATTTGTGTTTTTAACTCAAATAACGCATTTATAATTGAGAATATCCTCAGATGTGATGACTTGGATAAATACGACTGGTGTCATCTAATAGACTTAGAATCAGGGCATCTCAAGGGAAGTGTTCATGAGGTCATCACTTCAAAATGCGGAGATAAAATTGAAACACTGTTTGCCAAAATTATTAAAATGCGGAATCGAATTATTCATAGCTATCGCATTACAAACGCATCTGGCGAACAGACATTGGCGACAAAAGAAAGAGTAAAGGAGGGAAATAGGCAATTTGAGATTACCGAAGAGTACCTCCTTAGCTTTATAGCTCTTAATCAAGAACTTTCTGACCTACTGCATAATTTAAGAGGGTATTAAATAAAAAGAGAGCTAACTGACTAATCAAAATCAGTTAGCTCTCTTTTTATGAATAATGAAAAAGTGTTGCCAAATCGTTGCCACAAAGGGCCTTAACCTCTCAAAAACCCAGTAAAATCAGGCTTTTCCGGGCCTCTGAAATCATTCCCACTCGCAAAATGAAACTTAATTCTAAACGCTTTTGTTTGGGAGATTTGATATCATTTGATTTTTCCTGATACCTATTATCCTTATCCTATGGGCTTGCCGAACTTTTGCTATCATTTGGCTATCAAGGAAATGGCTATCAACGGTAAAATTAGATTGGTTTCTCTGGTGGTTTACAACTACATTTTACCACGAAAGACAGGGAAATGCAATAACCTTCCTCGCTGTGGTGTATCAAGTGATCTTACTGAACATATGGCGCACCTTGTCCAGGCGGCTGTTTGGACGGCGGGGCTGGATGACCGGCTCGCCGACAGTGGCCTGATACCCTTTCAGTTCCGTCAGGCATACGCTCCGCCCGTTGGTGTAAAAGGCCAGATCAGTACGGTATGCCTGTATGCAGCGGACGGGAATCTCGCCAGTAAAGACAACTTCATCCTTTTTTACCTGGGCCGTTTCAATGGTGGCACAGTATTTCGGCGCATCATGATAAGCCCTGGAAAGGTATTCCTGGGGTGCATAGAGGGTGAAGGAGAGATAAGGTTCCAGCAACTGCGTCCCTGATTCCTTCAATGCCTGTTCCAATACAATCGGGGCCAATGAGCGAAAGTCCGCCGGCGTGCTGACCGGGCTATAATAAAGCCCGTATTCAAAGCAAATCTTACAGTCCGTTACGTTCCAGCCGAACAAGCCCTGCTCCAGCCCGTAACGGATACCATCCCTGACAGCGTTTTGAAAACTCTGGTTCAAGTATCCCAGCGAAACCCGGCTCTCGTATTGTACACCGGAGCCAAGCGGGAGTGGTGTAACAGACAGTCCGATGGATGCCCAAAACGGGTTGGGCGGCACCTCGATATGGATGGTGTGGCTGGCTGCTTTGAGCGGCCGCTCCATATAAATGACGGTGGGTTCCTTTACCACTGTTTCAAGCTTGTATTTTTCCGACAGCAAAGCGGAAACAACCTCCAACTGCACCCGGCCCAAAAAAGAAAGAATGATCTCATGGGTGATGGAATCCACCTCGCAGCGCAAAAGCGGGTCAGTATCCGCAAGTTGCGTAAGAGCGTCCAGCAGCCGTTCTCTTTGCGCTGCCGTTTTCGGCGCAATCGACGTCCGCAGCATGGGGAGGGGGTCCTCACGCCACCTTTTACGAGGGAGCCGGGTTGGGTCCCCTAATACATCGTTTAATCCCACGCTGTCGCTGGGAAGAATGACAATTTCGCCCTTGTGGGCGGTGTCTGTCCGAACAATCTCCCCTTTGGATGGAATACGCATCTCTGTGATTTTCAGCTTTTCTCTCCCGGCCAGAGCCACCGTATCCCGCAGGCGCAGCGTTCCGCTGTATAGCCGCAAATAGATGAGCCGCTGGCCACAATCTGTATACTCCACCTTGAAAACGCTGCCGCATAGGGCGTCGCTCCCCTGTTCCCCAATCGGTTGGAACAGCCCTGTCACCGCATCCATCAACGGTTGAATGCCAAGGCCCTTTTTGGCGCTGCCATGATAGACCGGGAACAGGGAGGCGTCTTGAACCCGCCGCTGTTCCTCCTGCGCAAGTTCTTCCCGGCTGATTGGTTCTCCTGCGATATACTTTTCCAATAATTCATCGTTATTTTCGATGACCGCATCCCATGCTTCTATGTCGGTATTTTCCTCCAGGACTATTTCCGG
>NZ_JBQHUF010000019.1:0-37669 GCF_052065355.1 Flavonifractor sp. HCP28S3_F3
CCTGCGGGACATTAAGAAAGACATTGACAACGGGGAACAGCCGGGAGAAGCTGTGACCGCCGCTATGTTCCAAGCCATGCGGGACGCACTGGCGGAACAGAAACAAAAACCGCTTTCCATTGACGATGTAACGGCGATGATAGCTGGACAGATCGGACAGCTTACGCCGATGGATGAAGAAACTGCCGACCTGTTCCAGCAGTTGGCGAAGAGGATGATTGAGCAGACAGGATAAACATGAACTGTTCAGGAGAAAAAGTCTTGTGTTATGATAAATTTAGGAGAAATTCAATGAAAGAATTAGTTAAAATATCTTGTTATATTGAAGAATATAGCAATCAAAATGGTAAATTGTGTGCAAGATTGAGAGATAAAGCATCAAACAAAAAAGTGGTTTTAATGGGGCACAACACGGACAAAAATCATTTATTAAGGTTTCTTACACAAGCGAAAATACATCAAGACATAATGCCAACTATATATGATAAAGATGGGAAAGATATAGTTGCTGTAAGAGGATACATTGTGTCTGATGCACCAGATGAAATAGTGGTCAATATTGACATTGAAATGGGCGGGTATTTATTTGAATAAAATATAAGATTATCCAAAGGAGGAGCGTTTGCAAATGAGTTCAGTTACAAAAAGAATTAGCGAAATAAAACAACCGAGGGGAGGATATGTAAAGCCATCTCAATTTGAGATACATAAAATTGATGATGGTCATATTTTATCTGAAACCGAGAATATCCATGCTTCTGTTGTTGGAATGGCTGTGGACTATTTAACAAGATTTGCAATGGGGTCAGAACTTTTAGAAGCGTTTAAAATATCCTGTATGGGCGCAAAAATGGCAGAAGAATTGTTTAAACAAAAAAATGCCATGAAAAAAGCAAGTAAATTGTTAGCTGGAATAAAAGCTATTGATGAGAAGTCAATTACAAACGCCTGCAAATTAGTAACATATGATGTATGGTTTAGAAATCCGATGGGAGCAATAATGGCTAAGGGCGCAGATGACATCAATCCAGACGCAGAAACTATACAAAACATAAAAATAATGGTTCAACGAAGTGTAAAATTTTGGGAAGACTACGGCCCTATTGTAAAAGACGGTTTTACATTTGAGCCTAATGGATATACGGAAACAGTTAATTCGGGAGATGGTGATTATCTTACAGCCGATACTTTGTGGGATTTTAAAGTGAGTAAATCAAAACCGACTAATAAACATACACTACAACTATTGATGTACTGGATAATGGGGCAACATTCTGGTCAAAAAATATATAAGAGCATCCAAAATTTAGGAATATTTAATCCTCGTTTAAATGAAGTTTATTTACTTAACGTAAACACTATATCGAAAGAGATAATTACAGAAGTAGAAAGAGATGTTATATGTTATTAACCTTTTTAAGTCTATAAAGATAGCAAAGCCAGCCGAGCCAGTCAACGGTCAAGATGAACGGCGCATTTTATGCGCCGCCGTTGACAGTCCCGTCTGTCTTTGCTGATGGGCAATCAAGGCGGGAAAGCCCTAAAATGGCTTCCCGCCCATTTCAAATTTGAGAGAAGAAACGCTCCAAAATCAAAAAGAGATCGGCCAAGCACTTTGAGGGATTGGCCGCCTTGTTCACCCATTCAGCGGGACGGCGGGCGGCGGTCAAGGCCGGGTGTAAACCCATTCATTTCAGCCTTGACGGTTCCCCGCTGTCCCGCTACTTTCCCGGGAGTGTGGCCACAACTTCGGGACACTTTGTCCACAAGTCGGAGCGTAGGACGAGGGACGGGGGCTTTCATATACGCCCTGTCTGCTGATGAAAACAGCCCTGCGCTTGCGGCTCCACGCCACACAAGCACAGCCCTGTTTTCCTGCCGCTTCAAATGCCCTTGCCCTCCCCGGTGGCAACGGCATTTTCATGGCAACGCCGTCAGAGCGTATAACACACTACACTTTGCTTCGCAAAGTCGTGTGCCAAATGGGGGCGTTGCCCCCTTTGGAAACCCCCACAAGAAAAGGCGGTACGCTACCCCTCCACGGGGCGCATACCGCCTTTTCTTGTTATCCAGCCCTCCGGCTGTATCGGTTGAGCAAAAGTCAGCGTGGGAATGGTGTGGTATCTTTAACTTTGGGAAACTCCCCGCTCCCACTTGCTCACTGCCGACTCGGTGACAAAAAGTTTGTCGGCAAATTCCTTCTGGGTCAGCCCCAGCCCCTTCCGGCAGCGGCAGATATACGCGCCGAAAGTCTTCTTGTTTTCCATATGCAGTCCATCCTTTGCTGTGGCAGATATCGTTGCTCCCCGGGGTCGCCTCCACCATACGGCACATCGGCCCAAAAGGCAAGCGCTTTCCCCCAATTTGCCCCTCGACCGTTAGGAAAGTCCTTTTTGCTCGTTTCTTTTTGTTAAAAATAGCACAAACTCATTACATTATATTGGTTTAGATTGTCAAAAAATATCATAGTATTTTCTAGGATTTTCTCATTGACTTTTTCAAAAAGGGTGCTATACTGAAGCTGAACTCACCAGTATATTTACTGATGCGTCCATAACTTCAAATTTTTTGAAAGGTCGTGTCATCATGGAAAAGCTCACTCAGGAACAGTATGGTCTGTACATCAATGGCAAATGGGTGCCCGCCAGCGACGGCGCTACCTTTACCACCCGCTGCCCCGCCAACGGCGAGGTGCTGGCCACCTGTGCCCAGGCCACCAAGGAGGATGTGGACACTGCCGTCAACGCCGCTTGGGAGGCCTTCAAGACCTGGAAGAACATCACCACCAATGAGCGGGCCGCCATCCTTTACAAGGTGGCCGATATCATTGAGCAGAACGCGGAGCATCTGGCCATGGTGGAGTCCATGGATAACGGCAAGCCCATCCGTGAGACCATGGCCATTGACATTCCCTATTCCGTCCGCCACTTCCGCTACTTCGCCGGCTGCATCATGGCGGAGGAGGGTTCGGCCAACGTGCTGGACGGCACCACCCTCTCCCTGATCCTGCGGGAGCCCATCGGCGTGGTCGGCCAGATCGTCCCCTGGAACTTCCCCTTCCTGATGGCCGCGTGGAAGCTGGCTCCCGTGCTGGCCGCCGGCTGCTGCACCGTGTTCAAGCCCTCCAGCGACACCCCGCTGAGCGTGCTGGAGCTGGCCCGCCTGACCCAGGACGTGATCCCCGCCGGCGTGTTCAACGTCATCACCGGCTCCGGCTCCAAGGCCGGTCAGTACATCCTGGACCACCCCGGCTTCCGCAAGCTGGCCTTCACCGGCTCTACCGAGGTGGGCCGCAACGTCGCCCTGGCGGCGGCGCAGCGCCTGATCCCCTCCACTCTGGAGCTGGGCGGCAAGAGCGCCAACATCTACTTCGACGACTGCAAGTGGGATATGGCCATGGACGGCGTCCAGCTGGGCATCCTGTTCAACCAGGGCCAGGTGTGCTGCGCCGGCTCCCGAGTCTTCGTACAGGACACCATCTATGACAAGTTCATCGAGGAGGCCGCCAAGCGCTTCAACGCCGTTAAGGTTGGCATGCCCTGGGAGGCTGACACCCAGATGGGCTCCCAGATCAACGAGAACCAGGTGAAGAAGATCCTGCAGTACATCGAGATCGGCAAGCAGGAGGGCGCCAAGGTGGCCTGCGGCGGCGAGCGCGCCACGGAAGGCGACCTGGCCAAGGGCTGCTTCATGAAGCCCACCCTGCTGGTGGATGTGGACAACAAGATGCGTGTGGCTCAGGAGGAGATCTTCGGGCCCGTGGCCTGCGTCATCAAGTTCCACGACGAGGACGAGGTCATCGCCATGGCCAACGACAGCGAGTACGGTCTGGGCGGCGCCGTCTGGACCCGGGATATCAACCGGGCCATCCGGGTGTCCCGTGGCATCGAGACCGGCCGTATGTGGGTGAACACCTACAACTCCATCCCCGAGGGCGCCCCCTTCGGCGGCTACAAGGCCTCCGGCATCGGCCGGGAGACCCACAAGGTCATCCTGGAGCACTACACCCACATGAAGAACATCATGATCAACCTGTCCGAAGCCCCCTCCGGCTTCTATCCCGACAAGTAAGCAAGTCTGAAAAGGTCCGGCGCGGAACACCGCGCCGGACCTTTTTTTGCCCTCTTGTGAAACATTTTCCGCCGGAATAGGATATTGAAGGTGAAATGCATTTCAAGGAGAAACGCCATGATGACAGACCAACAGTTCACCCTCCTGGCTCAGCGGTACATGGACACCATCTTCCGGTTGGCGTTCCACTACACCAAAAGCCAGGCGGAGGCGGACGACATCACCCAGGAAGTCCTGTTAAAGCTCTACCGGGCGGATAAGGTCTTTGAGAGTGAGGACCATGTGAAGCACTGGCTGCTGCGGGTGACCATCAACGCCTGCAAAAAGGCGGTGCTGTCCCCCTGGCGGCGGACGGAGCCCATTGAAGACCACACCGCCGCCATCCCATTCCCCAGCCCGGAGCACAGCGACCTGATGGACGCGGTGCTGGCTCTGCCCGCCAAGTACCGGATCCCCATCTACCTGCACTACTACGAGGATTATTCCTGCGACGAGGTGGCCGCCCTCCTCCATATCCCAGGCGCCACGGTCCGAACCCGCCTGCGGCGGGCCCGGGCTATGCTGAAAACCGATCTTCAGGAGGCTGAGAAAGATGTTTGACAAGAAAACCTATCGGGAGGCCGTGTCCTCCCTCCATGCCTCCGGGGAGATCCTGCAGGAGGTCAAAGCTATGACAAACCAGACCAGAAAACCCTTCCGGCTGTCCAGAGCCATTGCCCTGGCCGCCATTGTTACCGCCCTGTGCGCGGCTGCCGCCGTAGCCGCCGCGGGCTTCATCCGCTATGAAAACCCCGCCAATATGCTCCAGGCCTTCTTTGGAGAGAATGTAGACTCCCATGAGGGCATCGTGGAATACAACGAATACGGTAAACTCATTACCAACATGCCGGCCTGGGAGCGGCTCCCCCTGGACGAGAGCGTGGCCCAGGAGCTGGTGGCCCCCTACCTCTTCGCCGTGGGCGAACAGGCGGTGTACGGAGACTACACCCTGACGGTAGAGGCCGGACTGTACGATCCCAGTGTGGGAGCGGGTCTGCTCTACTACAAGGTGGAAAACCCCAATGGGGTGACCGGGTATGAGGTGTTCCCCGATGGGGAGCTGTGGTGGCCGGAGGACGCCCCGGTATTCGCCATGACCAACGCCGCCAGCAGAGACTATCTGGACACCGACTCCACCACCGATACGGAGCTCTGGCTGTGCACCTACTTCGTCACCGACTTCATCACCCACGCTTCCAACCTTCAGGTGTCCATCGGCGACGGTCAAAACCGCCTGGATATGGCCACGGTGGCAGTGGCCCTGCCGGAAAACGGCGCACCAGCCAGCGTGGAGCTGGCGAAGGGCGCCATTACCATCTCCCCCATCGGTATCCGCATCAACGCCCCTGCCCTGGGCCTGCCGGTGGATTCCGATATCGACCAGATCATACTCCACTACGCCGACGGCACGGACTACGTGCTGGAGGATGAGGAGGCCTTTGTCTCCAACCGCACCTATGGCTTCGTGGACATGGAGCAAGGGGCGTTTATCTACACCTTTAACCGCATCGTGGACACCACGGCCCTGGCGTCGGTGACCATTGAGGGTACCGACTACCCACTGCCGGGCTAAGAGAAAAACGGCCGCATCCGCGGCCGTTTTTTTTCGCTTTCCTTTGACAGATTTGTCCCTGCTGTGTTGTTATAGAGGTGAAAGGAGGGAGTGCCATGGAGGAACAGCGGGCGCAGTACCTGGTGGAGCGGTACGCCGACGCCATTCTGCGCATCGGCTTTACCTGGCTGGGAGACATGGACGACGCCAAAGACATCTGCCAGGACGTGCTGCTCAAGCTGGTGACGGACGAGCGCGCCTTCCCCGACGCCGGACAGGAGCGGGCCTGGGTGGTGCGTCTCACCATCAACCGGTGCAAGAACTGGAAAAAGAGCGCCTGGTTTCGCCGCCGGGCGCCCCTGGAGGAGGGGCTTCACCTGAGTGTGGAGGCCCCGGAGCCGGAGGACGGCTCCCTGTTGGAGCAGGTGAACCGCCTGCCGCCCAAATACCGGCAGGTGCTCTACCTGCGGTACTACGAGGACTATGAGGTACAGGAAATTGCCGCGCTGCTGGGCCAGAGCCCCGCTCTGGTGAGCACCCATCTGGCCCGGGCCAAGGCCAAACTGCGGCAGCAGCTGGGAGGGAATTGCTATGATGGATAACCGCTATCGGGACGAGCTGGATCAGATCAGGCTGACCGGAGAGAGCAAACAGGAGCTGGCCCGGGCGCTGGCCGCCCGGCAGGGCAGCAAACCCGCCCGCCGTTGGAGCCGCACCGCCGTTGCGGCCGCCGTGATCGCGGCAGTGCTGGCGGGCACGGTAGGGGCGGCGGTGGTTCTGCCGCCGGTGGTACAGAACTATTTTGGCGACAGCGCCGGGTACCGGCAGAGCGCCATGGAGCTGGGCCAGTCTATCACCAAAAACGGCTGGACCATGACCCTCACCGACTGTCTGGCCGACGACTACACGATTTATCTGGGGCTCACCCTCACCGCCCCGGAGGGTACGGTGCTGGACTGCCCATACGGGTATCACTTTATGGATCCTTTTATGCCGGATTTTGACCTGCCGGGGCTGACTGGCAGCGGAACCTATCATCAGGTGGAGGACGACGACCCCACAGACAACCAGATCAGCTTTCTGTTTTCCTGGAGCTATTACTCCCCGGAGAAGTCCCTCAACGGCCAGACTCTGGAATTTACGCTGGGGGAGCTCTATCACGACGTTGGCTGGAACGGCGGGACGGAATACTCCATTGAAAAAATCTACGACTGCAACGAGACCTGGGCCTTCCGCACCACGCTGAATTACCCGGACCACATCATCCGGCTGGAGCCTGACGTCACGGTCCATACCCTGGGCGTGGACGCAAAGGTGGCCGAGGTGACGGTATCACCCATCAGTGTGTATGTGCTGCTGGCGGACAGCTCTCTGTTAGGGCACCACCACAACCCGCCCCGGAACTCTGAGGGCTACCCCGCCTGCACCGAATACCAGGAGATCACCCTGTATACCAAGGACGGCACCGCCATCCCCCTGACAGACGACAGCCCGGAGAGCGGCTGCGACGAGAACACCTGGCCGCTGCCTCCCGACTGGGATGCCGACCCCTCCGGCGCGGAGATGGGCTGGCTCCGGTTCATCCGCCGCCCGGACACTCCCCTGGACGTGGAAAACCTGGCCTCCATCTCCATCTGCGGGGTGGAGATCCCGCTGGAGTAGCAGGTCCCTTACCCCTCCTGCCAGGTGATGCGCAATTTGGTATCCAGAGGGAATTCCAGCAGCTTGTCCCCCACCCGCCGCTCCTCGGTGAGGGCTACGGCGGTAATGGCGCAGTTGTCGTAGGTCTTGTAATAATAGGTGCCGGTGTTCGTATTGATGCAGCAGGAGTAGCGAGTGATATCGCAGTTCCCTTCGGGAGTACGCACAGAACCCCGGGGCATAGCCACCGTGTCCAGCAGGTGGAAGAACTGGCTGACGCTGCTCTCCTCGCTGTCCTCACAGACAGAGTTCCGCTTGCAGAACGCCGTCCGGACATACCGGGAGGCGGGAGACCAGTCGCCCGGCAGACCGATTGCCCCCATGCCCTGTCCGAAGGGGGGCAGTTCCAGAGCGGGGTCCAGAGTATTGTCCGGCTGGGCGGCGGACAGCCCCCGGTACTGGGTCAGGTTGGTGAGATGGAAGGGGAAGGTGGGGTTGTTGGTCAGAACACCCACCGGGTCGGGATACACCTTTACCCCGTCCGCCATGGGCTCGGCCACGAAGGCCCCGTGCTTGTCGGCGATGTGCCAGTGGAGGGGAGCCAGAGGCATGTTAGGCCGGAAGGGCACCCCCAACAGCGGAATGCGCTTCATCTGCTCCGCCGCCTCCGCCGCCGTCTGACAGGTACCCAGCAGGTAGGGGATCAGCTCGTAAGGGGCCAGAGCCTCCTTTGCGTCTCCCTCCGGCGGATAATGCGCATTGCCGGGGAAGTTGAGCCCTGCCATATAGACCCCCGACTCGTTGACCGCCTCGGCGTACAGGGGATAACCCTCCGCCACGCTGGCCATGCCGATAATGGCCTGATGGGTTTCCAGGGTGGACATTTTGTGAAATTCCAGCTTAAAATTACGAGGTGTAATAACGACTTTTTCCCCAAAGGCATATTCCAGGTCCAAATTACGGCCGGTATAGGTATCTTTTGTCGTGAGAGCAATGCTGGTACACATGGCGAGGCCTCCTTTTTTCCTTCAGTTTAACCCATTTGAAAAAAATCCCCCGGGCTGGCCCGGGGGATTTTTCTTACATTTTTTCAGGTGCGGTAACGCCGATGAGGCCAAGGCAGTTGGCAATCACGGCCCGGACGGTGTCCGCCAGCTTCAGGCGGGCGGCAAGCACATGGGCTTCCTCACCCTTGATGCGGCAGGCATTGTAGAACCGGTGGAAGTCGCCGGCCAGGGTGATGAGGTAGCGGTTCACGTGGGAGGGGTCATAGTCCCGGGCGGAGAGCCGGATGATCTCAGGCAGCTGGGACAGCGTCTTGATCAGGGCCTTCTCCTCTGACGTCTCAAACAGGGCGGCGTCCACAGAAGCGGCGTCGGGCACCATGGCGCCCTCCTCCGCCAGACGGCTCACCAGAGAGCAGATACGGGCGTGGGCGTACTGGACGTAGTACACCGGGTTGTCGGAGTCCTGACGCACCGCCAGGTCCAGGTCGAAGTCCAGGGCGGAGGTGGAGGACCGGGAGTTGAAGAAGAACCGGGCGGCGTCCACGCTCACCTCGTCCAGCAGGTCCCGCAGGGCGATGGCCTTGCCGGAGCGCTTGGACATACGGACAGGCTGGCCGTCCTGCAGCAGGTTCACCAGCTGCATCAGCACCACGATGAGCCGGTGGGAGCCGTCCAGGCCCAGGCCGTCCAGGGCGGCCTGGAGACGTGCCACGTGGCCGTGGTGGTCGGCGCCCCAGATGTTGATGGCCTTGGAGAAGCCCCGCTTCTCCAGCTTGTTGCGGTGGTAGGCGATATCGGCGGCGAAGTAGGTGTAGAAGCCGTTGGCCCGACGGAGCACGTCGTCCTTCAGGTCCAGCTTGTCCACCTGCTCCTGGGTCTTGCCCTCAGCCAGGAACTTCTGCTTGAGCAGAGCGGTGGTGTTGAGCCACAGGGCGCCGTCCTTCTCGTAGGTCCAGCCCTTGTCAGTCAGCATGCCCACCGTCTCGGCCACATAGCCGGAGCTGTGGAGGCCGGACTCCAGGAACCACTCGTCGTACTCGATCTGATAGCGGCGCAGGTCAGCCTTCATCTTGGGGATGTTCACAGACAGGCCGTACTGAGCCATGGCCTCCTGCCGCTCCTCCACCGGCTTGTCCTTCCAGTCGGGGCCGTGCTGATCGTAGAAGGCCTGAGCCAGCTCCTTGATGTCGTCTCCATGGTAGCCGTCCTCGGGGAAGGGATAGTTCTCCTCACCCAGCACGATCTGGAGGTACCGGGCGTCGATGGACATGGCGAACTTGTGGATCTGGTTGCCGGCGTCGTTGACGTAGAACTCACGCCACACGTCGTAGCCAGCACGCTCCAGCACGCTGGCCAGAGCGTCGCCCAGCACGCCGCCCCGGGCGTTGCCAATGTGCATGGGGCCGGTGGGGTTGGCGGAGACGAACTCCACCATCACCTTCTCGCCCTTGCCCTCGTCCACCTTGCCGTAGGTGTTACCCTCGGCCTGGATGTCGGTCAGGACCTCACCGTACCACTTGCTGCCCAGGGTGAAGTTCAGGAAGCCGGGACCGGCGATCTCCACCTTGTCAAAGAAGGTACCCGCCAGGTCCAGGTTGTCCACGATGGTCTGGGCGATCTGCCGGGGAGCCTTGTGCAGGGCCTTGGCACCCGCCATGGCAAAGGAGGAGGCGTAGTCGCCGTGGGTGGGATCCTTGGGGATCTCGATGGTGGCCTTTACCTCCGCGCCGGCGGGCAGCAGGCCGGCCGCCGCGGCCTTCTCGTAGGCCGCCTGGGTCAGTTGGGCGACCTGCTCCCGGGCCGCCTGGATCATATTGGACATCTCTATCACCTTTTCTTTTTACTTATCAAAAATGCAAGCATTTTTGATAGATGCAGCCCGCCGCGCGCATCCTCTGTCCGCCAAAGGCGGCCAGAGTCCACACTTGCGGGCTGAGCGGTGTTTTTTCCGAGGCACATGTCCCCGGAAAAAACGGATTTTTTATTCTCTGCCGAGGGCTGCTGGGTCAAAACGGTCGTTACTGCTTGATGGACAGGCCCTTCTGACGCACCTGGATACGAAACAGGTTCTCGCCCGCCACAGCGTGATCGATCTCGATAGCGTAGTCGATCTCAATGCTGCCGCCGGCGGCATCCAGCTCCGCCTTCATCTTCCTGGTGCTGATCCCCACTGCCAGGGCCCCGTAAGGGGTATTATACATAGACAGGTGCCGCCGGCCCTCCTCAAACACCATCTGGGAGTTGACCTCCCCGATGCGCAGCAGGGTCACCCGATCCCGCTCGATCTGGAAGGTGGTGAGGGTACCCTCCAGGCCGGTGAGCTCGCTCTCCTGATAGGTCAGGGTGTAGGCGTCCTCCCCGTCAGGCTGGAGGCAGCCTTCCGTCACCAGCTCAATGGTCTCCGGCTCAGCCTGCTCATAGCTCTGTCTGCCCTGGATGGAGATGATCACATTGTTTTCCATGATACCTTGTACCTCGCCTATGCGTTTGCAAATTGCAAAATATTATACCTGATTTGGGTCAAAATGTAAAGAGTTCGCCCTAATATTGGCTGATATCCACCTGGCCCACCGCCTCGGTCACGTCCCAGCCCAGGAAAATGGAGGCCAGCCGGGAAAAGTCCTCCTGCCGGTCGCTGACAAAATAGCGGTATGTTCCCCCAGAAGGGTTGGGAGCCAGGGCGTCTGTCTGTTCCAGCATGCCAGCCACCGCCCGGGCGCCCTCCGCGCCGGCGTTGATAAGCTGCACATCCGGCCCCATGTAGGCGGCAATGACCCCCTCCAGCAGAGGGTAGTGGGTGCAGCCCAGCACCAGGGTATCCACCCCGGCCTCCTTCAGCGGCGCCAGATACTCTGACACCACCGTCTCGATGACGATATCCCCCCGCCGGAACCGGCCGTTCTCCACCAGGGGCACAAACAGCGGACAGGCACGGGACAGCACCTGGGCGTCGGGATTGGCGCTGTGGATCAGCCGCTCATAGGCGCCGCTGCGGATAGTAGCCTGGGTACCGATGAGGCCGATCTTCCCGTTTTTCGTGGTCCGTGCAGCCGCCTGGGCCGCCGGCACCACCACACCCAGCACCGGCATGGGATTCTCCTGGGACAGGATATCCAGCGATGTGGTGGACACCGTGCCGCAGGCGATGACGATGGCTTTCAGGTCAAAGGTACGCAGGAAAGCCACGTCCTGCCGGGCATATTTGACGATGGTCTCCGCCGAACGGCTGCCATAGGGCACCCGCCCGGTGTCCCCGAAGTATACGATATCCTCCCCGGGCAGCAGATGGCACAGCTCCCGTACCGTGGTCAGCCCGCCCAGGCCGGAGTCGAACACACCGATGGGTCTTTTATCCAAGACCATCCCTCCTACAAGGTTTTGTTTGGCATCTATTTATGATATGCGAAATCCCGCTATAAAGCAAGGACATTTCCGCTAAAAATACGGGAAAAAACCGCATCCGCCCCGTCCTTTTTTCTCCGCCCGGTTTGACATTTCAGCCATGCTGACTATAATAAGATACATAGAGCCCCTGGGCTCTTAGTCACGACAGCAAGGAGGGTCTGCACGATGAAGCTGGAGCTGACGACCAAGCAATTCCGCCGCCTGCTGGATATGGCGTATATCGGAAACTGGATCCTGAATTCCACCCGGGGCGACGACCGCTTCCGGGATTATGATGAAGTGGAGAGCCTGCTGTTTGCCAAAGCGCGGGAAGCGGGCATGACCACCCTGGCCGAGGACTGGCAAGGCGAAGTGGTGCCCTCCCGGGCCTTTGCCGAGGGCGGCATCCACGAGGCCATTATGGAATATGAGAACAACGTGTTCTTCGACATTCTGGCGGAGGACCTGGCCCGCCGGGATATGGACGACGCTCCCATCGACGAGAGCAATTATGACGAGCTTACCAGTCGGATCGACGCCTATATCGCGGAATTTGAACAGCACGGCACCGATAACATTCTGGTAGACAGCGATCAGCTGTGATCAGCTAACAAGAGCAGGACCCCCGGTCTATGACCGGGGGTCCTGTTTTTCTCTGTTCAGTTCATCCACTGGATCTCCGCTCCCTCGGGGGGCGCGGCGGGCACAGTGCGGTTGGTGACGGAGGAGGTGCTGTCGGCCTCCAGGGTGATCTTGCCCACGTACTCGCCCTTGAACTCCATGGTGCAGGTGCTCTTCAGGGGGGTAGCGGACATATCGAAGGTCACGTCCACGGGGAACGCTCCAGGTACATTGATTCTGCCGCTGCAGTCCATGGTCTGGAGCTTGCCGTCCACCGTCTTGGCAGTCAGATCCATCTTCACGTCGGGCAGCTGCACCTGACCGGTAAGCAGGTCGGCCAGGCCCACCTCTTCATAGTCAATGCCCAGCTCGTCCAGCCGGTCCTTCAGGGTGAGCAGGTCCAGATGGGCGGAGTAGGTCACGGTGCTGCCGGACTCCTTGCGGGTGAAGTTTTCATCGCCCAGGAAGATCCGCAGGGGCAGCACAGTGTCCATCACGGTCTCCCAGGGGCTCTCATAGTACCAGCCGCTGTTTTTCTGCTGCTCCACCAGCAGGCTGCCCAGGGTGAACTCCCAGCCGCCGCTGAGCATCTGGCTCAGCATGACCCGCTGGGCGTCATCCATCCGGACGCCCATCCACTGGTCCTCACCCATCTCACCGGTCAGCTGGAACACGCCGCCGCCCTGGACGTACACGGTTCCCTCGTTGGTATTGAGGATCACGCTTATCTTGTCGCCGTCGGCACCATGGATCAGCTCCAGCGCCTCGGGAGGCAGGGCGGAGAAGATGGTATCCTCCAGATCGCCCAGGTCCACGCCCAGGGTCAGGTCGGCGCTCACGCCGTCCTTGCTCTGAAGGGTGGCCACATCCAGGGCCAGGGAGGCACTGTCGTGCTCCTTCTCCCCGTACAGGGTGCCGGTGAGGGTCATATTCCCGGTACCGGCGTAGGTCTTGCTCCAGTCCACCGCTGCCATGGAGGCCGCCATCAGCTCGTTATAGCAGGTGAAATAGCTGTCCACCTCGGCCTGGAGCGCATCCCAGTCGGTAAGGTAGGCCGCCTCATAATAATCGTCCCAGTAGACGCCCAGGCCCAGGGCCTCTGCCGCCGCCCGGACAGGAATGTACACCCGGCCGCTCACAGCGGTGGGGGCCGCGCCCATGTCGGTCTCCATCAGCTTATCGCCTACCGTGTAGGACAGGGTGCTGCTCCCCAGCTCCATGGTCAGGGTGTCCCCCGCCTCGGTTTTGGCGGTGATGAGGCCATCCTGATAGTCCACCTGGGCGCCCATCCCTTCCAGCAGAGCACGGAAGGGCACCAGGGTGCGGCCGTTCACCGCCATGGGCTCCAGACCGCCGAAGTCCAGATAGACGCCGTTCAGGCTGACATTGATCCCCTCGGGGAAGGGCATGCCCATGGCGGTCTTCTCCTCCACCAGGTAGTCATACCAGTCCTCCCCGCCTGCGTCATAGTCATAGTGCACCATGGACCAGTCCGCGTTATCCAGATAATACTGATCCATGGGCAGCCAGGCCCACGCCTCATAGTCCATCCAATACTGGTCCCACGCCTCCTCGGTCCAGGTCTCCTCGGCGGCGTCCTTCTGCTCCTGGGTCCAGGTGTTCCAGGGGCCATACTGCTCATACAGACTAGTGGGATCTTCCTCCGCTGCCAAAGCAGGCGCTAAGCAGCCCAATACCATCAGAGTTGTCAAAAGAATACAAATTTTCCGTTTCATAGGGCCTCCCCCTGTTCCTTTTTGATAAATTTATGGTAGCACAAAATAATTCTTCTGTCTACGGAGGAAATGCTTATCTTACGAAAAAAACCTGCCGTCTTATGACGGCAGGTTTTTCATTCAACCCAGCAGAGCCAGGAAGAAGTCTTTGAACTTGTCCCAGTAGCCCATAACGAAAATCACCAGAACGATGATGGGCAGGATATAGGTAAAGTATACCCGGAACCGGGCGGGGAATTTGACGCCCTTGCCCTGGTCGGCCTCGGCCAGGAAGTTGTCAAAGCCCCAGGCGTACTTCTTGGACACGCAGCAGAACAGCAGGAAGATCACAGAGCCCAGGGGCAGCAGATTGTTGCTGACCAGGAAGTCCTCAAAGTCCATGATGCCCATGCCCAGGATCTTGACGCCGGACCACAGGTTGTTGCCCAGCAGGCAGGGCAGGCTCAGCAGGAAGATGAGCACCAGGTTGGACAGCACCGCCTTCCGGCGGGGCATACCCCACTTGTCCATCCAGCAGGCCAGAATGTTCTCAAACACGGCGGTGACGGTGGACAGGGCGGCAAAGAACAGGAACACAAAGAAGAGCGCGCCCCACAGCCGTCCGCCGGGCATGGCGTTGAACACGTTGGGCAGGGTAACGAAAATCAGGTTGGGGCCGGCGTCGGGGCTGATACCGAAGGCAAAGGCGGAGGGGAAAATGATCAGGCCGGCCACAAAGGCCACGCAGGTATCCAGGATACCCACGCTGATGGTCTCCCCGAACAGCCGCCGGTCTTTGCCGATGTAGCTGCCGAAAATGGCCATGGCGCCGATGCCCAGGCTCAGGGTAAAGAATGCCTGACCCATGGCGGCGTAGATGGCCTCCCACAGCCGGAAGCCGCCGTCTGCATTATACATCAGATTGTGGAAGTTGGGCACCAGGTAGAACTTCAGACCTTCCACCGCACCAGGCAGGGTAACGGCCCGGATGGCCAGCACCACCAGCAGCGCCAGCAGGCAGAGCATCATGAACTTGTTGGCCTTCTCCACACCGTTGCGCAGACCCCGGCTGCAGATGACCATACCCAGCACCACCACGATGGCCATGAAGAGCAGCTGGATGCCCGGCTGAGCCGTCATGTCGGAAAAAGCCTGGGACACGCTGGCCTGATCCAGTCCGTCAAACTGGCCGGCGGCGATCTTGCAGAAGTACAGCAGCAGCCAGCCGGCGATGGTGGTGTAGAACATCATCAGCAGGTAGTTGCCCGCCATGCCGAACCAGCCGTACCAGTGCCACTTGGTGCCCTTGGGCTCCAGCGCCTGAAATGCCACGATGATACTCTTTCGGCTGGCCCGGCCCACGGCAAATTCCATGGCCATGATGGGCAGGCCCATCACCAGCAGAAAGACCAGATAGATCAGCACAAAAGCAGCACCGCCGTACTGTCCCACGATATAGGGGAAACGCCAGACGTTGCCCAGGCCGATGGCGCACCCGGCGGAAATGAGCACAAAGCCCAGCCGGGACGCAAAGGTTTCTCTCTCTTTCAACTCGATCCCTCCAAAAATATGCGGTCTGCTCAGCACATTTCGCCGGCAAACGCAACCTTTATCATAGCCGATTTTTGGAGGGCTGTCAATGGAGGGACGGCGTCACAGCCAATCGTCAATCACGTCCCGCAGCGTCACTGGGGAGACCCCGTTGCGGATGAGCAGCTCCATCAGAGCGTCGATCCGGCTGGTGCTGATGGTGATATCGGGAACAGCTGCCTCTTCCCCGTCCTCCCCCACGACCTTTACCCCGTAGCTCTCGCAGGCCAGTCCGCCGCTCACGGCCATCTCTCCCACCAGTATGTAATAGCGGTACCCGTGAGACCGTCCGTCCTCACCGGTCTCCCGGCAGGTATCCACCAGAAGCTCTCGCATATTCCTTCCCCTTTCCGGCTTTCTATGACTTAATTATACATTGTTGGAATAATTTGTAAAGTAATATCGTTCCCGTATTTTCGTCATGAATCGCCGGAGAGGAAGAGATAACGAAAAGTATTATTCCGCGTCCTTTTCCGCTTTTGTATACAGCAGCACCGCACCCAGCACCAGAACCGCGCCCAATAGCTGCAAGGGCGCGGGGATCTCCCCGAACAGCGGGACAGCCAGGGCGCCGGAAAAGACCGGCTCACACAGCTTGGCCGCCGACACATAAGCGGGAGACAGGTACTTCAGGCACCAGCTGAACAGGCTGTGTCCCATCAGGGTACACAGCACCGCCAGACCCAGACCAATGAGCCATTCCCGACCGCCGTAGCCTACCAGCGGCGTGCCGGAGCCCGCTGCCATCACCAGAAGCGCCAGGAAACAGAATACGTAGGTCAGGAAGGTGTAAATAGTGGTAGAAAGGTGTCCTCTCTGTATTTTTCCGATCAAAGTATACAGAGAGACAAAGATTGCCGCCGCCAGAGCCAGGATATTGCCATAGAGCTGGCCGCCTCCGCCCCCTCCGGCCACCGCCAGCAGAGCGCTGCCGCCGAAGGCCAGCAGGATGGCCCACACCCCCAGAGGCGGGATACGGCCCTTGAGAAAGAGGGCGAAGCCCAGAGCGGTAAAGATGACCTCGGTGGATACCAGCACGGTGGACACCGCCACGCCGGTCCACTTCAAAGACTCGAACCAGGTGAGAAAATGCAGCGCCAGACACAGACCGCTGAGGGCACACAGCGCCACGTCCCGGCCTTTGACCCGGAGCAGTTCGGCCCGGAATCTGGTCAGCACCATGGGCAGCAGGAGCAGCACCGTCCAGCCCAGGCGATACACCGCTGTAATCACAGAGGGTGCCTGGGAATAGCGCACCAGGATGGCGGATACTGATACGCCTAATACACCCAGCAGCAGAACCCCTCTGGGATGCTTGTCAAACATCGTCCTTCACTTCCTCTGACAGAAAGAAAAGCACCGGCCAGATCATCTGGCCGGTGCTTTGATAAATCGGGGATCTTACTTCGCGGCCTTGGCGGCGCGGATAGCGTCGATCAGCATGGGAGTGACCTTGTACAGGTCGCCCACGATACCGTAGGAAGCCACGTCGAAGATGGGGGCAGACTCATTCTTGTTCACCGCGATGATGCACTCGGAGTCCTGCATGCCAGCCAGGTGCTGGATGGCGCCGGAGATACCCAGAGCAACATAGATGCGGGGATGTACGGTCTTGCCGGTCTGACCGACCTGGTGGTCGGCAGTGATCCAGCCGGCGTCAACGCAGGCACGGGAGGAGCCCACAACGCCGCCCAGGACGGAAGCCAGCTCCTCGGCCAGCTTGATGCCGCCCTCAACGTCCTTGCTGATGCCGCGGCCCACGGAGACGACCACGTCGGCGCCGATCAGGTCGACCAGCTTCTTGGCGGCCTTCTTGACCTCCAGAACCTCAACATGGATGTCGGACTTGTCCAGCTTCACGTCCACGTTCTCGATCACGGTCTTGGCAGCGCCAGCCTCGTCGTAGGGCTGGGTCTGCATCACGCCGGGACGGACGGTGGACATCTGGGGACGGAAGCGGGGGCAGATGATGGTGGCCATCAGGTGACCGCCGAAAGCAGGACGGGTCATCTTCAGGTTGGTGTTCTCCTCGAACACGGTGTTGTCCACGTCGATGGTAGAGGTGGTCTTCAGGAACTCCTTATACTTGGCCACGTCCACGTCGAGGTGAGTACAGTCGGCGGTCAGACCGGTGTGCAGCCGGGCAGCGCAGCGGGGGCCCAGGTCACGGCCGATGTTGGTGGCGCCGATCAGGAAGATCTCGGGCTTCTTGTCCTCCACCAGGTCGCAGATGACCTTGGTGTAGGCGTCGGTGGTGTAAACATCCAGCAGCTCGTGGTTGCAGTAGTAAACCTTGTCGGCACCGTAGCCGCCCAGAGCCTTCAGGTAATCCTCCTTGATGTCCTTGCCCAGCACCACGCCGCACAGCTCAACGCCCAGGTCGTTAGCCAGCTTGCGGCCCTCGCTCAGCAGCTGGTAGCTGGTGGACATGATCACGCCTTCGCGCTGCTCACAGAAAACCCATACGCCCTTGAAGGCGGCGGTATCGCTACTATTGAAAGCCATTTGATTGCTCTCCTTTCACTTCTCAGATAATGTGCTTGTCGTTGAGGATGGAGACCAGCTTCTCGACAGTCGCCTTGTCGGCGCCCTCCATCATCATACCGGCGCCCTTCACCGGGGGGGAGAAGGACTTGTACACATTCGTGGGAGAGCCCTTCAGGCCGATGGTGGTCACATCAATCAGGGGATCATCCTTCAGAGTCTCATAGTTGTAGATCTCCAGAGGCTTCTGGTAGCACTCCATGATGCCGCCAACGCTCATGTAACGGGCGTCGTTGAGCTCCTTCACGCAGGTCAGCAGGCAGGGAGTCTGCACCTTGATGGTCATGTAGCCGTCCTCCAGCAGACGCTTCACGGTGACAGCCTTGCCGTCCACGTTGATCTCGGCAACGTAGGACACCTGGGGCAGGCCCAGCTTCTCAGCGATCTGGGGACCGACCTGAGCGGTGTCGCCGTCGATAGCCTGACGGCCGCAGAACACGATGTCGTCATCCTCGACGCCGATCTTCTTGATAGCGGCGGCCAGGATCTGGGAAGTGGCGTAAGTATCGGAACCACCGAACTCACGGGCGGAGACCAGAACGGCCTCGTCGCAGCCCATGGCCAGCAGCTCACGCAGCATGCCCTCGGCGGGCGGAGGACCCATGGAGACCACTACCACCTTGCAGCCGGTGGCGTCCTTGATCCGCAGAGCGGCCTCGACAGCGGCCAGGTCGTCGTGGTTGGTGATGGTAGCCATGGCGGCACGGTCCATGGTGCCGTCTTCCTTCACCGCGACCACGCCGGAGGTATCAGGTACCTGCTTGACACAAACGATGCATTTCATATCGTAATTTTCCCTCCAGTTCCGTTTAGTTCACGCCCAGGTTGGCGGCGATGACCATGCGCTGCACCTCGCTGGTACCCTCGTAGATCTCGGTGATCTTGGCGTCGCGCATCATGCGCTCCATGGGATACTCACGGGTGTAGCCGTAGCCACCGAACAGCTGCACGCAGCGGCGGGTCACGTCGCTGGCAGTCTCAGCGGCCACCAGCTTGGCCATGGCGGCGTCCATGGTGTAGGGCTCGTGATTCTGCTTCTTCATAGCGGCAGAGTACACCAGCCACTTGGCAGCCTCGGTCTTGGCGTGCATGTCGGCCAGCTGGAACTGGGTGTTCTGGAACTGGGAAATGCGCTTACCGAACTGAACGCGCTCCTTGGTGTACTTGATGGTCTCCTCGATAGCGCCCTCGGCCAGACCCAGAGCCTGGGAAGCGATGCCGATACGGCCGCCGTCCAGGGTCTTCATGGCGATGCCGAAGCCCTTGCCCTGCTTGCCCAGCAGACGATCCTTGGGGATGATGCAGTCCTCCATGATCAGCTCGCAGGTGGAGGAACCCTTGATGCCCATCTTCTTCTCGTGCTTGCCCACGGAGAAGCCGGGATCGGTGCGCTCCACGATGAAGGCGGAGATCTCCTTCTTCTTGCGGCCGCGCTTGTCGGTGGACACGCCGGTGATGGCGAAGATCACGAACACGTTGGCGTAGCCAGCGTTGGTGATGAAGATCTTGGAACCGTTCAGGATCCAGTTCTCGCCCTTCTCGTCCAGCACGGCGGTGGTCTGCTGGCCCTGAGCGTCAGTGCCGGCGCCGGGCTCGGTCAGACCGAAAGCGCCGATCCACTCGCCGGAGCACAGCTTGGGCAGGTAGTACTTCTTCTGCTCCTCGGTGCCGTTCTCATAAATGGGAGCGCAGCACAGAGAGGTGTGAGCGGAGATGATAACACCAGTGGTGCCGCAGACCTTGCTCATCTCCTCCACGGCCATGACGTAGCTCAGCACGTCGGCGCCGGCGCCGCCGTACTCCTTGGGGAAGTAGATGCCCATCATGCCCAGCTTGGCCATCTTCTTCACGGTCTCCTCGGGGAACGCCTCGTTCTCGTCCACCCACTCAGCCAGGGGCTTGACTTCGTTCTCGGCGAAGTCACGGTACATCTTGCGGAGCATTTCCTGCTCTTTGGAAAGGTGCAGATCCATTTGTTGCCTTCCTCCTAAGATATGTATTTCAGAACGGGCGGGCGGGAGTTGTTTGGGCTCCCGCCCGTCGTTGCGCGCTTAGGTTATATTTACTTGCGGTAGTCGTAGAAGCCGATACCGGTCTTGCGGCCCAGCTTGCCGGCGCGGACCATCTTCCGCAGCAGCAGGGAGGCGCGATACTTGGGATCGTGAGTCTCGCTGTACAGAGTGTCCATGATAGCCAGGCACACATCCAGGCCGATCAGGTCGCCCAGAGCCAGGGGGCCCATGGGGTGGTTGGCACCCAGCTTCATAGCGGTGTCGATGCCCTCAGCGGAAGCGACGCCGGTGTACAGCAGATCAACAGCCTCGTTGATCATGGGAACCAGGATCTTGTTCACCACGAAGCCGGGAGCCTCATTAACCTCAACGGGCTCCTTGCCAATGGCCTTGGACAGCTCGGTGATGGTGGTGCAGGTCTCGTCGGAGGTGTGAGCGCCGCGGATGACCTCAACCAGCTTCATGACGGTGGCGGGGTTGAAGAAGTGCATGCCGATGAACTTGTCGGGGCGCTTGGTGGCCGCGGCAATGGCGGTGATGGAGATGGAAGAAGTGTTGGAGGCCAGGATGGTCTCGGGCTTGCAGATGCTGTCCAGCTCAGCAAAGATGCTCTTCTTGATCTCCAGGTTCTCGATGGCGGCCTCAACCACCAGGTCGGCGTCGGCAGCGGCAGCCAGATCGGTGGTGAAGCTCATGTGGGCCAGGATGTCGGCCTTCTTGGCCTCGTCCATCTTGCCCTTGGCAACCAGCTTGTCCAGGCCCTTGTTCAGACGAGCCTCGGAAGCCTGGATGATGGTGTCGTTGATGTCGCGCACCACCACGTCATAGCTGTTGCGGGCAAACACCTGGGCAATGTCCAGACCCATAGTGCCGCCGCCGATGACAACAATCTTTTTCATAGCAGAAAACCTCTTTTCAATATCTTTAATAAAGATGTTCCAAACTTGATCAGATGGATTGGTAAGAACCGGACACATAAGTACAATGTACCTAAGCGGCTTCCTTACTTGTTCTGGAAGTGCTTCTCAGCGCGCTTCTCCAGGAAGGCGCCCATGCCCTCGTCCTTGTCAGCAGTGCCGCAGCAGACGCCGAAGGCCTCAGCCTCAAAGGCGGAACCGGTGGCGATGTCGGTCTGCATGCCCATACGGATGCACCGCTTGGACTCCTGCACCGCGATCTGAGCGTTGGCGCAGATGGCGTTGGCCAGCTCCAGAGCCTTGTCCATCAGCTCCTCAGCGGGATAGACCTCGCTGACCAGGCCGATAGCCTTGGCCTCGTCGGCCTTGATGACCTTGGCGGTGAGGATCAGCTCCATAGCCTTGGAGATGCCCACGATACGGGGCAGACGCTGGGTGCCGGCAAAGCCGGGGGTGATGCCCAGGCCCACCTCGGGCTGGCCGAACTTGGCCTTCTCGCTGGCCAGACGGATGTCGCAAGCCATGCTCAGCTCGCAGCCGCCGCCCAGAGCGAAGCCGTTGATAGCGGCGATGACGGGCTTGGCCATGTTCTCCAGCTTCAGGAACACGCCGCCGCCATGGACGCCGAACTTCTTGCCGTCGATGGAGGAGAAGCCCTTCATCTCGCCAATGTCAGCGCCAGCCACGAAGGAACGGCCTGCGCCGGTAAGAATCATAACATAGATCTCGTCGTCAGCAGCCACCTGATCGATGACCGCGTCCAGATCGCTGAGCACCTGGCTGTTCAGCGCATTCAGCGCCTCCTGCCGGTCAATGGTCACAATACCCACGTGACCCTGCTTTTCCAGCTTAACAAATCCCATTGCCCTGCCTCCTTAAAATAGGTAAAAACCTTATTGTTATTTTTTTAACACTGGCTTTCCTAATTAGTATACCGCTTTCCAGCCAAACAGGCAAGCAAAATGCAGGCAGAAAAGTGTTATTTTTTTGTCAATGATTATGTAAGAAATGCACAAAGCCGCAAAATGCCAGCTTTGTGCATCTCAGAAGAATGGTCAAACTCTGCCGTTTGCTTTTTCAAATCCGACACGAATGCTTCCAATTCGACCTTACTTTTCCAGCTGCGCTATCCCATCAGTCCGCCCAGCCACTGGCTCAGCGGGATATACCCCAGCGGCAGGAAAATCGCCGGTAACATATTGCCCACCCGCAGCTTCTCCTTGGACAGGCCCAGCATATTGATGCCGATACCCACAATGATGGTGCCGCCCACGGCGCTCATTTCGGTGACCACCGCCGGATCCATGCCCTGGCCCACCGCGGCGAAGATCAGGGTCAGTCCCCCCTGATAGACCAGGATAGGCAGAGCGGCAAAGGCCACACCCACGCCCATGGCGGCGGCGAAGGTGATGGAGGTCACCCCGTCGATGACCGCCTTGGAGATGATGATATCGTAATTGTGGTTCATTCCCGCCTCCATGGAGCCGTTGATGGCCATGGCTCCCACGCAGAAAAGCACCGAGGCGTTGACAAAGCCCTCCACGAAGCGGTTGTTGCCCTCTCCCCGGATGAGCTTGCGGCGGAGCAGCTCACCCACGCTGTCCATCCGCTTTTCGATGTTGATGGCCTCTCCCAGCAAAGTGCCCACCACCATGCACACGATGACGCACAGGCTGTCCGCCGTGGAGATCATACTGGTGATGCCGATGCCCAGCACGCACAGGCCCAGAGCAAAGGTAAGGCCCGAGGCAAACCGGGCGCTGATGCGGTTTTTAAAAATCAGTCCCAGTACACTCCCCAGGAGGATCAGGACCACGTTGATGACGGTGGCGATCATAGGTTTCCTCACTTTCGCAATGCAATGCGCTAATAGGAGCATGATACTCCTTTTTCTTCCTTTTGTCAACGGATGACGTATGGCGGACAACCCAACCGGAATACAGTGGGTACGAAGGGGGGCGCAGCAATGAAGCTAGACCGTACATCCATGCTATACGGCACCCTGCTGCTGACGGCCACCGGGATCTGCTCCCAGGCGCTGGGGTTCGTCTACCGCATTTTCCTCTCCCGACTCATCGGGGCGGAAGTGATGGGCCTGTATCAGCTGGTGATGCCGGTGTATTCCGTACTGATGTCCATCACCGCCGTGGGACTGACGGCGGCGGTTTCCAATCTGTCGGCCAGCTACCATGCCACCGGCAACCGGGCGGCTATCTCCGCCCTGCTGCGCCGCTGCCTGACGCTGTTTTTGGTGCTGTTCACCCCGGCGGCGGTCATCACCGTGCTGTGCTACGATCCGATTTCGGTGTATCTGCTGGGAGACGCCCGCACCCAGACGGGACTGGTGCTGCTGCTGCCCTGTGTCTTGCTCACCGGGGTGGAAAATCTCCACAAGCACTACTTCTACGGCACGGGGAACGTGCGGCCGCCGGCGGCGGTGGAGCTGTGCGAGCAGTTTATCCGGGCGGCGGCGGTGCTGGGTCTGCTGGTACTCTTCCTGCCCCAGAATCCGGAGCGGACAGTGGCCCTCATCGTCCTGGGCATGACGGCCTGCGAGCTGTTTTCCGCCCTCACCCTCCTGCTGCTGGCCCGGAGGAGCCTGGACAAAGCCGCCGGGCTGCCGGGCACGGTCCCCCCGCGGCGGTCTCTGGACCGGAAGATCGCGGCTCTGGCCCTGCCGGTGGGGATGACCAGTCTGCTGGGCAACTTGATGGGGTCGGCTACGGCGGTCATCATTCCCCAGCGTCTGGTGGCGGCGGGGGCGGAGGTGAGCCAGGCCATGAGCGCCTTCGGCATCCTGTGCGGTATGACCATTCCCATGCTCTGCCTGCCCACCGCCTTCATCGGGGCTCTGGGGCTCACCCTGATGCCCAAGCTGGCCCAGGCCGCCGCGCTGGGCCGGACCGACCTGGTGCGCAGCCGTCTGGACCGGGCCATGTTTGCCACCTCCCTGCTGGTGCTCCCCGCCATGGCGCTGCTTACGGTGCTGGGTCCCACTCTGGGTACCCTGCTCTTTCGGGAGGAGGCGGTGGGAAATTACCTGCTTCCTCTGGCGGTGGGGGTGGCTCTCACCTGCTGGCAGGCGGTACTCTCCGGCGCCCTCAACGGAGTGGGGCGGCAGAAAGCCGCCGCCCGCAACGCCCTGCTGGCCGCTGTGGTGGAGCTGGGCTGTACCTTCTTCCTCATGGGGCTGCCCGGCGTGGGGCTGAAGGGCTATGTGGCAGGCTTTGTGCTCTCCGCCGCCTTGGGCGCCTGGCTCAACTGGCGGGGCGTGCACAAGGCTACCGGTCTGAAAGCCCGGGTCTTTGCCTGGTGCGTGGCTCCGGGGCTGGCCGCCCTGCTGATGGCTCTGGTGGTCCGGTTGCTGTTCCAAGTGCTTCAGAGCCACGGCCTGGCCGACATACCCAACCTGGCAGTGTGCGCGGTGTTCGGCGGGGTGCTCTATCTGGCCGCCCTTCAGGCTCAGGGGGTATCCCTCCGGGGGATTTTTCGGCATGCCGCCGTATAAGTAAAAGCGGCGTCCCGCACAGGAGTGTGGGACGCCGCTTTCATTTTGCGGAGAAGAACTGCTTACTTGTTGAAGTAGTTCATCAGGATCTGGGCCACCTCAGCGCGGCTGGCGGTACCCAGAGGATTGAGGGCGTTGTTGGAACCATTGATCAGGTCCTCAGCCACGGCCCACTGCATGGCAGCGTTGGCCCAGTCGGAGACCTGAGCGCCGTCGGAGAAGGCGGACAGATCACTGGTGGCAGTCACGTCCTCGCCCTTGAACTTGGCGTAGTTGTACAGCAGAACGGCCATCTGCTCCCGGGTGATGGAATCCTCGGGACCAAACTTGCCATCGCCGTAGCCGTCCACGATACCGTTGGCGGCAGCCCAGTTCACAGCGTCGGCGTACCAGGCGTCGGCGGCCACATCGGTGAAGGAACCGTCGGCGGGAGCGGTACCCTTCTCAATGTTGAACATCACCTGGGCCATCATGCCGCGGGTCAGGTTCATGGAGGGGCTGAAGGTGGTACCGTCGTTGGTTCCGGTCATCATGCCATTCTCGTACACATAAGCCACGGCGTCATAGTACCAAGCGTCGGCGGCCACATCGGTGAAGGGCAGGGTGCTGACGGGGGTCTCCTTTACAAAGTCAGCCTTGATGGTGACCTTGGAGGCAGGCATCTTGAAGGTGTACTTGGTGTCGCTGGTCTTGGTCAGTTCGATCTTGTTGCCGTTCGCATCGGTAACGGTCAGGGTGCCCAGCTCGTAGCCCTCGTCAGGTGTGACAGTGATGGTCACGGTAGCGCCCTTGGAGGCGTTCTTGGGGGAGACGGTCACGGTGCCGTTGGTGGTGCTCTCCACGGTGTTGGTGTAGGTGGTCACACCGCCGCCGGAGCCGCCGGAGCTGCTGGAGCCGGAGTTGTCCTCAACGGCCACGCCATCGTAATAGAGCACACCGTCAGCGTCTCTGGTATAGTGGACGAACCACTCATTCCAAGCGGTGAAGCACTCGCTGGGCCAGATGGCATGGGTCTTGGTAGCGACCTCGACGCACCGCAGCATGGGCACGTCATCCTCGTTATAGAAGTAGTAGTTGGTGAAGAGATCCTTGTCGCCGGGGCCCTCGGGAGCCGGTGCCTTGGAGTCGTCATCCATGTAGGTGTAATCGTCCCAGCTCTCAACCGTGTTGTTGCGCTCGGTCCAGTAGTCGATGGCGGCCTTGCCGTCCTCGCTGCCGAAGCCGCCGGGGAAGGTCTTGTCCTCCTCGCCGATGAAGGCGATGATGGGGATCATGGTGTCGGTATCATCGGTCTCAAGAGCACGGGTGGCGGAGACCGGAGCCGCAGCTGCAAAGATATCAGACAATTCAGCCGCGCAGGCCCAGCTCATCATACCGCCGGAGGACTGGCCGGAGGCATAGATACGGGTAGTGTCGATGCTGTCTGCATACTCGTACTCGGTAAGCATCCAGTTGTAGATATAGCGGACGAGCTCAAGATCGCTGGGACGGGTCTCGGTGGCTGCACCGGTATTCCAGGCGGGACGCATGTCGGGGAACACCTTGTTGTTGATCGCACGGGGGGTGATCGCGATGGAAGCGCTGGGCATCACGATGATGAAGCCGTTCTCATCAGCGACCTTGGCCCAGCCGGAGCGGTCGGCGATCTCATTGCCGGTGCCGCCGGCTCCGTGGTACACGAACACCACAGGGACCTTCTCGCCGGCATCGATCTTCTCCTGGGCGCTCTCGGGCGCGTAGGTATACCACTCGCGGGTATAAACATCGCTGCCATCCTCGTAGTAGCCGCCGGGCACCTCGGCCTCATGGTACTCAAAGCCGCGGCTGAAGATCTCGCCGGGGCGGCGGAGCGCACCGTTGGCATCGCCAGGGTAGCGGTATATGCCCTCGAACAGCTCCGTGTAAACAGCCTCGGCATAGGCCTTGCTGAGCATGGTGTCGGAGTAGGCGTCTTCATCATAGGCCACATTGGCGCACCACTCATCATCCACATCGCCGCCCTCCATGGGCAGGTAAACCTTTTCAGCAAATGCGGACTCACCGGCGGCGGTATCCTGGCTGTGGTTGGCACTGCGGTAGAACTCGACCATACGCTCTATGTTGGAGGCGTTGGCAGAGCTGTCGGCAACGATCCAAACCGGGGTCTGGACCTCAGACTTGGGCACGCCGGGGACCTTGGAATCGGTGTTCTGGAGCTCTTCCACCTTCTCCGCCGTCATTCCCTCCTCAGCGCCAACGACGGCGATGGCAGCCCAGGTCTTGGGATTGTCAACGCTGTGCTTCTGGAGGATGTCGGCGGCATCACCGTAGGCGATGGCATAGAAGTTGGACTCGAAGGTGCAGAAGAACGGGCGCTTGCCCACATCAGCAGCCAGCTGGGCGATGTAAGCGATATCGTCCTCGCTCCAGCCGTCGCCGCCGTCTTCCATGGTAATGAGGTAGAGGCCCTTTTCATCGGCCAGGTCCTTCCAGCCGCTCTCGTCCAGGAAATTGTAGGGAATTTCCTCATCGCTGGGCACACCGATGAACACGGTGGGCTGGTTAAACACGGAGTTGGCAGGGATGTAGAAGTGGGCATCGCGGAGGGTGTCACCCACTGCAAAGTCATTGTAGGCGTAGTAGCCTTCCACATACTGGCCGTAGTAATCATCGAGCTTCGGATAGTTTTCGATGATGTAGTCGACGGTGGGAAGCTGCTTGGCATAGCCTTCCTCGTAGGCCGCCTCGATATCTTCCTCGCTGGCAAGCACGAAGGTCTCCATCACATTCTCGGCATTGACGATATCGCCGGTCTTCTTCAGGTTGACCTTGTAGTAGGCGCCCTGCTCCAGGCTGGCGGCCAGCTTCTCGGCCTCTTCCTTGGTCATGGCCTCGGTACGGATGATCTCGCTCCAGCCCTCGCCGTGGAAGGACTCCACAGGGCCGCTGGTGAACTTGCTGCCGGTGTTGATGCCGGTGTTGCTGTACACGTTGCCGTCATAGTCGTCCATAACATGGGCGCCGATCTGGACATACCAAGCGTCGGGATCGGTGACAAAGCCGTCCTTGGCAAACAGGAAGCCCTTGCTCATGTCAAAGTCGGACTTGGCGCTGCCGCCCTGAGAGGCGGTGTTGGTCAGGATGCCTGGCTCTACGCCGCCCTTGTTCAGGTAGGGATCATAGCCGTGCATGACGATGATCTCCACGTCCTCAGCAATCTGGATGACGTGCTCGCCCTCCTCATGCTTGTAGGGGCCGGACTCCTCCACGGTAACGAGGTTGGCAGGATTGGCGTTGGTGGCGTCGATCTTGACATCCACGCCGTCGATCTCCATATAGGGGACCTCACCGTCAGCCTCGTCATACATCTCCTGATACTTCTCGTCGTACGCCCGATACAGCATGGCGGAGGCACGCTTCTCAGCGAAGTTCGCTACTTCGTCCACGCCCTCACGCAGGAAGTGCAGGAAGGAGTAATCGGTGCCGTACATCTCATTGTACATCTCCCGCATGCTCTCCACTTCCAGGTAGGGGAACTGGTTGGTGTGCTGGGGCAGGTTGTAGATGCCGTCAGCCTGCTGGCCGGTAGTGGTCTCCAGGTAGGGCAGCACGCTCTGGAGGTAGCGCAGAGAGCTGACGAAAGCAGGACGCAGATAACCCTTGGAGGGACTATTCAGGCCGTTGATGCCGTAGCCGCCCATGTAGACGAAGAAGAGCTGATCGCCCTCTTCATAATCGGTAATGGTGCGCTCGCCGGTCTCGGCGTCATAGGTCAGGTGGGCATCCTTCATGCCGCCCTCGCCCACGGTGACCTGGTAGACCGCGGAGGCCACGCCGGGGGTGTGGCCGGGGGTGAGGATGGGATAGCAGGCCAGACCGTCGCCCAGCTCCAGCCACTGATCCATCTCGTACCAGTCGGTGATGGTGGCACGGAAGGCGTACTCGGTGGTGGGCAGAGCGCCCACGGTGTCCTCAAAGCCGTACTTGTCGTAGCCCACGCCGTCCTCATAGGTCTCATAGACCGTGGCGGTGTTGCCGGCACGGGTGATCATCTCCCACAGGTCGAAGGAGGTGCCATAGTGGTCGGAGTGTCCGTGGCTCAGCAGGACCTGGTTGATGTCACGGCTGTCCATGTCGATGCCGCTCTCCTGCAGCGCCCGCTCGTCAGCCTTCCAGTACTGATAGCCGGACTTGGGCCAGCCGGTGTCATAGCGGACCAGGCTGTAGTTGCCGTCGCTGTTGGTGGCATAGAACAGGTAGTTCAGGGCCTCGTTGTCGCCGGTAGACCACATCTTGCCATCCACCACCGCGAAGGGCACGGAGGAGGTCAGGAAGGGGGCGGACTGGGGCTTGGGGCTGCCCTGATCGGCAGTGGACAGGTCAGAGCCGATGCGGTTGCTGGAGGGCACCAGGCCCACATAGCTGCTCACATCCGCAATGGCGTCCTTGAAGTAGTAGATCTCCACCACCTTGGCGGTACCCTCGTCATAAGCGGTGTAGTCCTTGTCGAAAACCGCTACGGCGAACTGGCGGTCCTCAGAAGCAGTGTCATAGATCACGCCGTCCTGGGCAGGGGTGACGGGAATGTCGGCAAAGGTCTTTTCCGTAGAGGCATAAGTATCATTATCCACCTGGTAGACCTTCACATCGTCAGCCACATTGTACTGCTCGATGAACAGCTCGGTGGCCATGTTGCCGTCGCCCAGGGTGATGGTGCCGTCGGCCTTGGCTAGCACCCAACCGGAGGCCACCATGTCGCCGGCCTCGCCGGTCATGATGCCGGTGCCCTCCACGCCCCGGTGCATCACGGTGCTGCCGATCTTAGTCAGATCACCGCCGTACTCCGCGGTATCAAAGAACAGTCCGGACTGCAGCACCCGGCGGGCGTCGATGACCTTGCCCTCGGCGTTCAGGCACAGCTCGGCAAACACGCCGGGCTTGAAGCTCATATCCCCGCTGCGGCCCACTTCATAGCCCAGGCGCGTCAGGAGGACATTGGCCTCGTCAATGCCGTCCATACCCTCCAGGTCCTCATTGGTCATGTCGTAGACCTTCTCGGTGGTATAGGACTTGGCCTGGCTCTGACCGGCGGGCACAATGCCCAGAGTAACGCTTCCGTTTCCATTATTCACAGGAGCATCGGTCACCCAGCCGTAAATCCTGTCCGCCACTTTCATATCCACGGAGGCAGTTTCCGCAGCCGCCGCAAATACATTGCCGGCGGGACACAGGCTGACTACCATCCCCAGCGCGAGCATCCGCGCAAGAAAGCGCTTTCTCATTCCGTATGAGTTCATTTTTGACCTCCCAACTCTTTTTCTTCATTTCTCGTCTCGCGTTACGCGGCCATCGGCGCCACAAAAAACAGCGTGTCTCCTTTCCGGCGCAGGACTGTGCCAGACTTAACAGTTCAGCGAGTTTATAAAATTATTATACCGCCAAAAGCTTTTTCAGCAAGTCAAAATGCGCAAAACAAGAAACTGTTTTTCTAAGTCAGTTGTTAAAAAAATGAATACTTAGTTTTTTTATGAACGAATTACTTTTTTCTAAGTCCCTCTCCTCTCCTGCTGACAAAAAAAGAAACCCGACCGGGCTGATCGCCCGGCCGGGTTTCCGCATCCGCTGCTTACTCCTTGGAGAACTGATCCTTACCCACGCCGCACAGGGGGCACACCCAGTCGGCGGGCACCTGCTCCCAGGGGGTGCCGGGAGCAACGCCGTTGTCAGGATCGCCGTTGGCGGGATCGTAGATATAGCCGCAGATATCGCAAACATACTTATCCATATAAAATACTCCTTTTTTCATCCTAAGCCGAAACCGGCAACAGCCTTGCCGAATGTCCGGTCTTGTGGTATGATACGCTTGTTACGCCATTATTTATAACATATGAGGGTACATTGTGAAAATTGGCAATATCACTATAAATTCAAAGCTGGCGCTTGCCCCTATGGCCGGAGTGACGGACCTGGGCTTCCGCACCATTTGCCGGGAGCTGGGTGCGGGCTATACCATCACCGAAATGGTGAGTGCCAAGGCTTTGTGCTATCAGGATAAAAAGTCCATTCCCCTGCTGAAGCTTGGGGATGGCGAGCACCCTGCCGCCGCCCAGCTTTTCGGCAGCGACCCGGCCTGCATGGAGCAGGCGGCGGGCATCGCGGCGGAGGTATCCAGGGCGGACATCCTGGACATCAACATGGGCTGCCCGGTGCCCAAGGTGGCCAACTCCGGGGACGGCTCAGGACTGATGAAGAACCCCGACCTGGCGGTGAAGGTGGCCGAGGCGGTGATCCGGGGGGCCGGCGGAAAGCCGGTGACGGTGAAGTTCCGGCTGGGCTGGGACAAGGGCTCCATCAACTGCGTGGAGTTCGCCAAAGCCATGGAACAGGCCGGAGTGGCCGCCGTGGCGGTCCACGGCCGCACCAAGACCCAGATGTATTCCGGAAAAGCCAACTGGGACTATATCAAGGCGGTGAAAGAGGCGGTGTCCATCCCGGTCATCGCCAACGGCGACGTGTTTGAGCCGGAGGATGCGGTCCATATTCTGAAGTATACCGGCGCGGACATGGCCATGATCGGCCGGGGCTGCTTCGGCAATCCCTGGCTGTTTCAGCGTGCCCAGGCGGCTCTGGAGGGGAAGGAGATCCCACCTCTGCCCCCGCTGGCCGTGCGGTGCGACACGGCGGTACGGCAGTTTGAGCTGTCCGCCGCCCACAAGGGAGAGCACATCGCCTGCCTGGAGGCCAGGAAGCATTACGCCTGGTACCTCAAGGGAGTGCCCTACGCGGGGTATTACAAGGAACAGATCAGCCATGTATCCACCATGGAGGATATCTATAAGGTAACAGCAGGTATCAAGCGGGATCTGAAAGACGAGGAGCGGTAAGAACCTCTTAAAATCGGAAAGTGAGGTGAAGAGGAAGGCATGAAACCGGAATGGGAGCTGGTCCAGCGGGCCCGGCAGGGCGACGAGGACTGCTTTGCGGCTCTGGTGGAGCAGAACCAGGGGCGCATTTACAATCTGGCCCTGCGGATGGTGGGCAACCCGGACGACGCGGCGGAGCTGTGCCAGGAGGCCTTCCTCAACGCCTGGAAGGGGCTGGGCAAGTTCCAGGGAGACAGTTCCTTTGCCACCTGGCTCTACCGGCTGACCAGCAATGTGTGCATTGACTTCCTTCGGAAGGAGAAGCGGCGGAGCACCCTGTCCATGACGGTGTCCCTGGATGACGATGGTGAGGACCAGCAGGCCGACCTGCCTGACGAGCGCTTCTCCCCCCATGCGGAGGCGGAGCGGCGGGAACGGCAGGATACCCTCCGGGCCGGCTTGGCCGCCCTGTCGGAGGAGCACCGGAAGGTCCTCATTCTCCGGGAGCTGGAGGGGCTGTCTTATGGAGAGATCGCCCAGCTGCTGGAACTGGAAGAGGGCACGGTCAAATCCCGCATTGCCCGGGCCCGTCTGGCCCTGCGGAAATATTTGATCCAGAGCGGGAACTTTTTCGACGATCCTTCGTCCATAAAGTAAAACAACCGGAATCCTGTTCCGGCAAGAAGGAGGGAACGACATGCTGGATTGTGAACAGGCCCTGGATCTTATCAGCGCCAAGCTGGACGGCGCTCTGACGGCGGAGGAGTCCGCCGCGCTGGAGGAACACCTGGCGGCGTGCCCGGCATGCCGGGCGCTCCTGGCCGACTTTGAGGAGCTGCATCTGGAGCTGCCCAAGCTGGCGGCGCAGCCCCCGGCAGATTTGAAGGATAACATCATGGCGGAGGTCCGCCGGTCCAAGGTGACCCCCTTCCAGGGGAAGAAAAAGCAGTGGCGCTGGCGCTCTCTGGCCTCCCTGGCGGCGGTGCTGGTGCTGGTATTTGTGGGCAGCAGCGCCATGCGTCAGTGGGAAGGCGCCGCCTCCCGGGCGGAGAACGCCCCGGCGGCCGGAGACAGTTTGAACATCTTTGCCCAGGGCGAGACGGCGGGAGACACCATTACCGCCCCGGCGGCTGTGACGCCCGATACTCAGTCTCAGGTCGCCACCGATCCGGGAAAGGGTACCCGGAACCTGGAGAACAACGGCGAAGCCACCGTTCAGGATAAAACCGGAGAGACGCAAGAAACGGAAGGCACTGTGCCTCCCGCCACCCCCGCCCCCGTGCAGTCCGCCGAGCCGTCAGCTCAGCCCAACACCTACACCGTGGGCCCCGAGCAGCGCATTGAGACCACCGGGCTGGATATCAGCAGCACCGGAACGGAGCTGACTCAGGCTCAGGCCGTGGAAAAGCTGGCCCTGCATCTGGGCTGGGCGGCAAACAGCCTGACGGCAGACAGCTCCGGGGTACTGACCGGTCCCAGTGACGACGGCGTCAAGCGCACTATCACCTGCATCGGTTTGAACGAGGCCGGCACCGGCTGGGTCTGCCAGGTGGAGGAGATCTCCTCCGGTCCTGACGGCACCGCCAGCTGCGCCACCTACACCGTCCCTCTGGACGGCAGCGAGATCACACAACCGTAAGCCGCAAGAAAAAGCGCGGGCCATCCGGCCCGCGTTTTTTTATGCCTTGATGTGACGGATGGCGTCCCTGCGGCGTATTTCAGATGAAAGGCCTTTTCAACCACTCTGGAAAGGAGGGAGATCGGAATGGATGGAACCGCTCAGGAGTTTTCCACCAAAGCGGAGGAATTGGTGGACAAATACGCCAGGCTGGTCTATCAGCTGGCCTACGCCCGCACCCGCAGCAAGGAAGCGGCGGAGGACATTTTTCAGGATGTATTCCTCAAGCTGGTAAGCAAACGGCCGGTTTTTGACAACGAGGAGCACGAAAAAGCCTGGTTCTGCCGGGTGACCGTCAACTGCGCCAACTCTTACTGGCGCAATCCCTTCCGCCGCAAAACCCAGTCACTGGACGAGACGGAGGCCGGGAAGCTCTCCGCCCCCGGCCCGGAGGAGGACAGCGAGGGCTTGAATGCCTGCCTGGACCGGTTGTCCCCGGAGCTGCGCACCATCGTCCATCTCTACTACTACGAGGGCTATTCCAGCCCGGAGATCGCCGCTCTGCTGGGCAAGGGGGAGTCCGCCGTGCGGATGGCCCTGATGCGGGCCCGGCGGCAGCTGCGGAACTTTTTGGAAGAAGGAGGGAATCCCTGTGTTTGAGCAGGACTATCGCAATCAGTTGGACCAAATTTCCCCTGACCCTAAACTGGTAGCGGACACCAAGGCGGCCATGCGGGCTGTCCTGACCGGGAAGCAAAAGCCTCGCCGCCATCTGACCCGCCGGGGACTGGCCGCCCTGGCGGCCACCGCCGTTCTCACCGTCACCGCCCTGGCGGCGGCTCCCACCCTCTGGCAGGTCATTCAGAAGGATCTGGGGAACCGGGCTCCCTACGCCGCTCAGGTGCTTGGCTCCTGCGAGGACCAGGGCATCCGCATCGAGGTCCAGGCCGCTCTGGCCGACACCCGGGTTACCCGGCTCTACTTTACCGTGGAGGATCTGACTGGAAACACCCTGGATGCAGACACCACAAGTGATCTGATCCTCTCCCAGGAGACCAACGGACAGTTTGACTGGGGCAATGGCGGCAAGGGCTTGGAGTTACTCTCCTACGACCCGGAGCAGCATCTGGCTGCCCTGGTGTACAGCCGGGGCACCGCCGACCTGGCGGATTCTCCCCCCACCCACATTCGCCTGAACGCCACTTATTTTATTCCCGGCCACCGGCAGGCAGAGCTGGCACTGGACCGGGAGGAACTCCCCACAGAGACCCTGGAGAGCGTTGTCACCGATACCGGCGCCGCCGTCCTTCTCCCCAATCAGAACCCCATGGCCCTGGGCCAGGACGGTGATATCTCCATCTCCTCCATAGGCTTCGCCTCCGACGGATCTTTCCACATCCGCTTTGCACAGGAGGAAACTGTCTCTCCCATTACAGACGGCGGGTGTCCTTTCCGGGCTGACTACTACCTGCACGACCCGGAGGACCCGGACCGCTGGCCGGAACAAAGCGTGGACGATATCATCTGCACCGCCGTGGACGGCGGCTGGGACCTCTGCCTGCCCAGCCTGACGCCGGACACCCTGGAATATCTGGACTTGCTCTATCTTACCGCCGATTACTCGGCGGCAGGCGGCCGTATCGATGGAAATTGGGAGATCACCGTTCCGGTGGAGGTGATGGACCTGCGCACCGCCGCTCCGGCAGAGCTGCTGGTGTTCCCCTACACCCAGGATGGAGAGCAGCCCTACGGCCGGGCCCATGACGCCCAGTTGGATACGCTCACCGTCTCCCCTCTCAGCGTCTGCGCCGACTTTACCACACCTGAAGGGCAGGAAGAGCCCTGCATGCTCAACGGCACAGAGCTCTCCCTCACCGTCACCCTGGCTGACGGCACCGTGCTCACGCCAGCCTATTATGACGAGGTGTGGAGTCAGCGGGCAGGCTGGGTGATGTGGGAATTTGCGGAACCCATCGCTCCTGACGAGGTGGTCTCGGTCACCCTCAACGGTGAGACCGTCCCCCTGGCCTGACCCCCCAAATGCCCCGGCGGACAGCCGCCGGGGCATTTTGCGCGATTTTTCTAAAATTCTTGTTGTAAGTCCTCTCTGTTTCATGTATAATGGACAACAGCAGTTTATCACACTGCTCCGCGATTCCAAATGTAAGGAGAGGAAACAAGTTATGAGCTATTCCGTACAAAATATCCGCAACGTATGCCTGCTGGGACACGGTGGCAACGGAAAGACCTCCCTGGCGGAGAGCATGCTGTATTTGACCGGCGGAACCGTGCGGCTGGGCAACCCCGTCGACGGCAACACCGTTTGCGATTATGATCCTGAGGAGATTCGCCGCCAGATTTCCATCTCCACCGCGGTGGCTCCCGTGGAATATAACGGCTGCAAGATCAATGTGCTGGACACTCCGGGCTACTTCGACTTCTCCGGCGAGGTCATCGAGGCCATGCAGGTCTCCGATGCCGCCATCATCGTCTGCTCTGCCAAGGGCGGCATGAGCGTGGGCGCCGAGAAGGCCTGGAAGCTGTGCGAGCAGCGCAAGCTGCCCCGGGTGCTTTATATCTCCAAGACCGACGAGGACAACTCCGACTACAATGCCGCCTTTGAGACCCTACGGGAGCGATTCGGCAAGAATGTCGCCCCCGTCGCGGCTCCTATCTGGAACGCCGACAAGAAGGTCATCGGCTTCATCGACGTGCTCCATAAGCGCGCCTTCGAGGCCGGCCCCAAGGGCGAGCGCGTGGAGATCGAGGTGCCCGACGAGAAGAAGCCCGTGCTGGACGAGCTGTATGACGCCCTGAAGGAGTCTGTGGCCGAGACCAGCGAGGAGCTGATGGAAAAGTATTTCGCCGGCGAGGACTTCACCTACGCCGAGATGATCCAGGGCCTGCGGGCAGGCGTGAAGGACCTGTCCCTGTTCCCCGTGGTGTGCGGCTCCGCCGTCACCGGTCTGGGCACCCGTATGCTGCTGGACATCATCGTGGAGCTGCTCCCCTCTCCCCTGGAGGGTCGGCCCCTGATGGGCGAGAATGAGAAGGGCGAGCTGGACGAGTTCGTCTCCTCCCCCGGCGCTCTGCCCTGCGCCCTGGTCTGGAAGACCGTGTCCGACCAGTACGGCAAGTACTCCTATGTAAAGGTGCTCTCCGGTAACCTGAAGCCCGACATGCAGATGGTCAACGCCCGCACCGGCGCCACCGAGAAGCTGGGCCGCCTGTACGTGATGAAGGGCAAGAAGGCCGAGGAAGTCAAGGAGCTGGAGTGCGGCGACATCGGCGCCATCGGCAAGATGGATAAGGTCAAGACCGGCGATACCCTGTCCGATCCCCGGAAGGTGGTCAAGCTGGAGGACATTCCCTTCCCCGAGCCCTGCTACTCCGTGGCTATCACCCCCAAGACCAAGGGTCAGGAGGACAAGATTGCTGCCGGCCTCATCCGCCTCAACGAGGAGGATCAGACCTTCAACTGGGTGAACAACGCTGAGACCCACCAGATGGTGGTCTCCGGCACCGGCGATATGCAGATGGACGTAATCCTGTCCCGTCTGAAGAGCCGCTTCGGCGTGGACGCGGAGCTGTCCGAGCCCCGTGTGGCTTACCGCGAGAAGATCCGCAAGAAGGTGGAGGTCCAGGGCCGCCACAAGAAGCAGACCGGCGGTCACGGCCAGTTCGGCGACGTCTGGATGCGCTTCGAGCCCGGCGACACCGAGGAGCTGCAGTTCTGCGAGGAGGTCGTGGGCGGCGCTGTGCCCAAGAACTACTTCCCCGCCGTGGAAAAGGGTATGCGCGAAGCCGTGGTTCACGGCGTGCTGGCGGGCTATCCCGTGGTGTACCTGAAGGCCACCCTGTTTGACGGCTCTTACCACCCCGTGGACTCCTCCGAAATGGCGTTCAAGACCGCCGTGCAGCTGGCCTATAAGGCCGGTATGCCTCAGGCCAGCCCCGTGCTGCTGGAGCCCATCGGCGAGCTGAAGGTCACCATCCCCGACAGCTACATGGGCGACGTCATCGGCGATCTGAACAAGCGCCGCGGCCGCGTGATGGGTATGAACCCCGACGGCGAGGGCAACCAGATCGTGGAGGCCGAGGTACCCATGGCCGAGATGGGCCGCTACGCCATCGATCTGCGGTCCATGACCCAGGGCCGTGGCTCCTTTACCTTCCACTTCGTCCGCTACGAGGACGCGCCTCCTGCCGCCCAGGAAAAAGCCATTGAGGCTGCCAAGGCTATGCAGGAAGAAGCCAACTAATAGATATACAGAAGCCCCCCGGCCATGCCGGGGGGCTTTTTTGTAGGCGGCAAAGGCGCGTCCTCGGGGCCCCGTCATTGACGGGGCGGCGCTTTGCGCCGTTCAAGTGTTTTGGGCCAACGGCACAAAACCTTGATGCCGGGGCAATTCACTTGCCCCGAGCAGATGAAATACCGCCTGGAGGGCTCCCGGCGGAACAGGTTCCGCCGGGACGGACGCGCCTCCTGCCGCCCAGGAGAAGGCTATCGAAGCCGCCAAGGCTATGCAGGAAGAAGCCAACTAACAGATATGCGAAGAGCCCCCGCCCTTGGCCCGGGGGGTTCTTTTTTTGGGGGGGTTAAACTCC
>NZ_JBQHUF010000020.1:0-33334 GCF_052065355.1 Flavonifractor sp. HCP28S3_F3
GGGAACGCTAAAAAAATCGGGGCGGCCCGGGGGGCGCCCGCCACCTTTTTTATGCATACAGAGGGATCACGGCAAAGAAGATCAGGTCTTCCGTACCGTTGTTGATCAGAGAATGGGCGTGTCCTTCCGGACAGAAATGGCAGTCGCCTGGGACCAGAGCCTCCTCACCATCGTCGTACAGCACCTTTCCGGTGCCGGAGAGCACATAGATCACCTCGCTGCTCCCCTCGTGGGTGTGCAGGCCAATGGAAGCGCCCGGCTCCAGCCGGCCGTGCATGATGCGTGCTCCCTGCTCATTGACCAGCTTGGCATGGGTCACCTTTTCGCCGCCCTTAAAGTGCTCCAGGGCCTGCTCCTCCATATGGGCAAAATCAATCTTCATGTTCTGTTCCTCCTTATAATACCACGCCGAAATGATCCGACAAATCCTGGAGCCCCTCCTGGATCTCGTCCCGGCCAAAGCCGGCCTCCTCCAGCTGGGCGTCGCTCAGCTCGTTGAGTCGGGCGTAAAAATCCACCCCGGCCTCCAGGCAGCCCAGTCCGCCCTCCTCGGCGGTCTCAAACAGCAGGTCCTCCCCGCCGCACAGGTCCCCTTCCGCCAGAAGGCGCATCAGCTCCCCATGGAGCCCGTCGGCCTGCACATCTCCGGAGGGCACATACTCCGTACCATCCTTATGAAATACCAGCAGCGCAATGGAGCGGGCCATTGCCTCCACCTGCCGCATCATCCAATCCTCTGTAACCACAGCGTTGCCTCCTTTTACAAATTCCGCACCAGCTTCACCGCCACACCGATGATTCGGGCGGCGCCAGTCTCAAAATCCCTCATGGGGATGATCTTGGGCTCGTAATCCGGGTTTTCCGGCTGGAGGATTACTACACCCTTCTGTGCCCGAAAGCGCTTCAGAGTGGCATCCTCTCCGTCTACCAGGCAGGCCACGATCTGGCCGTTCTCAGCGGTCTCCTGCCGCCGGATGAGCACCAGATCTCCTTCCCGAATGCCTGCATTTATCATGCTGTTTCCAGTCACCCGCAGATAAAAATGCTCCTCCGGGTCAGGCACATCGGCGGCGGCATACCCCTCCAGATCCTGCTGGGCCAGCAGCGGGACACCCGCCCGAATGGTGCCAAGAATGGGTACCACCGTGGTCTCCCGGGGCACAGGCGTCGGAATTCGGGGCACATCAAAGCCCTGGAGCCACAGAGGATCCACTCCGAGAGCCCGGGCTATGGCCGCGGCGGTGCCGATCTTGGGCTCCCGCTGCCCCAGTACATAGCGATTGAGGGTCTGAGGATTCATATGCAGCCGGTCTCCCAACTGCTCATAGCCCAGCCTCTGCTCCTCCATGATCGTGCGCAGGCGGACACCGATGGTGGTTTCCTGCTTCATGCCAAGCCCCTCCCTGTCCCATTTTCGGGGCTATTCTATCACACTTTATCACCAAACGCAATGTATTTTTCTCGTATCCTCTTGACTTTTATCTCCAAACGGTGTTATTATGTCTACACATTAGAACTTATGTTCTATATCTTGTTCCTTCAAACACCAATCGGTGAAATTTTTACAAACAAAAACGCCCCACCTACTGGCGGGACGTTTTTGGTGGAGGAGGGTGGATTCGAACCACCGAAGCGAATCGCAACAGATTTACAGTCTGCCCCCTTTGGCCACTCGGGAACTCCTCCATATGAAGTTGAACGATGGAGCTGGTGGACGGACTCGAACCCCCGACCTGCTGATTACAAATCAGCTGCTCTACCAACTGAGCTACACCAGCATACCAGCTCGTCCACAGCGAAGGTTATTTTACCAGAAAGGATGTGTTTTGTCAAGAAAAAGTATGCTCTTTTTTTGATATTTTTTTAGGAGGGGAAAAGAGATCCAAATCTTGGTTTGGACGGACCCGCTGCGGGATGTGCAGCGGGTCCCACCGGCAGGCTGGTGCCGCCGGTGCCGGGGAGAGCTGTACGGGCAGGAGCGGGAATTGTGTGCCCGCTGCCTGGCAGCCATCCGGCAGGAGGAAAGGGAGGAGAGACATGACCTTATTGGAGCTATCGGTGGAATACCGGACCAATGCCGAGGCACTGCAGGAGCGGGCTCTGCTGCTGGAACGTCAGCAGCGGGAGGGGATGGACGAGGCCAGCCGGGTACGGCTGGATGACCGCATCAAGCTGCTGCGGACCATGTGGCGGGAGGCCAGGGACCTGGCGGTACTGTGTGAGCGGTATTACGAGAGGGGGTACCGGCGCAATGTCAAGTACACGATATAGAAGAGGCGGCATGTACGCCGCAGACATGGCGGCCTATTCCCGGGCCATGGCCGAGGACAATTCCCAGCAGATGGCCCGGCTCAAGCACAATCTGGTGCGGGCTCTGCGGGAGGATGTCACGCCCCGGCAGCGGGAATTTCTGCTTCTCTACTATGGAGAGCAGCTCAATATGCGCCAGATCGGGGAGCGGCTGGGGGTGGACAAGTCTACCGTCTCCCGCACTATCAAGCGGGGCGAAGCCCGGCTGCGGCGCTGCCTGCGCTACGGCGCGGAGGCCTTTCTTGAGCAGACCCGCAGCTAAGCCGCCAGCATTTTCTACATGCTCAGCCCGGCTGGGCAGTTGAAATCAGTCCCAGTTCCGTGATATACTGTCTCCCGAACAAGACGAGATATGACGTTTTTCGCAGAGGGAGGCCAAAGGCATTGGAACTCAATCTATCTCAGAAGCAGACGCAGACGCTGTCCCCCCAGATGATGCAGTCCATGGAGGTTCTGCAGATGGGCTCTCAGGAGCTTCTGGAATACATCGAGGAGGCCGTGCAGGAAAATCCGGTGCTGGAGCCGGAACAGAACTACGATAAGCAGGACGAGTTTTCCGTCCTTCGGCGCAAGCTGGAATGGCTGGAATCTACCGACCCTCAGAACCGCTATTACCACCAGCAGGACTCCGAGGAGGAAAACGACCCGCTGAACAATTACGGAACCGTACGGGACGACGATGAAAATCTCTATTATTACGTGCTCTCTCAGCTGAAGGTGATGGACCTGGAGCCGGAGGTGATGGAGGCCGGGGTCTTCCTGGTGGAGAGCCTGAACCAGAACGGCTGGCTGGACGAGCCTCTGACCGACCTGGCCGCCGACCTGGGCTGCACCATGGAGGTCATGGAGCAGGCTTTGGAAGCGGTGCAGTCCCTGGAGCCCGCCGGTGTGGGAGCCCGGGACCTGTCCGAGTGCTTACGGCTCCAGCTGGTCCGCCGCACACCGGTGGACGAGCTGGCGGTGCGTATTGTGGACGGCTATCTGGACGCCCTGTCCAAGAGCCGGTATGGACTGATCGCCCGGGAGCTGAAGGTCACCCAGGAGGAGGTACGCGCCTCCTGCGACCGGATCCGCAAGCTCAATCCCCGGCCCGGCACCGGCTTTGCCGCCCGGGAGAACCTGACCTATATCAATCCGGACATCATCGTGGTCAGCTTCCCTGACCATTTTGAGCTGCTGACCAACGATTATTACTTCCCCACCCTGAACATCAGCGGATACTACACCAAGCTGATGAAGGAGAGCGAGGATGACGGCGTCAAGGAGTACCTGACCGGAAAGGTGCGGCAGGCCAAGTGGATGGTAAAGGCCATCGAACAGCGCCGTTCCACCCTGATGGCCTGCGCCGAGTGCATTCTGGACTTCCAGGAGGCCTTCTTCCGCAAGGGACCGGGCCACCTGGTGCCCCTGTCTCTGGCCGACGTGGCCGAGCGCATCGGGGTCCATGAGTCCACCGTCAGCCGGGCCACCAAGGACAAATACATCCAGTGCTCTATGGGAGTTTACCCGCTGAGCTATTTCTTCTCCCGCAGCCTGGGCCCCGTCTCCGCGGGAGACGACGCCGCCTCTCCTGACGCGGCCAAGGCCCTGCTCAAGAAGCTTATCGCCGGTGAAGACAAGAAAAAGCCCCTGTCCGACCAGAAGCTGTGCCAGCTCATGGCCGCCCAGGGCTGTGTCCTCTCCCGGCGCACCGTGGCCAAGTACCGGGACGAGCTCCACATTCCCAGCACTACTGGCCGGAAACAGTACGAATAAGGGAGCGAAGAGACCACATGCAGTATAAGGCAGTCTTTTTTGATTTTGACTTTACCCTGGGCGACTGTTCAGAGGCTATCGTGGCAGGCTTCCGGTACGCCTTTTCCAAAATGGGCCTGCCGGAGCCGGGCTATGAAGCGGTACGCCGAACGGTAGGCATGCCGCTGGAGGAGGAATACACCTTCCTCTCCGGAGATCCCGACCCGGAGCACCGGGCCAGATTCCGGACCCTTTACACCGAAAAGGCCGGACCCATGCAGGCGGAGACCGCTGTGCTGTGTTCCGGCGCCCGGGAGCTGTTGGATGCCCTCCATCAGGCGGGGATCCCCGCTGGGGTGGTCAGCACCAAGCGGACGGACACCCTGCTGTCCATTCTGGAGGCCCGGGGCGTGGCCCCTCTGTTTGCCTCCATCACCGGCGGCGACCGGGTGACACATCCCAAGCCCGACCCGGAGGGACTGCTCTCCGCCATCGCCGCTCAGGGGCTGTCCCCGGAGCAGGTGCTCTACTGCGGTGACACCGTCATCGACGCCGAGACCGCCCAGCGGGCAGGCGCCTCCTTCTGTGCGGTGCTCAACGGCACCACATCCGCAGAGGATTTTGCCGGCGCCGGATTCCCTATGGCCCACGTGGCTCCCGACCTGTGGGATCTGAAGAACTGGCTGGGATTGAACTGAATCAAATGTTAGGCCGTGCCGCGGAAGGTTCCGCGGCACGGCCTTTTTTCTTTTGTAAAGTGGTATGGTTCGTGTAAAGTCGGGCATTCTTATGTCAAAAAGGGGCTTTACACAGTCTTTACAAAGGCTTGAAGGACAACTTTACAATTGCCAGATATACTGATAAGCGTTCCCAGAAATGAAGAAAACTATGCATGATTGGAGATCGAACAACATGAAAAAGAGAACTCTTGCCCTGATGCTCTCCGCCGCTCTGTGCGTCGGCCTGCTGGCTGGCTGCGGCAGCAACGGCGACACCACCGAGACCCCCGCCGCCGGCTCCAACAGCCCCGCCGCTGTGGAGTCCGAGGCTCCCGCCACCACCGAGCTGTCCGGCACCGTCAACACCAACGGCTCCACCTCCATGGAGAGCGTGATGGGTTACCTGACCGAGGGCTTTAAGGAAGTCCAGCCCGGCATCACCATCAACTACACCGGTTCCGGTTCCGGCGCTGGCGTCACCGGCGCTCAGGACGGCACCTGCGACATCGGCCTGGCCTCCCGTGACCTGAAGGACGACGAGACCGGCGTGAAGCAGATCACCGTTGCCAAGGACGGCATCGCCATCATCGTCAACCCCGAGAACCCCGTGGCTGACCTGAGCCTGGAGCAGATCGCCGCTCTGGCTACCGGCGAGATCACCAACTGGTCTGAGGTTGGCGGCAACGACGGCCAGGTCGTGTTCATCGGCCGTGAGGCTGGTTCCGGCACCCGCGACGGCTTTGAGTCCATCACCGGCACCGAGGATGCCTGCAAGTACCAGAACGAGCTGACCTCCACCGGCGAAGTGATCGCCAACGTGGCTTCCAACCCCAACGCCATCGGCTACGCCTCCCTGTCCGCCGTGGACGAGACTGTGAAGGCCATCACCGTGGGCGGCGTGGCTCCTACTGAGGAGACCGTTCTGGACGGCACCTACGCTGTGCAGCGTAACTTCAACTTCATCATCAACGAGAGCGCTGAGCTCTCCGACGCCGCCAACGCCTTCATCGAGTGGGCTACCTCCGCTGAGGCTTCCAGCCTGATCGCTGACGCCGGCGCCGTGCCTGTGGCCTAAAACCTGACCTGATTCTTCACGGAAAGTACCCCCTCGAACCCGAGGGGGTACTCGCCATGATATGACCTATCCTACGAAAGGCCGGTAATCTGCCATGAAACAAAAGCTCCGCCCGCTGGAAGTCTTTATGAATCTGCTGTTTTTCCTGTGCGGGCTTATCGCTATCGTGTTCGTACTGTTCATCAGCGTCTATCTGATCATCTCCGGTCTGCCTGCCATCAAGGAGATCGGCCTGGTGGACTTCCTGTTCGGCAAGGAGTGGGCCTCCACCGCCGCCGAACCCAAATTCGGTATTCTCCCCTTCATCCTCACCTCCATCTACGGTACCGCCGGCGCCATCGTGCTGGGCGTGCCGGTAGGCTTCATGACGGCGGTGTTCCTGGCCAAGGTGGCGCCGCCCAAGCTGGCCGCTGTGGTCCGCCCGGCGGTGGACCTGCTGGCCGGTATCCCCTCGGTGGTATACGGCCTTATCGGTATGATGGTGCTGGTGCCCGCCGTCCGGGAGCTGTTCAACCTGCCTGACGGCGCCAGCCTGTTCTGCGCCATCATCGTGCTGGCCGTTATGATCCTGCCCTCTATCATCTCGGTGTCCGAGACCGCCCTGAAGGCGGTGCCCCGGGAGTATGAGGAGGCCTCCCTGGCCCTGGGCGCCACCCACATCGAGACCGTGTTCCGGGTGTCCGTCCCGGCGGCCTCCAGCGGTATCGCCGCTTCCATCGTGTTGGGCATCGGCCGGGCCATCGGCGAGGCCATGGCCATCATCATGGTGGCAGGCAACGTGGCCAACATGCCCGGGCTGTTCAAGTCCGTCCGCTTCCTCACCACCGCCGTGGCCAGCGAGATGGCCTACGCCTCCGGCCTCCAGCGGCAGGCCCTGTTCTCCATCGCTCTGGTGCTCTTTCTCTTCATCATGCTCATTAACGTGGTCCTCAACACGCTTCTCAAACGGAAGAAGGGGTGATATACTGTGATTGCAATTAAAATGCAGCCTCTCTCCGGAAAACGGAAGGCATACGACCGGGTGCTCCGGTTCCTGCTCTACTTCTGCGCGGTGCTGACCTGCGCCCTGCTGGTGTTCATCATCGGCTATATCTTTGTGAAGGGTCTGCCTCACGTGACCCTGAGCTTCCTCACCAGTGAGCCCAGCTTCATCAAGGATACCATCGGTATCCTGCCCAACATCCTCAACACGGTCTATCTGGTGGTGATGACCCTCATCATCATTCTGCCTCTGGGCGTGGGCGCCGCCATTTATCTGACGGAGTACGCCTCCAACCGGCGGTTCGTGGCCGCCATCGAGTTCGCCACCGAGACCCTCACCGGTATCCCCTCCATCATCTTCGGTCTGGTGGGCATGCTGTTCTTCTGCCAGCGGCTGGGTCTGCAGGCCTCCCTGCTGGCCGGCTCCCTCACCCTGGTGATCGTCACCATCCCCACCATCATCCGCACCACCCAGGAGTCTCTGAAGACCGTGCCCCAGTCCTACCGGGAGGCTGCTCTGGGTCTGGGCGCCGGCAAGTGGCACATGATCCGCACGGTGGTGCTCCCCTCCTCTGTGGACGGCATCGTCACCGGCTGCATCCTGTCCATCGGCCGCATCGTGGGCGAGTCCGCCGCCCTGCTGTTCACCGCCGGTATGGGCATGAGCCTGAACAACTACTTCTCCTCTGTGGGCAACTTTATCCACTCCTCCGGCGCCTCCCTCACCGTGGCCCTGTATGTGTACGCCCGGGAGCGTGCCGAGTTCGACGTGGCCTTCGCCATTGCCGCCATCCTGATGATCCTCACTCTGGTCATCAACCTCAGCGCCAAGCTGGTGGGCAAGAAATTAAAGAAAAAGTAAGGAGACCCCATTATGGATGAAAATATTATCCTGTCGGCCCGGGATCTCGACCTCTGGTATGGTCCCACCCAGGCCCTGAAAAGCGTCAGCGTGGATATCCCCGAAAAGCAGGTGACCGCCCTCATCGGCCCCTCCGGCTGCGGCAAGTCCACCTTCCTTAAGACCCTGGACCGGATGAACGACCTGGTGCCCGGCATCAAGATCACCGGCAGCGTGCAGTATCGCGGCATGGAGATCTACGACTCCAAGGTGGACGTGACCTGGCTGCGCAAGCAGATCGGCATGGTGTTCCAGAAGCCCAACCCCTTCCCCATGTCCATCTATGACAATGTGGCCTACGGTCCCCGCACCCACGGCATCAAGAACAAGAGCCGTCTGGACGACATCGTGGAAAAGTCCCTCCAGGGCGCGGCCATCTGGGACGAGGTAAAGGACCGGCTGAAGAAGTCCGCTCTGGGTCTGTCCGGCGGCCAGCAGCAGCGTCTGTGCATCGCCCGTGCCCTGGCGGTGGAGCCCGACATCCTGCTGATGGACGAGGCCACCTCCGCCCTGGACCCCATCTCCACCTCCAAGATCGAGGACCTGATCTCCGATCTGAAGGAGCAGTATACCATCGTCATCGTCACTCACAACATGCAGCAGGCCACCCGTGTGTCCGACAAGTGCGCCTTCTTCCTTCTGGGCCAGCTCATTGAGTTTGGGGATACCACTCAGCTGTTCTCCATGCCCAAGGACAAACGCACCGAGGATTATATCACCGGCCGCTTCGGTTAATTCTTTTTCTTGAAAGAAAAAGAACCAAAAAGAACTTCCATGGCCCGGTCCGCCGGGTCCTACGTCATAAAGGAGTAAGGGTAATGAGAAAAACCTTTGACGCCGAGCTCCAGGAGCTCAATTATGAAATGATCGACATGGCCGCCGCGGCGGAGGACGCCATCGACGTGGTGGTGGAGTCCCTGGCCTCCAGCGACGACACCGCCGCCAAGAGCGCCATGGAGCAGACCAAGCACATGGACGAGATGGAGCGGGACATTGAGAACCGCTGCCTGCGGCTGCTCCTGCAGCAGCAGCCGGTGGCCCGCGACCTGCGCACCATCTCCGCCGCGCTGAAGATGGTCACCGACCTGCAGCGCATCGGCGACCAGTGCTCCAACATCGCGGAGATCTCCCTGCTGCTCACCGGCCAGAAGCAGACCTCCGCTCTGGCCCACATCCGCACCATGAGCCAAAAGGCCGGTGTGATGGTGAAGCGGGCCATTTTCGCCTACGTCAACCGGGACACCGACGCCGCCAAGGCAGTCATCGCCCTGGATGACGAGATCGACGAGCTGTTCCGCACCATCAAGTCCGAGCTGGTGGAGCTCATTGTGGAGAACCGCCAGGAGGCCGATCAGGCCATCGACCTGATCATCATCGCCAAGTATCTGGAGCGCATCGCGGATCACGCGGTGAATATCGCCCAGTGGGCCATTTTCTGTGTCACCGGAGAGATTTTAGGCTAAGGAAGTGATACCATGTCCAAGTCCATCGCGGTCGTGGAGGACGACGAGAGCATCCGCGAGATGCTCCGCTACTATTTCCAATCGGTGGGTTACTCCGTGCGGGCCTATGAGTCTGGGGAGGCACTGTTCGCCGACGAGGGGCAGCCTCTGCCCCTGCTGTACATCCTGGACATCATGCTGCCCGGCATGGATGGGCTGGAGATCCTCCGCCGGCTCCGGGAGGGCCGGGAGACCTCCGAGGTACCCGTCATCATGCTCACCGCCCGCTCCGCCGAGATGGACCGGGTGTCCGGCCTGGAAAACGGGGCGGACGACTATGTAGTCAAGCCCTTCGGCATCATGGAGCTCCAGGCCCGGGTGAAGGCGGTGCTCCGCCGCACCCAGCGCCGGGGCGACCGGATCCTGACCTGCGGCGACCTGGAGATCGATCCCGCCGCCCGGGAGGTACGCAAGGGCGGACAGCTGGTGGAGCTCACCTTCAAGGAGTTTGAGCTGCTCAAGCTGCTGTGCACCCGCCGTGGCGTGGCCCTTACCCGGGACGAGATCCTCCAGTCGGTGTGGGACTATGACTACACCGGCGAGACCCGTACCGTGGACATGCACGTAAAAGCTCTGCGCCAGAAGCTGGGTGAGGATGTGATCACCACCGTCCGGGGCGTGGGCTATAAAATGTCCTAGCTAGTGGGAGGAACCTGCATGAAAAAACGTATCATCGGCGCCACCCTGATCACCGTGGTGTGCGCCCTGCTCCTGTCCAATTTGGTAGGGGTACTGATGTTCCGGAATCGGGAGATGGACGCCGCCCGGGACACCCTGCAGGAGCTGCTGGTCCTGATGGACGCCCAGAGCGCCGACACTGACCCTCAGGCCCTGGCGGAACAGTTCAGCCAGGCGGCGCCGGGCAAGCGGCTCACCATCATCGACACCGATGGCACCGTGCTGGCCGACACCGAGGCCAATCCCGAGGGCCTGGAGGACCACAACAACCGTCCTGAGGTGGAGGAGGCCAACGCCACCGGCTGGGGTGAGGCGGTACGCCACTCCGACACCATCGGCACCTCTATGCTCTATGTGGCAAAGCGGTTTGCCGACGGCATGATCGGCCGGGCCTCTATGCCCCTGTCTTCCATCGATTCCCTGGTATTCAGCAGCCTCTGGGGCTTCCTCATCGCCTCTGTGGCGGCGGTGCTGCTGGCCCTGCTGCTCTCCCGCCGCACCGCCAACCGGGTGGTGGCTCCCCTCAGCGCCGTCAGCCAGACCCTCCAGGGCGTGCTGGACGGCACCGGCACCCCCGGTCTGGAGGAGTACCAGTCCGACGACGAGCTGCGGCCCATCCTGCGCTACATCGACAAGCTGGTGGAGCGGCTGGGCGGCTATATTCAGTCCATCACCGACGAGCGGGACAAGGTCTCCCTGATCCTGGACTGCATGGCGGAGGGCCTGATCCTGCTGGACGAGAACGGAAAGGTGCTGGCTATCAACCGGGCCGCCCGGGCCATCTTCGGCTTCCCCGAGGGTGAGGAGGACGACGGCGCCCTGCTGCTCACCCGCAGCCGCCGTCTGCGGGACGCCATCCGGGAGTGCCAGGAGAAGCACGGCTCCGTAATGCTGGACGTGGACGCCCTCACCGAGGACGCCCGCTCCCTGCGTCTGTTTATCTCCCCCGTAGCCGGCCGGCAGTATGAGGGTCAGGCGGTGGGCACCTCCATCCTGATCTCCGACGTCACCGAGCTGAAAAAGGCGGAGGGCATCCGCAGCGAGTTTACCGCCAACGTGTCCCATGAGCTGAAGACCCCGCTGACCAGCATCAAGGGCTTTACCGACATGCTCTCCGGCGGCATGGTGGCCTCTCCCGAGGATCAGAAGCGGTTTATCACCATGATTGGCGTGGAAGTGGACCGGCTCATCGACCTGATCAACGACATCCTCAAGCTCTCCGAGCTGGAGGGAGCCGCCATCGACCAGTGCAGCGAGCGTTCCGACGTGCTGGAGGTGGCAAAGGACACCGCCGCCCTCCTCACCCCCGCCGCCCAGGACGCCGGGGTCACCCTGTCGGTGACCGGCCTGTCCGCCGAGGTGGCGGTGCCCCAGAGCCGGCTGAAGGAGCTGCTGCTCAACCTGATGAGCAACGGCATCAAGTATACCGAGAACGGCGGCAAGGTGGACACCTCCGTCCGTCTGAAGGACAATCAGGTGGTCATCACCGTCCGGGATAACGGCATCGGCATCCCGCCCGAGGCACAGAGCCGGGTCTTTGAGCGGTTCTACCGGGTGGATAAGGGCCGCGCCCGCAAAAACGGCGGCACCGGTCTGGGTCTGGCCATCGTCAAGCACATTACGCAGCTCTACGGCGGCACCGTGTCCCTGGAGAGCGAAGTGGGCAAGGGCTCCACGTTTACTGTGACCCTGCCCCTGGCGCGGTAACGCCGAAAACCCGAAAAAGAGAGGGCAAACGCCCTCTCTTTTCCCTTTTTGTTACCAAATTAAGTTGATTGTCCAGTTAAATAGATGATATGATAGAAAAAAAGCGGGGGGCGATAGCGTTGAAAAAACGGATACTCGTCATTGTGGCATGTTTGGCCGTCTGTGTCGCGTTTTTTGGGCTGGCCTGGCCCAAGATCTATCTGAAAATCGCCCGGCCCGATGTTTTGTGCGACATGGGCGCGGAGGCACTGAATGAAGGCCGCGCAGAGGACGCCCGCCTGTACTTCCAGACCGCCATGGATCGGGACCCCACCTGCGCTGAAAGCTATGCGGGTATGGCCAGTCTGTCTCTGGCGGCGTGGGATATAGAGGGCGCCATCAGCGGCTATCAGACCGCTATCCAGCACGCCCAGGCCAATCCGGTCCGGGTGGACGAGGATTTTATCCGGTCCTGCTATGTGAGTATCGCGTCTCTGTACGCCGCCATGGGACAGATGGAACAGGGACAGGCGGTTCTCACCCAAGGTTATGAGGCCACCGGTGATCCCAAACTCCGGGACTATACTCTTTTTGAAAACAGGCTGATCCTGAACGGCGCCTGTCTCACCGATCTGTCACCCCTGGCCAGCGGGGACTGGGATCACCTGGAATCTCTTATGATCAGCTACGGGTACGGCATTGCCGACTACTCCCCCATCACAGCCCTGCCCAATCTGGAGGAATTGAGGCTGGCGGACTGCGGACTGACCGACCTCTCCTTCCTGGAGGGGAGCGACGGATTTTGCCACATGTTTTTTCCGGAAAATAATATCACCGATCTTACAGGGCTGCGCGGCGCGGACAACCTGCGGGAGCTGAATCTGGGCTATAACCTGAATCTGAAGTCTCTGGACGGGCTGGAAACGCTCTCTGAATTGGAGCGGCTCTACATTGGCTATACCAGCGTGACCGATCTGGAGCCCCTGCGGGGCTGCCGGAACCTCCGGCGCCTGGAACTCACCTATCTGGACATCGACGATTACAGCCCCATCCAGGACTGCCCCATCGAGATGCTGGATGTCCACCGCATCCCCAAGGAAGACGTGGAACTGCTCCGGGAGATGTTTCCCGACGCCATCATATACGCATCCACCTGAAAGAAGGACGGCTGAGCAATCAGCCGTCCTTCTTTTCGCTGTACCGCTGGCAGGCGGGAGCTTCCGGCTTTTTGTCCCGGAGTCTGGGATTTCCACAGTGTCCGCAGGGGATGGGGACAAACTGATTGCGTGCCCGCCTGACATAGTGCTGGCGGAAATACCGGCAGGTCGAACAGGTCTTTTTTTCCTCCATTTTTATCACCATCCTTACACTATTATACATAACATAGTGTAATTTGCAATCAGTTGTATTTTGCCCCTGCGGCAGATATACTAATTACACTATATAGTGCAATGAGGGATGGACGATGGCTGAGCCAATTCTTGTGAATCGAACCCGGTTTACCTCCTCTCTGGATAACCGGCTTATGGAACAATTCAATCAGTTGGCCAAGGCCACCCGTATTCCGAAATCCCGGCTGATTGACGAGGCCATTGAGGACCTGTTAAAAAAATACGAAAAGAAGGACAGCTGACCGCTCAGCTGTCCTTTTTGTTTGCCCAGCCGTCCGCAGTCAATATCATCCATAAAAAAATCCATCGTTTCGTTGTATTTGCAACATACTTGTTTCCTCCGGCAGTGTATACTCTCCCCAGAAAGTCAGAAAACCACCCCATGCAGGAGGAAATCAGGATGGAAAACAAGATGTTCTGTTATCAGTGCCAGGAGACCGCCGGCTGCACCGGCTGCACCCACGCCGGCGTCTGCGGCAAGAAGCCGGATGTGGCCGCCATGCAGGATCTGCTGGTCTATGTGACAAAGGGTCTGTCCGCTGTGACCACTCAGCTGCGGGCCGAGGGCAGAGACGTATCTCATGAGGTCAACCACCTCGTTACCCTCAACCTGTTCGTCACCATCACCAACGCCAACTTTGACAAGGAGGCCATTATGGCCCGCATCCGCACCACGCTGGACGTCAAGCGGGAGCTGCTGGAACGGGTGGATGGCCGGGACAAGCTGCCTCAGGCCGCCCTGTGGGACGGCTCCGGCAACTGGGAGGAGAAAGCCGCCCAGGTGGGCGTGCTGTCCACCAAGGACGAGGATATCCGCTCCCTGCGGGAGCTCATTACCTACGGTCTCAAGGGCCTGTCCGCCTACTCCAAGCACGCCAACGCCCTGCTGAAGGACGACCCGGAGGTGGACGCTTTCCTGCAGAAGGCTCTGGCCGCCACCCTGGACGACGGCCTGACGGTGAACGACCTGATCGCCCTCACCATGGAGGTGGGCAAGCACGGCGTCAGCGGTATGGCCCTGCTGGACGGAGCCAACACCGGCGCTTACGGCAATCCCGAGATTACCCGGGTCAACATCGGCGTGGGCAAAAATCCCGGCATTCTGGTGTCCGGCCACGACCTGCGGGACCTGGAGCTACTGTTGGAGCAGACCCAGGGCACTGGGGTGGATGTGTACACCCACAGCGAGATGCTCCCCGCCCACTACTACCCCGCCTTCAAGAAGTATCCCAACTTCGTGGGCAACTACGGCAACGCCTGGTGGAAACAGAAGGAGGAGTTTGAGTCCTTCAACGGTCCCATTCTCATGACCACCAACTGCATCGTGCCCCCCAAGGACAGCTACAAGGACCGGCTGTACACCACCGGCGCGGCGGGCTTCCCCGGCTGCAAGCATATCCCCGGTGAAATCGGCCAGCAGAAGGATTTTTCCGCCCTCATTGAGCACGCCAAGAAGTGTGCCCCGCCCACCGAGATCGAAACCGGCGAGATCGTCGGCGGCTTCGCCCATGCTCAAGTTCTGGCCCTGGCGGACCAGGTGGTGGAGGCTGTGAAGAGCGGCGCCATCAAGAAGTTCGTGGTCATGGCGGGCTGCGACGGCCGGGCCAAGAGCCGGAACTACTACACTGAGTTTGCCAAGGCGCTCCCCAAGGACGCCGTAATCCTCACCGCCGGCTGCGCCAAATACAAGTACAACAAGCTGGACCTGGGCGACATCGGCGGCATCCCCCGGGTACTGGACGCGGGCCAGTGCAACGACTCCTACTCCCTGGCGGTCATTGCACTGAAGCTGAAGGAGGTCTTTGGGCTGGAGGACATCAACGACCTGCCCATCGTGTATAACATCGCCTGGTATGAGCAGAAGGCGGTCATCGTGCTGCTGGCCCTGCTCTACCTGGGGGTGAAGAACATCCACCTGGGTCCCACTCTCCCCGCCTTCCTCAGCCCCAACGTGGCCAAGGTACTGGTGGAGAATTTCGGCATCGCCGGCATCGGCACCGTGGAGGACGACCTGAAGCTGTTCTTCTCCTGAGCATACAAAACGGGCGTCGGGACAAATTGTCCCGACGCCCGTTTGGCGTTTTATGCTTAGAAGTCGGCGTTGCCCACCGTTCTGGGGTGAGGCAGGACGTCGCGGATGTTGGAGATGCCGGTGAGGTACATCACCATCCGCTCGAAGCCCAGGCCGTAGCCGGCGTGCTTGCAGCCGCCGTACCGACGCAGGTCGCAGTACCACCAGTAGTCCTTGGGATTCATGCCCAGCTCCTGGATGCGGGCCTCCAGGATGTCCAGCCGCTCCTCACGCTGAGAGCCGCCGATGATCTCGCCGATGCCGGGCACCAGGCAGTCGGCAGCGGCCACGGTCTTGCCGTCGTCGTTGAGGCGCATATAGAAGGCCTTGATCTCCTTGGGGTAGTCGGTAACGAAGACAGGGCGCTTGAAGATCTGCTCGGTGAGGTAGCGCTCGTGCTCAGTCTGCAGGTCGCAGCCCCACTCCACCTTGTAGTCGAACTTGTCGTTGTTCTGCTTGAGCAGCTCCACCGCCTCGGTGTAGCTCACCCGGCCAAAGTCGGAGGAGGCCACGTGCTCCAGCCGCTCCTTCAGGCCCTTGTCCACGAAGGAGTTGAAGAAGTTGATCTCGTCGGGGCACTTCTCCAGCACGGTGTTGATGATGAACTTGATCATGGCCTCGGCCACGTCCATGTCGCCCTTCAGGTCGCAGAAGGCCATCTCGGGCTCGATCATCCAGAACTCGGCAGCGTGGCGCTGGGTGTTGGAGTTCTCGGCGCGGAAGGTGGGGCCGAAGGTGTACACATCGCCAAAAGCCATGGCGAAGTTCTCGGCGTTCAGCTGGCCGGACACAGTCAGGTTGGCGCTCTTGCCAAAAAAGTCCTGGCTGTAATCCACCTTGCCGTCCTCAGTGCGGGGCAGGTTCTCCAGATCCAGGGTGGTCACCCGGAACATCTCACCGGCGCCCTCGCAGTCGGAGGCGGTGATGATGGGAGTGTGGACATACACAAAGCCACGGTCCTGGAAGAAGGTGTGGATGGCGTGGGCGGCCACGGAGCGCACACGGAAGGCGGCGGAGAACAGGTTGGTGCGGGGCCGCAGGTGCTGGATGGTGCGGAGGTACTCCACGCTGTGGCGCTTCTTCTGGAGGGGGTAGTCGGGGGTGGAGGTGCCCTCCACCACCACGCTGGCGGCCTTCACCTCCATGGGCTGCTTGGCCTCGGGGGTGAGCACCAGGGTGCCGGTAACAGTGAGGGCAGCCCCCACGTTCTGACCGGCGATCTCCTTACAGTTGTCCAGGACGTTGGCATCCAGGACGATCTGCAGATTCTTGAAGCAGGAGCCGTCATTGAGCTCCACAAAGCCGAAGCCCTTCATGTCACGGATGGTACGGGCCCAGCCGGAGACGGTGACCGTCTGGCCGCCCAGGCTCTCCTTATCGGCAAAAAGCTGTGCGATTTTGGTGCGTTCCATGTTCCTTCCCTCTGTTTCTGTGAAATAAAGTCTCAGTGGGCACTAGTATATCATTTTTCCCTGATTTTGCAAGGGGTTTTGGGTAATTACCGGCGTAAAAGGTCCCCAAAGATCCGTTTTTCCTGCTCCTGAGGAGACACCGAACGGTCCCGGCGGAGGTAGAGGCCCACACCCAGCACGGCCAGCAGAGCCGCCAGAGCGTATTCCAGGCCGTCCAGAGCCCCGGGGCTCATGGGCAGCAGGATATTGCCCGCCAGGAATACCGACGCCGCGGCTCCCAGCACCGCCGTCACCATGCCCCCGGGCATGTGCACCGGCCGGCGCAGCTCTGGCCGGGTGCGCCGTAGCCGGAGCACCGCAACATAGGTCATCACCCACATGACGATGGTGGTAAGGGAGGCCACGTTGATAAAAGGCAGGAACAGCAGCTTACCGGTGAAGGGGGTAACCACCACAAAGGCGGCGGTAAACCAGATACACCGGGTGGGCGTGCCGTATTTGGGATGGAGCTTTGCGAATTTGGGAGACACCAGGGCAAACTGAGCCAGGCCGTACAGCATCCGGGCGGAGGAGTACAGGGTGGAGTTCATCACTCCCACCGCACCCACGAAGGCGGTAACCAGGAACAGGGGCCGCACCCAGCTCTGGCCGGTGAGGGACACCAGCACGTCGGCAAAGGGTGCGGTGTGGCCCACCGCCTCGGTCCAGGGCATGCAGCCCGCCACAGCGGTGGACACCAGGCACAGGATGCCGGTGACCAGGAACAGGCAAGTGATCAGGGCGGCTCCCGCCTTGCGGGCGGCGGGCCCAGTGGCGTCGGCGGCGGCCTTGGACACCGTCTCCCACCCGGCCACCGAGAACACCAGCAGGGACAGCAGGGCCGCCGAGCCGGAGAAGTTGAAGTCCAGGCCTCCGTCAGAGGCGTAAACAGCCGGGTCAAAGTGGGCAAAGCAGATGGTAAGGCCGATGGCGCACATGACCAGCAGCACCACCGTGGCGATTTTGGCCAGGGAGGCGCACACATTGGCTCCCCGCAGCTGCACCCACAGGATGGCGCCCGCCAGGACCAGCTGAAGGACCACATTGGGCAGGGTGACGGCGAACTCCCCCACGTGATAGAGCACCGCCGTGGTGCCCAGGGCGGGGAACAGCCCGTCCAGCAGGGACACTGCCGCCAAATCCACCCAGCAGTACACGATGGTGTTCATCAGGATACCCGCCCAGCCCACGGCAAAGCCGCCGCCGGGTCCGAAGGCGGCGTAGGAGTACACCACCTCGCCGCCGGGCAGAGGGAGCATAGGGATGGCCTCCATATAGGCAAAGGCAAAGGGCAGCTCGATGACGATGCACAGGGCGAAGGCCACCGCCAGATTCAGCGGTCCCCCCGCCGTCTCCAGCCAGGTGCCGGTGAGGAGCAGCCAGCTGGTACCCAGCATACACCCCACGCCCATGGCTACCAGGCCGAAATAGCTGATGCTCTTGCCCATGCCCATCCCCCGTTCTGAATCGTCGATACCCTTTCATTATAATGCCCCCGGGACAAAGCCGCAAGCCTTGTCCCGGGGGCGTTTTCCTTAATAATTATAAAGGGGAATGAGGAAGGTCCAGGGGGCGGTAACGATGGCCATGGTGAGGGCCACGATGTGCCGTTGCCGTTCATCCAGCAGGGTGCAGGACTTCATGGCCCGCTTCTCGAAGAAATAGATACACACACCGGCGATCGCCACACCCGCCAGGGTATACAGGAAACCGGGCAGGGTGCGGAAGGGGTTGAGGAATGCCTGGGAGATGATGCTGTCCAACCAGGGTCCCACGGGCGCGGGCAGCAGGGTGAGGTACCAGCAACCGAAGAGAAACACCGCCCCCACGAAGTCAGCCAGAAATCCCAGCAGCCAGAACTTCCACCACAGCTTTTTCAGCACTTCCTTTTTCTGAGTGTGCTTTAAAACCGCCAGGGTAATGAGCAGCACCGCGCAGTCAATGAGCAGGTTTCCCGGCAGGGTAATGATCCACACCTGAGGGAAGAAATACAGGATCCAGATAGGCAGCAGAACATTGTACAGCTTCACACTCTTTTTCATGGCGTTCTCTCCTTTCCCCGGCAGAGGGCCCAACCTCCCAGCCAGCCCAGGAAGATGGCTCCGCCGATCATCACCCACAGCAGAACTCCCAATTCCCAGAAAAAACCGCCCTGCATCCATTCATACACGCTCCCCGCCAGAGGGATCAGCAAAAAGCCCAAAGGGAGCAGGATGAGCCGCTGGAACCGCCGCTGGGTCAGGCGGCCGATCAGCAAGGTGAGGGCCAGCGTGACCGCCAGCGGCCCCCAGAACATCAGCGCAAGCATTTCCATGCTTTCATCACGCTCCTTTTCTCCGGCAGAACCTCCACCCCATCAGCCAGCCCAGAATGATGGCTCCACCCACAGCGGCTGAGTACAGCACACCCAGCTCCCAGAACAGATTTTTCATCAGATACCCATTCCCGGCAACGATCAGAGGGATAGCCAGAAGGCCCAAGGGGAACAGCCGGAGTGGCCGATACCGCCAAATCAGTCTGGTAAGAGCCATCGCCCCCAGCAGGCCGCCCAGGATGGGAGAGCCTCCTGTCATCAGCAGATATAGTCTGTCCATTCAATCCTCCTTTTTCTTTCGGGGGTTGGCTCCCGCCGCCACCCCCAGCAGCGAGGAGGCAAAGGTGATGGCGCAGAACAAAATCAGCACGGTGTAATTATAGACCAGGAACACAGCCGCCAGCATGGCAGCGGTACACACCACCGGGTAAAGGAGACAAAATCCCCGGCGTCTGCCCAGGTGCATGCCAGAAGCCAGGCAGCCGATGGGCAGCAAAATCTGGGCGTAGATCGCGCCGCTGAGCAGAGGCATCCCGCTGCCCTCCAGCTGCCGGAGCAGCCAGGGCACCCCCAGGCACAGGACCAGGGCCACCGGGATATAGGGCAGGGTCTCCTTCCACTTCAGCGGAGAGGGGCCGGGGGGCAGACCCAGCTTTTCCCGGATAACGGCCACCTCGGCGTACCATCTTACCCACCGGACCATCCAGATCAGCAGATAGACCGCCACCAGCAGCACCAGGTAGACCAGTAGAGGGACCAGCTTTCCCCAGTTCCAGCCGCACAGGCACACCATCAGGGTCAAAACTCCGGCGGTGACGGCAAAGTGGGCCAGGGACCGGCGGACCAAGGTGGCCCCATCGTCGGCAAAGGGAAGGGTGGACACGCCCACCACCGCCCCCATCAGGAAGTAAAGCCCCAACTGGATTCCCAGGGCGGCGGGGCCGGCCAACCGCTCCAGGTCATAGCTCACCAGCCGGAAGGAAGTGTGGTTCCCCATGGCGATAAGCCCGCCGCTGACCAGGTCATTGAACAGTCCGCCCACTGGAATCAGGGCGGCTATGCCAATGAGTCCGCCGATGAGGATGCGGACCAACCATTGCTTCTGTCTGTGTGTCATGAGGATTCCCTCCTTTCAAAGCCCCAGGGCCTCCTTGATTTTTTTCACATACCGCCGGGAGACATAGCACACCGTCTCCCCCGCCAAAGTCATGCGGATGGTACCGGTGAGGGACAGGTCCAGGGCGGTGATCTGCTCCAGATTCACCAGCTCGGAGTGGGAGATGCGCACAAAGGTGTGCCGGTCCAGCTTTCCCTCCAATTCATAGAGGCGCTCCTTCAGATCATATACTCCCTGGGTGGTCTGGACCTTGACTCCCTTCTCCTCCCCGTAGCACCGCAAAATATCCGCCGCCGCCAGAGGGGTCGCCACATCCCCCCGCCAGCCGGTGAGTACCCCGCCGCCCTGGAGCCGGACGGCAAGGGCCTTGACCTCGTCGGTGAGGGCGGGAGCGGTGATGGTCACCGAAACTTCCCCGCAGCCCGGCTGAATGTGGATATCTACCTTCATGCCGCCCCCTCCTTTCACCCTCAATATAGCCAAAACGGGGCCGTCTGTCCACCGTTTTCGGACAGACGGCCCCAATCAGGGGATACTTGGTCTTTTATTCGTCCCGGAAGGAAAAGACTTCCTCCACCGTGAGGCCGAACACATGGGCGATGTCCATGGCCAGCTTGAGCGAGGGGTTATATAGGCCCTTTTCCAGCCTGCCGATGGTCTCCCGCCGCACCCCAACCAGCTCGGCCAGCTGGCTCTGGTCCATCCCACGCTCCTGCCGGAGTGCCTTGATCTTGGTCTCCAGCATCAGCTCGCCCACCTCTCATAGGCCAGGAAGATCAGGTCTTTCGCCAGGCAGACGGAAGCAAAAATCACCAGCAGCTCGCTTTTTCCTATGACGAAGGTACGCCCGTCCTTGAGCAGGAAGAGCCCCGCACCCATCGCCAGGAAAAACAGAGTGAACAGAGCGGCGTCCGTCCGCCGCTCGTTCTCCGCAGAGCGTTCATCCCCCTTCTCGGTAAACAGACCCAGGGTGGTGCACACCACCACTACCCCCGCCGCCCCCAGCGCCACAGCGATGGCCACTCGGGAGGGAAAGGGCAGGCCCCGGACGGGGAAAAAGCGGGCGCACAGGCCGGCCGCCAGGATCAGCGCCCAACACAGGGCTCCCAGCTGCCGGCTGCGGGTGAGTGAAATCCGTTTGGACAGACACATATGACACAGCTCCTTCATGTGATATATTTGTATCTTTTGTGAGAAATATATCACACACCGCAATCGCTGTCAAGGGAAAATATGAGAAATTTATTACATTAAGCAACAGCAAAGGGCATTCCGGCCTCGCAAAACTTTCGCTTTCCTTTTTTATGCATTTTTACTATTTCTTAATTTGTCTTGCCTTTTTACTTTTAGCTATTTATACTAATAATCAGAGTCCAGTTTCCCAGGTTCCGCACTATAAACATAAGGAGGAGTCGCAATGTCCACATCAGGCAAGCATCACCCCCGTACCAAGCGCGAACCAAAACTTTGGGAGGCATTGGTCCCCATCTGTGGAATGGCGGTCATCATCGTCTATTCCATGCTAAAGCTAGAAATTGACCCACACATTCCCATTGTGCTGGCCACAGTCCTGGCTGCTCTCATGGCACTTTGGGTGGGCTGCACCTGGTCCGATATTCGGGATGGCATGCTTGCCAGCGTCTATCGTGCCATTGAGGCGCTTATCATCGTCATGTGCGTCGGCATGCTCATCGGCTCATGGGTCCTTTCCGGTTCTGTGCCCGCCATGATTTATTACGGGCTTCAATTTATTTCTCCGAAATTTTTCCTTCCCACAGGCTGTATCCTGTGCGCCATCGTCTCCGTTGCAACCGGCAGTGCCTGGACTTCCGCAGGTACCGTCGGCATTGCTCTAATGGGTATCGGATCCGGTCTGGGAATCAATCCCGCCATTACCGCCGGTATGATCATTTCCGGTGCATATTTTGGCGACAAGATCTCTCCCTTGTCTGACAGCACCAACGTGGCTGCCGCCGCCGCGGAGACAGACCTGTATAAGCATGTCCACTCCATGCTCTATACCACGGTACCCAGTTTCATTATCGCACTGATCCTGTACACCATCGTTGGTCTGGGACACGATACCTCGAATTTCAGCGCACAAAACATCGAAGATATCCGTATGGCATTGGCCGGCAGCTATCATATTTCTCCCTGGCTGTTCCTGCCCCCGCTTTTTGTTCTGGTCAGCGCTGTGGCAAAAGTCCCCGCTATTCCTTCGCTGCTGGGTGCCGCCGGACTGGGCGGTATCTTCGCCGCTATTTTCCAGGGCTCCTCTCTGAGAGACGTTCTGGACACCTTCCAGAACGGCGTGGTAGCCGATACCGGCCACGCTGTGGTGGACCAGCTGCTTACCCGCGGCGGTGTCAACAACATGCTCTGGACCATCTCGCTCATTATTTTTGCTCTTTGCTTTGGCGGCATTCTGGAAACCGCCGGTTTTACCGACGCCATCCTGAAGCGGGTCATCAAGCATGTCCACTCGGTAGGCGCCCTTGTTGCTACCACCATCATCAGCGGCATCGCCTGCGACTTTGTACTCACTGACCAGTATCTGGCCAACATCATCCCCGGACGCATGTACTGCAAGGCCTACGACGAAATGGGGTTGGAGCGTTACTACCTCTCCCGTACCCTGGAAGACGGCGGCTCCCTCTGGTCCCCCATGTTCCCCTGGAACGGCTGCGGCGCCTATCAGCAGGCCACTCTGGGTGTCCCCACGTTCCAATACTTCCCCTTCGCCTTTTTGAACCTGGTGAACCCCATCGTCTCCATTATCATGGCGAGCCTCGGCATTGCAGTTTTCTATAAAAAAGCATCCGACGAGGGGATCCCTGTTACAGAAGTGGAAAGTCCGGATCAACTTCCCAAATAAAAAAAGACGCGGTGCGCATCACAAAAGATGCGCACCGCGTTTTTTGCCGTCATGAGATGGCTTCGCTTCCTATGGTGTACTCCCACGCTCCGTCCACACCCATTTTAGCGGTACAATCGTTGAAGAAGTACGCCCCCAGGCCAGAAGCCCATTTCTCCGCCTGGAAGGTATCGTCAGCGGAGCCGGACAGGGTGAACAGGCAGCCGTTGCCGTTCCAGAGCAGTTCCTCCCCATCGATATAGCCCTGCTCCACCAGCTCCTCCCAGGTGCCAGTGATGGGCATAAGGCCGTGAGTGGTGCCAAAGGCCCAGCCCAGGGCATCCTTTTCGCTTTCACTCAGGTCGGTGAGTTCCGAGAAGTCCACCGCCAGCTCCTCCAGGCTCTCATTCAGACCGGGATCCACCTCCCACAGATCCTCCAGCACCTGGAGGTAGAGGCCGCAGCGGTCGTCAGTGTCCTTGCTCTCCGCCCGCAGGGAGTAGACCTCTCCCAGCTGGCAAGGATAGCTCTCGGCCACCATGCCGTTCCAGCACACCGTCACCAGCATGCCGTCTGTCAGGTCGGCGGCGGTCTTCTCCTGGCCGTCGATCCATACCGGGGTGTCCCCCACGGCAAAGGTATAGATTCCGGTGCCGTTATAGACGCCGTCCTCTCCCTCCGCCAGCAGCAGGGTACCGTCCTCCGCCCCGTCCACAATGCGGCAGGTCATCTCCCACATCTCCACACCGGGCAGATCATCGGTGGGCGGCACGCTCTCCGGCGGCATAGGGGACGGGGTCCCACCGGTCCCGGTGGACGTGCTGCACCCGGCCAGCAGGAGCAGGCAAAGGGCAATTGCGGGCAATGCGGTCTTTTTCATGGTGTCTCCCTCCTTTTTTATTTGTTCTTTGGACGAAACAGTTCAGAGAAAGTTCCCAAAAAGGGTTGACAAGAGAACGTCATAAGCATATGATTAGTTTATAGATAAATGTTTAGGAGGCGATGCCATGACCCAGCGGGAACGGCAGATCCTCAAGTGGATTGAGGAAAACCCCCTGATCTCCCAGCAGGAGCTGGCAGACAAGGCGGGCATTACCCGCTCGTCGGCGGCGGTACATATCTCCAACCTGATGAAGCAGGGACACATTGCCGGAAAGGGCTACATCGTCCGCACCGCTCCCTACGCGGTGGTGGTGGGCGGCGTGAATATGGACATCGGCGGCCGGTCCAACAAGGCCCTGGTGCCCGCCGACTCCAACCCCGGTCAGGTGCGCATGAGCCTGGGAGGCGTGGGGCGGAACATCGCCCACAATATGGCTCTGCTGGGGGTGGACGTACGGCTGCTCACCGCCTTTGGGGATGACATGAACGCCCAGCGCATCGCTGCCAGCTGCGGAGAGCTGGGTATCGACATCAGCCAGTGTCTGACGGTGCCGGGGGCGGCCACCTCCACCTACCTGTTCATTGCCGACGAAAAGGGCGATATGGCCCTGGCGGTGAGCGACATGGAGATTTACGATCATGTGACCCCCGCCTTTCTGGCAGGCCGGTCCAGGCTGCTGCAAAACGCTCAGCTCATCGTGATCGACACCAATATCCCGGCGGAGTCCATCGCCTGGCTGGCGGACAACGTGAAGCTGCCCATTTTCGCCGACCCGGTATCCACCGCCAAGGCGGAGAAGCTGCGGCCGGTGCTGGGTAAGCTCCACACCCTGAAGCCCAACCGGCTGGAAGCGGAGCTGTTGTCCGGAGTGACCATCACCGACCAAAAGAGCCTGGACAAGGCGGTGGACGTGCTGCTGGGCACCGGCCTGCGGCGGGTGTTTGTCAGCCTGGGAGGGGACGGAGTGTACGCCGCAGCCCACAACCAGCGGCTCCATGTGCCCTGCTGCCCCGGGACCATGGTGAACACCACCGGCTGCGGCGACGCGGCTATGGCGGCCATTGCCTGGGCCTATCTGGAGGGCACCGGTCTGGAACGGACCGCCCGGGCGGCCATGGCCGCCGGATCCATCGCCATGGAGAGCAGCGAGACCATCAATCCCAATATGAGTGCCCAGGCGCTGAAGGCCCGGGCGGAACAATTACTGTAATAGATATGGAGGAAATCAATATGAATCTGAATCAGTATCTGGACGTAGCCCCCGAAGTAGCCGCCGCCGTGGCCGCAGGCAAGCCTGTTGTGGCCCTGGAGTCCACCATCATCTCCCACGGCATGCCCTATCCTCAGAACGTGGAGACCGCTCTGAAGGTGGAGCAGATCATCCGGGACAACGGCGCGGTGCCCGCCACCATCGCCATCCTGGGCGGCCGCCTGAAGGCCGGCCTGTCCCCTGAGGAGATCGAGTACCTGGGCAAGAAGGGCCAGGACGTTACCAAGGCCAGCCGCCGGGATCTGGCGGTGCTGGTAGCCCGGAAGGCCGACGGCGCCACTACCGTCACCACCACCATGATGATCGCCCATATGGCGGGCATCCAGATCTTTGCCACCGGCGGCATCGGCGGTGTCCACCGCGGGGCTGAGACCACCATGGACATCTCCGCCGACCTGGAGGAGCTGGCCTCCACTCCCGTGATGGTGGTGTGCGCGGGCGCCAAGTCCATTCTGGACCTGGGTCTGACCCTGGAGTACCTGGAGACCCACGGCGTGCCTGTGCTGGGCTACGGCACCAAGGAGCTGCCCGCCTTCTATACCCGCAAGAGCGGCTTTGAGGTGGACTACCGCATGGATACCCCTGAGGAGCTGGCGGAGGCCTTCCATGTGTCCCGTGAGCTGGGCCTCAAGGGCGGCATGCTGGTGACCAACCCCATCCCCGAGGAGTTCTCCATGGACCACGAGGTCATCAACAAGGCCATTGACGAGGCCATTGCCCAGGCCAATGCCCAGGGCATCCATGGCAAGGCCACCACTCCCTTCCTGCTGGCCAAGGTGAAGGAGCTCACCGGCGGCGACAGCCTGGATTCCAACATCCAGCTGGTGTTCAACAACGCCCGTCTGGCCGCCAAAACCGCCGCCGCTCTGTGCAAGCTGGGCTGAATTTTGTCCTCTTTTGTCCCCGTGGGTGAAAAACCCACGGGGATTTTGCCATATTTCTGTAACAATCTTTCTTTTTCTTTACATTCAACGGCCTCTTGTTGCGCCATGTCCTGCCTGCTCTTATAATGGTGTCATAAAATTATACCATTGTGAGAAAACGAGGTGATCAGTTTGGCTCGCAGACATACCTATCTGACCCGGCTGCTGGCTCTGCTGCTGACGGCGGCCCTGCTGCCCGGCACCGCTGCCCTGGCCGCCGGAGGGGAGGAGACGGCGCCTACCGCCGCAATTTATACGACTAGTAATATGTTTGGGTCTGTATACGCTCAGGATCCTCTTACCGACCAGACGGAGACAGTCAATTACCTGAAAGTGGCCACTGTCATGGCTCAGGAGCGGCAGCAGATGGATGACACACTGCTGCTGGACGCGGGGAACGCGGTATCTACCGGGCTGACCGGCGACGACGGCCAGGCTGTGGCTCTGGCTCTGCGGAGCATCGGCTACGACGCACTGGTACCCGGAATCGAAGAGTTCCGGCTGGGCGCCGGCTATCGGCAGGATTTCTTCCAAACTCTTGAAGCTGATGACGGCACCGGAACGCCGGTGGATGTGCTCTCCGGCAATCTGTTGGATGATCAGAATAAGCCTGTTACATCCCCCTACCAGGTTTACAATTTGGTCCTGGGTACGCAGTCTGTACGGGTAGGCGTGCTGGGTCTGGGCGGAATCGATACCGCCCAGCAGCTGCCTGACCGCCTGTATGGCGACGTGCAGTTCGCCCACACGGACAATGAGGAATACAGCTATCTCTGGGAGTGGAACTACTGGCAGCCCCAGCTGGAGCAGGAGGACTGCGACCTGGTCGTGGTTGTGTGCCATGCCAGCCAGGAGGAACTGCTCCAGTTCGCCGCCAATACCTCCGGCATCGATCTGCTGGTGGGCGGCGACGGCCCTGCTGACAATTATCAGCTGAGCAACGCGGATGGCGAAGCAGTCACTTACGTCTGCGGCGGCGGCAGCGGTCTGACCCGCACCCTGATCACGCGAAACAAAGAGGGGGTTCCGGTCATCGGGGACAGCTCTGTGCTGGAGCTGGATGACTACGAGAATGACGTGGAACTCTCCCGTTCCCTATCTCCCTACTATACTGCCGCCAAGCAGGCCGGCACCCGGCAGGCAGGTACGCTGTCCGGTCAGTGGGAGGACAGCTTTTCCTACACCCGGCAGACCGACACCGTGGACCTGGTGGGTGAAGCTATTTTGTGGGCCACCGACGCGGACGGGGTTTTGATTGCTCCCAGTACTCTGGGAGAGCGTACTGTGGCTTCCCTGTTTGAGAAGAAGAGTTCCACCGCCAAGCTGACCCTCAGCGACTGCGTCAAGCTGGCTCCGGACCTCAGCCCGGTGGTAACCGTGCGCCTGACCGGCACCCAGCTGCGCCAGTGGCTGGAGACCTGCGCGCAGCGCTACAGTGTAAATGAAGCCGGCCAGCCTATGGGCGGTAAAAATGCCGATATTCTCTACGGCATGGACTATTCCCTCTACCTGGGCAGCCCGGCGGGCAAACGGACCGGGCCTGTCTTCTCCCAGGGGCAGCCTGTAACCGACACTCAGACGTACACCATTGCTCTCCCGGCCTCCCGGCTTTCTGACCCGGAATTCCCCCAGTGCGAGGTCCTGTGGTCTGCCTCCGCTGACCGCGATTTTGCCTCTCAGGGCGGAAGCACCGCCGCCCTGCTGGCGGCCTACGCCCACAGCGCCCTTCAGCAGGGCAGCACTGTGGAGCCGACCCGCTCCAGCAGTTGGTTTATCTATCCCGAGGCCTATAACTCTCCGCTGACCCGCCTGGAATTTGTGGAGATGCTCTATGACCTGGCCGGCCGCCCCCAGCCCGGCGCAAACTATGCCTTCATCGACGTTACCGGCAGTGATGCCGTCATTTGGGCGGCAGAGACCCGCGTCGTCAGCGGTGACGGCAAGGGCAAGTTCCTGCCCCTTACCGTGGTTACCAGAGAACAGGCCGCTGTGATGATCTACAATTACGTACGCTCTCTGGGGGTGACGATGCCTTCCTCCACCGGCGCCGTCAACCAGCTGCTGGATGAAGCCGCTATCTCCTCCTGGGCTCAGCCCGCAGTAGAGTTCTGCCTTACCACGGGGATCCTGCCCGCCGCAGGCAGCCGGGGTGACCTCTATCTGCCATCCACCAGCATTACCCGCAGCGAGGCCGCACTTTATATGGCCAATTTGAAAAATTATCTGGCCTAAAACCTCTCTATGGAGCATTTAAAAGCGCTTTGCTTTCACATGATGAAAGCAGAGCGCTTCCATTTTTCCACAGCTAAATTCCGAAAGAAGCGCAAGAAAAATGCCGCCCAATACGGGCGGCATTTTTGAAGCGTCGCAGATAAATCAGCGCTTGCTGAACTGGGGAAACGGCCGATGCGCCGCCTGTGGCGGATGCAGCGAGGCCGTTTCAAGGCAGCGGCCCTGTTTGCGGGTCACACAGGAGCCGCAAACAGGCTTGCCGCAACGTGGGCAAGGTACGACGGGCGGCCTTCAGGCCGTACTTCTTGCGCGCCCCACAGGGACATAGGCCCCCTGTGAGGATCCCCTCCCTCTCTCATCTGCTCGGGCGAAGTGAATTCGCCCGGCATCAAGGTTTTGGGCAAAGCCCAAAGCGCTTGGACGGCGCTCAGCGCCGCCCCGCCTGCGGCGGGGCCCCGAAGGAGCGCAAGAAAAATGCCGCCCAATACGGGCGGCATTTTTGAAACGTCGCAGATAAATCAGCGCTTGCTGAACTGGGGAGCACGACGGGCGGCCTTCAGACCGTACTTCAATCGTCTGAGCGCTGATTTTCCTTGATATTCCGGGCTTTTTTGAGCCTCGGCCCCTCGGTTGCCCTATTCCTTAACCCAAAGAATAGGCCGCTTTTACGAGGGGACAGCTTGATGAAATGCAGAATTTACTACATCGAATAGCTGTTCTGGTTTATTATACTTTACTCTTGCATAGATGTCCATAGTTGTCTTGCTGTTCTCATGTCCGGCAAGGTACTGGACCGTCTTGGGGTCAACACCTGCATACAGAAGATTGGTGATGTAGGTATGCCGCAGCAGGTGCGGTGTCACATCGAAGTCCAGGCTATACACAATGTTGGGATTGTTTTTCTGATGTCCTCCCAGGCTCGGCTGAACAGTGTACTTGATGCTCTGTCCGTTCACATACTTATAATAGGTACGCTCCTTGGTAGACCGAACAACGATGTACTGCCAGACACGTTTGAACTGCGAATATGACAAGGGCTGTCCCTCACTGTCGGCAATCACATATTCCGATTTGGAGGCAGCCTTGGCTTCCCGCAGACAATTCACAAGACATTTGGGAATGGGAATATCCCTTCTTGCTGCTTTCGTCTTAAGCGTTGTAGAGATAACCGGCCTGTTATGCTCTGATCGCCATGCGCGCCGCACAGAGATATATGGAGTGGGTGCATCAAGGAACACACAATCCCATTGCAAGGCGAGAGCTTCTTCCCGGCGCAGACCGGCATATAAGCCGATCATGGTAAACAGATACGGCGGAAGTCCTTTAACGGTTTCCAGCAGCACTTCCACCTGCTGGTCTGTCAGCGAATCTTTCTTTTGGGTCGGTTTCCCTCCTTTTGCCGAAATCCCCTCACACGGATTGTATTCCAGCAACTGGCTCCGCTCTGCCGAGTAAAAAATGCACTTGAGGAGCATATTCACCGTATTGTGCAGGCTCTCGGACTTATTGGACAATGGGATTAGCGCCAGACGAATATCATCCGCTGTTACTTCCTCCATATACATATCTCCCAAAGGCTTGATAATGTAGTTCTTCATATTGGAAGCGTAGCCCTTCAGTGTAGCCGGTGACACTTTTGCGGATTGCATCAACAGCCACTTCTCACAATACTCGGCCACAGTAGGATGCTCCCGGTGGAAGATGATCTCCGCTACCTGGCGTCTCGCTTCCTGCTCCTTATCATACAGTTCCTCGCAGGTAGTCCCATACAGGCTCACCTGCTTGCCGTCTGCGTCCAGAATCCGGGTTCTGTAATACAGGACACCCTTTCGTGTGACGGTTCCATATTGAGGTATGTTTTTTTTCTTCTTTGCCATAATGAATTTCCTCTCTCGCGTGATGATGTATCTACACCTCCTTTTTATCAGAGATTTCAAATTGAATCAAAGATACGGCCAAGGAAAAACTAAGAGCGAGACATCCTTGTCTCGCTCTTACTTCATTTTCTGAATTGTTCGGGACTTACACAGCGTCCCATAAGTCAAAGGCACAGCCCATTGTTTTGACAAGATCTTCCGGCCTGTTGTATTTGACCTTTGCGTAAATGTCCATCGTGATTTTGCTGCTTTCATGGCCCGCCAAATATTGTACTGTTTTGGGGTCCACCGAAGAATGAATCAGATTGGTGATGTAGGTGTGCCGCAGCTGATGCGGTGTCACTTCAAAATCCAGGCTATATACCACATGGCCGTTATTCCTGGCTTTTTCTCCAAGTTTCGGGTAAAGCATATATTTTACATACTTTCCGTCCACAAGTTTTCTGGCCATTCTCGGCTTTGCAGTCCGCGTCACAATATACTGCCACAGCCGCTTAAACTGTGTATAGGATAGCGGGTCACCGTCCCGATTGGCTATCACATAATCCGAAGTGGATTTTTTCTTTGCCTCTTTCAGACATTCAACCAGACAGACCGGGAGAGGAATGCTCTGGACGCACACGCAAGGCTCCCCGTCGTCTAACAGCAGGCAGTTCCCCTCGTCGTAGTTACAGCACTCATGTACCAGCCGCCGCGCCCGCCGGTGCTGGCGGTAGTCCATGCGGGGCAGGTTATCGCTCATGGCTCTGCTCCTTTCTGCGGTGCGGCTCGTCCCGGCGCAAAATCTGGTTGATATTCCGCTTGACGGTCTGCAACTCCTTGAACCGCTGCTTCTGTTCGTGATAGGTGTTATACAGGCCGTCTTTCTCGGAGATAAGCTGCTCGATCTCGGCCTGCAACGCTTTCCGGGCGGGCAGCTTGGTAATGCCATGCGCCTTGAAATACCGGGCGGCTGCGTCGGCTATGATAAAATCGCTCTCATGGGCCTGCCGGTATGCGGCGCGGGCTTTCTCGGATTTCTGCGCTTTCAACCCGTCGCGGGCGGGCTTGGTCTGGGCGTAGGCCAACACCTGCCGCTGCAACTCCTTTTTCCCTTGCAGCTTGGTTTCCAGTGCTTTCAGTTCGCCGCTGGTCTGGCGCATTTCCGCATAGGCGGTATCAACGGCGGCTTCTAACTGCTCCGGGGAAGTAAAGCCGTACTGCTGGTAGACGGACAGCGTTTTGGCGGCCTGCTTCAGATTGTGTATCTTCGCCCAGCGTTCATAGCCCCGGCCTTTGCCCTCGGCCATTTTCTGCTCAATGTCCACAAGCCGCTGCACTCCGTCCTGTTTGGGGGCGGTTTGAGGGGCTTTTGCGGGCTGTATGCCGCGTTTCTCCTGCCAGGGGTATTCAGGTATGGCTGCGGCCTTTTCTATGGCTCTGGCGGCATTCTGCTCCAAAACGGCAAGGACGGCGGTGCGGTCAAAATCGTCGCCCAGCTTCCGGGCGGTGATGGGCTTTGTCCTGTCCGGCGTGAGATAGGACAGCCGCCCCCGGCTCTCCTTGACGGTCACACCCTCCCGCAGCAGCAGAGAGGAAAACTCGTCAAAGCTGGCGGCGGTGGCAAGGGCTTTCCGTATGGTCTGCCGCAGCTTTTCCTTGTTCGTTTCAAACTTGGTCTGCCGGGGCGTGATACCATCGGCAATCATGGGGGCGTTCTGCTTGTCCAGCGCGGCTTGTCCCTTTTTCTGCGCCCAATACTCCCGGTCGGTGATGCGGTTCTTGCTGCCGTTCAAGAGGTCGATTTGGTAAAGCCCCTCCCGGTGGCACATCTCCATGACTTCGGATTTGAAGTAGCGCAGGGCAGCGTCGGTACATCGGTGCTTGCAGCCGGCTTTCGTGTCGGCTGGCCTGTCCATGTAGGGCAGGAACGGCACTTCCTCAATCCGCAGGCTGTTTATGACGATATGCACATGAATGTTGCCGCTGTGGTTATGCCCGTCCGGGTGGGTGCAGACAAGGGCTTGGTGGCCGGGGAAATGTTCTTTACAGAATTGCTCCCCCAACGCCTGCGCCCGGTCTACGGTCAGGCCGTTGTCCGGCCCGTCCCGCGGGTCAAAGCTGATGATGTAGTGGTGGCTTTTCACATCTTCCCGCCGCTGGTTTTTCTCATAGCGGAGATTGGCCCGCATACACGCAACGGCAAAATCCTCCCCGCCGCAGTTCAGCGTAGACAGCCGGTAGTCCTCGCGGGGGATAAGCCTGCCGGTTTCATCAAGGACGGGCTTCATGGTAAATTCGTCATGCTCAAAGAGCAGGTATTGTTCGGCGGCTCCGTAGTCGGCGTTTTTAGAGTTGATATGTTTGAGTGTTGCCAACCGCGTCACCTACTTTCTTTAAGACTTCATACTTGAGGGCGGCAAGGTCGGCTATGGCGGCGCGTACCTCGCCGGACAACGCATGATAGGGCGCGCCGTACTCGTTCAGATACCGGGCAATCTGGTTGAGGTTGCCGCCGATCCTGCCGTACTCGGCTGCGAGCTTCCCGACAGCGGAGAGCAGTTCGTCATTGACCGACGACACATGGAGTACGGGGCGTATGGTGGTACGCCGGATCGCCTGCCGGAGAAATTCCGACTGGCTGATACCATAGGGCGCAAGCCGCGCTGTGAAGTCGGCGTATTCATCTTCGGTCAGCCGGGTTTTCACAACGCGGCTGCGGTGGGGTGTGTTGTATTTTTTTCGCATGGTCGTGACCTCCTTTCTTGCCGCATGAGCGCGGCGGGGATAAGCGGCGCAAGCCGCATAGCAGGGTTTGGGGAAGGCACTCCCCAACAAGTTTCCCGCGAGGGGCAAAACCGCAGAATTGCGGATTTTGGCACCGTGGTAGAAACTTGCTCTCGCTCTCGCTCTCGCTCTCGCTCTCGCTCTCGCTCTCGCTCTCGCTTCTCTTTACATTGACAACACAAAGCCCATTTGCTATAATATCGCGAAGAAGAACAGCCATGTTGTTCTAATTTCAGTATCGGAGGTATTCATATGGCAAACTGCAAAAACAGAAACAAGTCTTTTAACGGCGCTTTGGGCACTTTAGGAGGCCTTTTCTAAAATCACTGTTAGAAAGGGCTGAGAAGTTTGCCCTTCCTGCGCGGCAGTCGGGCTTGTTTCACAAAACAACCCACTAATTCGTAAAGGAGAATGTAACTTCATGTTTGCTAAAAATTCAAAGGCATATTCTGTCTACCTGCTGTTCCGATTTGTCTTTTCCCTGGCGGTTTCTATGTCCACAGTGCTTTCCATCGTGTACCACCTGGAGGTGGTGCAGCTGGATGCTTTCCAGCTTGTCCTGGTAGGGACGGTTCTGGAGACCTCCTGCTTTCTGTTCG
>NZ_JBQHUF010000021.1:0-32376 GCF_052065355.1 Flavonifractor sp. HCP28S3_F3
CAGCACCGACAACGATGTTGCAGGAATCAAAAACTGGTTCAATGAGTTTTTTGCCAAGGATACCAGCCGCAAAATCCGTGCGGTACAGAAGGCCAAGGGCGAGCAGGGCATTCCGCTGACAACCAATGTCCCCTTTGGCTACCGCAAAGACCCGGAGGATCGAACAAAGTGGGTCGTGGACGAAGCAGCCGCTCCTGTGGTCAAGCGCATCTTCAATCTGTGTATGGAAGGCCGGGGGCCGATGCAGATCGCCAAACTCTTGCAGGCGGAACAGGTGCTCAATCCTACTGCCTATAAGCGGAGAGAAGGCATTAACACCCCAAGCCCTGAAACCGCTGATCCGTACCACTGGAACCCCAATACCGTTGTTCACATTTTGGAACGGCGGGAATACACGGGCTGTACGGTTAACTTCAAGACCTACACCAACTCCATCTGGGACAAGAAGCAGCGGGAAACACCCATTGAGAAGCAGGCGGTATTCTACAACACCCATCCGGCTATCATTGAGCAGGAAGTCTTTGACAAGGTGCAGGAGATCCGCAAGCAGCGCCACCGAAGGACAAAAACCGGAAAGAGCAGCCTGTTCTCCGGCATGGTTTACTGCGCTGACTGCGGGGCCAAAATGCGCTACTGCACCACCAACTACTTTGAGAAGCGGCAAGACCATTTTGTATGTGCCAGCTACCGCAGCAACACGGGAACCTGTCCAGCTCACTTCATCCGGGCGGTTGTACTGGAAGAATTGGTCTGGATGCACATGAAAACGGTTATCTCCTATGTAACCCGGCATGAAGCCCATTTTCGGACAGTAATGGAGCATAGACTCCGGCTGTCCAGCGAAGAAGCTGTCCGGGGACACAAGAAGCGTCTGGCACAGGCAGAACGCCGTCTTGGGGAACTTGACCGGCTGTTCATCCGTATCTATGAGGATAATGTGGCCGGGAAACTCTCTGATGAACGGTTTGCACTGATGAGCAAGACCTATGAGGACGAGCAGGCGCAGCTTAAAGTGGAAATCCAGACCTTGCAGCAGGAAATCAAAGTACAGGAACGACAGATTGAAAATTTGGAGCAGTTCATCCAGCGGGTACACAAATACGAGGATTTGCATGAAATGACCCCCTACGCCTTACGGGAACTTGTCAAAGGCATCTATATCGAAGCGCCTGACAAGAGCAGCGGGAAGCGCAGACAGGGCATCCGCATCTCCTATGACCTTGTGGGCTTTATCCCCGTGGACGAACTGATGAAACAGGAAACGGCATGACCGAAGCCATGCCGTTCCTGCAAAAAGCAATATTACTTTCTTATGACCCCTGGCCATTGGACAGCGGGCATTTTTTATTCGCATGAATGCCTGGTGCGCGCCCAATAGGCGGCCATACTCTCGCCAGGCTGGCCGGTGGTTTCCCGGCTGAGATAGGCGGTCAGCTCTGTAGGAGGAGTCCAGGCCTGGGCGGTTTCCTCGTCGGGGAACTCCACCTCGGCGTAGAAAAAGCCGGTGTCCAGGTCTTTGTCCACCTGGTTGACTTCCAGCGTAAGCCCGCCGGGCAGAGGATAGCGGCGCTGCTCCTTTTGAATCATAGGGCCGTTCAGCATCCCGGCCAGAGCCTGATACTGTGCCTCCGTTACCGGCAGCTCGATCTCCTCCCGCACCAGGCCGCCCTTGCCCTTGAAGCACACGATATACTGGCAGGGGCCGCCCTCCAGCGCCTCCCGGCGAACCCGGACGGCGGGACGGGTGGCAAAATAGCCCTGATCCATGAAGATCACAGAGGAGCTTTCCAGCTCCGGCCAGCCGTTGACCAGCCAGCGGCGTTCGATTTCCATACTGAAAGACCTCCTCAGAAGGGCAGAGCCACGATAGCGGGCACCAGAATAGGCACCGCCAGGGAGAGCACCACGCCGGAGGTAAAAGAGTAAATGGTGATGCGCTCATGGGTGGCGCCCACCACCACGGGGAGAACCGTGTCCATAGCGGCGGCGCCAGGCAGGGCGGCGCACTCCACATAACCGATGTACCGGGCCACCAGGGGGATAAACAGGATTGAGAAGATCTCCCGCATTACGTTGGACAGAAAAGCCACCGCGGAGACGGACAGGGAGTAGGGAGCCAGCAGGGTGGGGGCCAGGGAGTACCAGCCCATGCCAGAGGCAGCGGCCATGGAGTCCTTGATCCCCAGAGGGAGGAACAGTCCGGCCAGGGCGGCGAATACCAGGGTACCGGCACATACTGCCACCGGCACCAGCAGCACCTGGAAGCCGGCTGCCTTAATATCGCTGATGAGGGTGCCCTGCTTGCCCATATCCATGCCCACCATAAACAGCAGCAGGTAGAGACCAAAGTTGATGACAGTGCCGCAGTGGGCGGTAACGGCAGGGGGGAGGACAAAACGGCCGGCCAGCATACCCAGCACCACAGCAATAACGATCCACTTGGTCAGGGAGTTGTCCGCCTTACCGGCGGAATGTGTCTCCTGCTCCTCAGCCTGAGCTGCGCCCTTCGGCAGACCATACCGGTCCAGCTTCAGCACAAACCGCCGCAGCAGGGAGAGAAAGAGGATGGAGCCCACCATGGCCAACACCGTGATAAACAATGCGGCCAGGCCGATCTGCCCCAGGGAGGAGATGACCTCGTCATTGGCGCCCAGATTGACCCCCAGGGTGACGATGAGGATCATCAGAGCTACAAACTGCAGTTTGCTTACCCAGACCAGGGGGCGGCTGCGCACTCCCTTTCGGGAGCCGATGAACGCGCCGATGACCACCAGCGCGATGTAGATCGCCAAATTTGTGAGGGTGCTGAGGGTGGTACCCATAACCATCCATCCTTTGTGCAAAAAATAGACCGGGCCGCCGCCCGGCAGAGGACATTCTAACATATCCCACAGGGAAAGTCCACCCCCAGCGGACACAAAGAACCCGGCGGAGGCAGTTGCCTCCGCCGGGTCTGTATGGGTTTAATTTACTTCTGCTCCCGGGCCTTGGTATCGACCTCTTCCTTCAGCTTTTCCACAAAGGCGTCGAAGGACATGACGGTCTGATCACCGTGGCGGTTGCGGACGGCCACGTCGCCGGTCTCGGCTTCCTTGTCGCCCACCACCAGCATATAGGGCACCTTCTCCAGCTGAGTGTCCCGGATCTTCTTGCCGATCTTTTCGTTGCGGTGGTCAACCTCCACGCGGTAGCCCAGCGCGTCCAGCTTGGCGGACACCTGGTCGGCGTAGTCAGCGGCACGGTCGGTGATGGGCAGCACCTTCACCTGCACGGGAGCCAGCCAGGTGGGGAAGGCACCGGCGAAGTGCTCGGTAATCACGCCGATGAATCGCTCGATGGAGCCCAGCACCACGCGGTGGAGCATGACGGGGCGGTGCTTCTGGCCGTCCTCGCCGGTATACTCCAGCTCAAAACGCTCAGGCAGCTGGGAGTCCAGCTGAACGGTACCGCACTGCCAGGTACGGCCCAGAGAGTCGGCCAGATGGAAGTCCAGCTTGGGGCCGTAGAAGGCGCCGTCGCCCTCGTTGACCACGAAGTCCTTGCCCATCTCGGTAATGGCCTCTTTCAGGATGTCCTGGTTGTGCTCCCACTGTTCCACGGTGCCGATGTGATCCTCGGGCATGGTGGACAGCTCGATCTGATAGGGCAGGCCGAAGACGGAGTACACCTCGTCGAACAGCTTGACCACGTTCTTGATCTCGTCCTTCAGCTGCTCCTGGGTCATGAAGATGTGGGCGTCATCCTGGGTGAAGCAGCGCACCCGGAACAGACCGTGAAGGGCGCCGGACAGCTCATGCCGGTGGACCAGGCCCAACTCACCCACCCGCAGGGGCAGGTCCCGGTAGCTGTGGGGCTCGCTGGAGTAGACCAGCATGCCGCCGGGGCAGTTCATGGGCTTGATAGCAAAATCGGTGTCGTCAATGACGGTGGTGTACATGTTGTTCTTGTAGTGGTCCCAGTGGCCGGAGCGCTCCCACAGCTGACGGTTGAGCATGATGGGAGTGGAGATCTCCACATAGCCGTAGCGCTTGTGGACCTGACGCCAGTAGTCGATCAGGGTGTTGCGCAGCACCATGCCCTTGGGCAGGAAGAAGGGGAAACCGGGACCCTCGTCCCGCAGCATGAACAGGCCCAGCTCCTTGCCCAGCTTCCGGTGGTCCCGCTTCTTGGCCTCCTCGATGCGGGCCAGGTAGGCGTCCAGCTCGTCCTTCTTGGGGAAGGCGATGCCGTAGATACGCTGCAGAGTCTCACGGTTGGAGTCGCCCCGCCAATAGGCGGCGTTGCAGGCGGTCAGCTTGATGGCGTTGCCCTTGATGCGGCCGGTGGAGTCCAGGTGGGGGCCGGCGCACAGGTCGGTGAACTCACCCTGCTTGTAGAAGGAGATGTGGGCGTCCTCAGGCAGGTCCTGGATCAGCTCCACCTTGAAGGGCTCACCCTTCTCCTCCATGAACTTCAGAGCTTCTTCCCGGGGCAGCTCAAACCGCTCCAGCTTCAGCTTCTCCTTGCAGATCTTCCGCATTTCAGCCTCGATCTGCTCCAGATGCTCGGGGGTGAAGGCAAAGGGCGCGTCCATATCGTAATAGAAACCCTCGTCAATAGAGGGGCCGATGGCCAGCTTCACCTCAGGCCACAGCCGCTTCACGGCCTGGGCCATCACGTGGGAGCAGGTGTGCCAATAGGTCTTGCGGTACTCGGGATTTTCAAAGCTGAATTCGTTCTTGACTTCTTCGGACATATCGATTCCTCCTTAATAGATTGGGGCGGAGGGTATGAAAAACGCCTCACCCCTGATTGGTCAGGGGTGAGGCGCGAAAAAACGTCCCACGGTTCCACCCTGCTTGCATAGAGCGCGGAGGCGCCATATGCCGCTTGTGACTTCCTGTAACGGGAAAGCCCCGGCCCGGTCATCCCGGGCGGCTCGGGAGTGGTACAGCCGCCGCGTGTCGTAGGGCCTTTCCAGCCGTGAGGCCCCTCTCTGTCCGCCGCTGCGCGGGTTCTTCTCCGTCTATGCCATTTTTGCAAGAGCAATATATCACCAAACGCCGCCGCTGTCAAGCGGGGAGAGCAGGAAAGAAAATTGGAACAAAAGTGAAATTAACAGTTTATTCACAAAGGGTACACGATTTAGTCTTAATTACCAGGTATGATACAGACAGATTCAGAGATGAATCGAAAGCAAGACCATCCTCCCAAACCAATTCCTCTCTTATCCCTCTCCAACACTTTTGCAAACACACACACAACACACACCCGAAAAGCCCCGGCCTTTGGCCGGGGCTTTTCGGGTGTTCTGCGTTGCATTTGGCGGGGAATTGGGGTATGATAAATTGAAATAATGCGCTGGAATAGTAAGGAGGCGCTGTTTATGCGCGACGGTTTTATTAAGGTGGCTGCCGGCACCCCTAAGATCCGGGTTGCCGACTGCCGGTACAATGCGGAGCAGATCTTTACTCTGATGCGGGAGGCGGACAAGCAGGGTGTCAAGGTGCTGGCCCTGCCGGAGCTCTGCCTTACCGGCTACACCTGCGGGGATCTGTTCCTTCAGCCCACCCTGCTGAAGGGGGCTGAGGAGGGGCTCCAGACCATCCTGGACGCCACCAAGAATCTGGATATGATCACTGCCATCGGCCTGCCTGTGCGGGACAAATGGGATAACAAACTGTATAATTGTGCCGCTGTCATACAAAAAGGAGAGATCCTGGGCCTGGTGCCCAAGACCTATCTGCCCAACTACGGGGAATTTTACGAACAGCGCTGGTTCACCCCCTCCCGGGGTCCGGAGGGCGTGGATCACATGGTACAGCTGTGTGGCCAGAGTGTGAGTATGAACTGCAATGGCCTTTATGCCTGCGAGGAGATGGAAGAGTTGGTCATCGGCGTGGAGCTGTGCGAGGATCTGTGGGCGCCAGAGCCCCCCTCCGCCGCCCTGGCCCAGGCGGGAGCCACCATTATCCTGAACCTGTCGGCGTCCAATGAGCTGGCGGGGAAGGCAGCCTACCGCCGCTCCCTGGTCACCGGCCAGTCTGGACGGCTGGTGTGCGGCTATGTGTACGCCGACGCCGGCGAGGGAGAATCCACCACCGATTTGGTGTTTGCCGGTCACAATATGATCGCGGAAAACGGTGTGCTGCTGGCGGAGCGGCGGTTTGCCGCGGGGCTCACCATCAGTGAGATCGATGTGAAAAAGTTGGTGTATGAGCGCCGCCGAATGAACACATACACCCCGGAGGTCAAGGAGTTCTGGCGGATGTCCTTTGACATGGATCTGACCGACACCCATCTCACCCGTCCCGTATCCCCCATGCCCTTTGTGCCCCAGGACCAGAGCGACCGCTCGGAGCGTTGCAACGAGATCCTGTATACAGCCGCTCTGGGGCTGAAAAAACGGCTGGAGCACACCCATGCCAAAACAGCGGTGGTGGGTCTGTCTGGCGGACTGGACTCTACTCTGGCGGTGCTGATCACCGCGGTGGCTATGGAAATGCTGGATCGTCCCGCTACCGATATCATCGCCGTCACCATGCCCTGCTTCGGCACCACCGACCGCACCAAGTCTAACGCGGTACTGCTGGCCGAGCGGCTGGGCTGTACCCTTAAGACCATCGACATCGGCCGGGCAGTAAAGGTCCATTTTGAAGATATCGGCCAGTCCATGGAGGATCACGATGTCACCTTTGAGAACGGCCAGGCCAGAGAGCGCACCCAGGTGCTCATGGATATTGCCAACCAGACAAACGGTCTGGTTATCGGCACCGGCGATCTCTCCGAACTGGCCCTGGGCTGGTGTACCTACAACGGCGACCATATGAGCAACTACGCTGTAAACGCCGGCATCCCCAAGACTTTGGTCCGCCATCTGGTCAGCTTCATCTCCGATGACAAGGAGGCGGAGGATCCCCAGCTCTCCGGCGTGCTGGCTGACATCCTGGACACCCCCGTGTCTCCCGAGCTGCTTCCCGCCATCGAGGGGCAGATCGCCCAGAAGACCGAGGACCTGGTGGGTCCCTATGAGCATCACGACTTCTACCTCTATTATGCCATCCGCTGGGGCTTCCCGCCCCGGAAGGTGTTCCGGCTGGCGGAGTATGCCTTTGGCAGGGCCTATGACCGTGCTACCCTGCTCAAGTGGCTGAAGAACTTCTACCGCCGCTTCTTCTCCCAGCAGTTCAAGCGCTCCTGTCTGCCTGACGGCCCCAAGGTGGGCTCGGTGGCGCTGTCTCCCCGGGGCGACTGGAGAATGCCCTCCGACGCTGTGGCTGCCCTGTGGCTGGAGGAACTGGAGGGTTTGAACTGACGTGAATATCTGCGTAGACCTATTCTGGACCTTTGCCCGCATTGGAGTTTGTACCTTCGGCGGCGGCTATGCCATGCTGCCCATCCTCCAGCGGGAGCTGGTGGAAAAGCGGAGCTGGGCCACAGAGGAGGAGCTCTCCGACTACTTTGCCATCGGCCAGTGTACGCCCGGTATTATTGCCGTCAACACTGCCACCTTTGTGGGCCACAAGCTGAAGGGCGCTGTGGGAGGAGTGGCGGCCACTCTGGGCCTGGTGTTTCCCTGCCTGGTTATCATCATGCTCATCGCCGCCTTTTTGCAGAACTTTGCAGACCTGCCGGTGGTGGTCCACGCCTTCAACGGCGTCCGGGCCTGTGTATGCGCCCTCATTTTGTCCAGCGTCTTGAAGCTGCGTAAAAGTACTGTGGTGGACAAACCCACTGTGGTCATTTTCGCGGTGGTGCTGGCGCTGGCGGTGGTGGGAAACTTTGTTTCCTTTCCTGCCAATGCCCTGGGTGCGCTCCTGGGCTATGTGACCTCCCCCATTGTACTGGTGGTGGTTGCGGGCGTGACCGGACTGTGCGTCCGGGCAGCGAAGGGAGGGCTGAAGGCATGATCTATCTCCAGCTCTTTTTTGAGTTTTTTAAGGTGGGCCTGTTCGCCATCGGCGGAGGTCTTGCCACCATCCCCTTCCTCACCGACATGGGGGCCCGCACCGGCTGGTTTACCTCCGGGGAGCTGGCCAACATGATCGCTATTTCCGAATCCACCCCCGGCCCTATGGGAGTAAACATGGCCACCTATGTGGGCTTTCACACCGGCGGCATCCTGGGGGGCGTGGTGGCTACTCTGGGCCTGGTGTGTCCCTCCATCATCGTTATCCTGATCATCGCCGGATTCCTGAAGAAGTTCCGGGAGAGCCGTGGGGTAGACGCGGTATTCTACGGCATTCGTCCTGCCTCCACCGCCCTCATTGCCGCAGCGCTGGTGGAGGTGTGTTCCATTGCCCTGGTGAATACCGGGGCGGCTTTGGGCGGGATGAATTTCTTCCGTTGGCCGGCCATCCTCCTGGCGGTGATCGTTTTTGTCTGCCTTCAGGTCAAACCCTTGAAAAAGCTCCATCCCATCGTGTTTATTGCCCTTTCAGCGGTAGTGGGCATCATTTTCCAGCTTTAAATGTTATGAAAGCGAATTGCCTCCTCTTTTGCAGGACGAAGTGCGAAGGACTGCAGAAAAGACGGGGGGAAGTCGGGAGAAACCGGTGCAGGTGCAGGAAACATAGAAATGTTTTTGCATAACACCTTGACAAGAACCGACGTCTTTAGTAGAATAAAGAGTACCGATACTAAGCCGTTATGAAATGGCGCAAGGGGGCGCATCGTCTGGGAAAACGATGCGCCTTTTTTGTAAATGTTGGAATCCATAGGTACGGGAGGTACCGCCATGGCAGCATTTCTTGAACTGCAGCACTGCCAGATGACCTTCAAGGGCCTTCAAGCTGTGAAGGAATTCTCCGCAACAGTGGAACAAGGGAGTATCTGCGGTCTCATTGGCACCAACGGAGCGGGTAAGACTACGGTCATCAATATGCTCTCTGGTGTGTTGACGCCCACCAGCGGAAAGATCTTGCTGGAAGGGGAGGACATTACCGGGCTGCGGCCCGACCAGATCGCCCAGAAGGGCGTGGTGCGGACATATCAGAACCTGCGGCTGTTCCAGAAGATGACGGTGTTGGAGAACGTGGTCATCGGGGCACAGATGCATGTGAAATCCAACTTCCTGGGCAGCATCATCGGCACGCCGGCTTATCGGCGGACCGAGCGGGAGCTGCGGGAGAAGTCCCTCCACATGCTGGAGCTGATGGGTATTGCCGACCACGCCGAGGATATCGCCGGCTCTCTGCCCTACGGCCTGCAGCGCCGGCTGGAGATCGCCCGCATCTTGGCGGCCGACCCCAAGCTGCTGCTGTTGGATGAGCCCGCCGCCGGCATGAATCCCCAGGAGAGCCTGGCCCTGGTGGAGATGCTGCGGAACATCCGAAAGGAGTTCGACCTGACCATCCTGCTCATCGAGCACGATATGAAGGTTATCATGGGCCTCTGCGATTACATCTACGCCATGGCCACCGGCGAGGTGATCGCCCACGGCCTGCCGGAGGAGATCCGGAAGGATCCCAAGGTGATCCAGGCATATCTGGGGAGGGCGGTCTGATGCTGGAACTGAAAGACTTGGTGGTGCGCTACGGCGGCATCACCGCGGTGAACGGCGTGTCCCTCCAGGTGGAGGAGCATGAGACTGTTGCCCTCATCGGCGCCAACGGCGCCGGCAAAACCACCACGCTGCATACCATCTCCGGCCTGCTGAAGCCCGCGTCCGGCCAGGTGCTGTTTCGGGGTGAGGACATTACCAAAAGCCCGGCGGAGCGCATCGTGGCCCGGGGTATCGTTCAGGTACCCGAGGGACGGCAGGTGTTTGCCAAGCTGACGGTAGAGGAAAATCTCCGGCTGGGCGCCTATCTGCGAAAGGATAAGGCGGGCATTGCCGAAAGCTATGAAAAGGCCATGGCTCTGTTCCCCATCCTGAAGGAGCGGCGGCGTCAGCCGGCGGGGACGCTGTCCGGCGGCGAGCAGCAGATGCTGGCCATCGGACGGGCCCTGATGTCTGCTCCGCAGGTGCTGCTGCTGGACGAGCCCTCCATGGGCCTGTCCCCCCTGATGACCCAGCAGGTCTTTGACGTGCTGCAGGCGCTGAAAAAGCAGGGGATGACCATCCTGCTGGTGGAGCAGAACGCCTACGAGGCCCTTACCATTTCCGACCGGGCCTATATCATGGAGACCGGCAGCATTACTCTGGAGGGAAGGAGCAGTGAGCTGATCGATGACCCCCGTGTCAAAGATGCTTACTTGGGTGGAGACCTATGAGCATAGAATACATTATCGCACAACTGATCAACGGCCTGCGCCTGGGCAGCGTCTACGCCATTGTGGCCATCGGCTATTCCATCGTTTACGGCATCCTGCGGCTGATCAACTTCGCCCATGGCGATATCATGACCATCGGCGTTTACGTCATGCTGCTGTTTATGACCAGCACCGGCATGCCCCTTTGGGCCATCATCCTTATTTCGGTCCTGGTCAGCGTGATCGTAGGCGTGCTCATTGAGCGGTTGGCCTACCGACCCCTGCGCAGCGCCTCGGAGGAGGCGACCCTGATCTCCTCTTTGGCAGTGTCCACCCTGCTGCAGAACCTCTTACAGATGATCTTTTCACCCCAGAAGCAGGCCTTCAAGCTGCCTGACTTCTTCACGGAGCTCCACGACTTCGGACTGTTCAGCCTGTCCACCATGAATATCATCACCTTTGTGTCGGTGATCGTGATGGTGGTGGCCCTCACCCTGGTGGTACAGAAGACCAAGATCGGCACCGCCATGCGGGCCTGTTCGGAGAATCTGGACGCCTCCCGGCTCATGGGCATCAATCCCAACAAGGTCATTGTCTTCGCCTTCGCCGTGGGCTCCGGCATGGCGGCTCTCGCGGGCCTGATGCTGGCCGGCGAGTACAAGACCATCGATCCCCTTATGGGCTTCATCCCCGGCCTGAAGGCCTTCTGTGCCGCGGTGGTGGGCGGTATCGGCAGCCTCCACGGCGCGGTGGTGGGCGGCCTGACCATCGGTGTGGCTGAGATGCTCTTCGCCGGACTGATGCCCACCAGCATCACCGCCTACCGGGATGCATTCGTGTTCGTAGTGCTCATTCTGGTGCTGCTGTTCTGTCCCAACGGCTTCTTTGGCCGGTCGGAAGGGGGGCGCAGCTGATGAATACCATTCGTTTTCGGGACTGTAACTTGTTCCGGCTGGTGATGCTGGTGATCCTGCCTGCCCTGGTCATCATCTGGGGCTGCAATCAGGGCAGCTATTACTCCGCTATGATCAGCACCTTCGCCATCAACATCCTGCTGGCAGCCAGTCTGAATCTGGTCAACGGCTTCTCCGGCATGTTTTCCATGGGACACGCCGCCTTTATGGCGGTGGGCGCTTACATATCCGCCTTCCTTACCCTGGATCCGGCCAAGAAGGCCTCCATGCTGCCCGGCCTGCCTCAGTGGCTCATTGATATCCAGCTGCCCCTGCTGGTGGCCCTGATCTTCTGCGGCCTGGCTGCCGCCCTGGTGGCACTGCTGATCGGTATTCCGGTGCTTCGGTTCAAGGGCCACTACCTGTCGGTAGCTACTCTGGGTCTGATCGTCATCGTCCGGGCGGTGCTGGATAACTCGGATACCATCACCAATGGACCCCGGGGCATCACCGGCCTGCCCAAGGTGGCTACCGCACCCGTCATCTTCTTCGTGCTGCTTTTGTCCCTGTTCATCATGTTCCGGCTCATCCGTTCCCAGTACGGACGGGGACTCATCGCCATGCGGGATGACAGCGTGGCCGCCCAGAGCCTGGGCATCAATCTGACCCTGAAAAAGATCTCCATCTTCTGCATCAGCGCCTTCTTCGCCGGGGTAGCCGGCGCCCTGTGGGGCCACGTGCAGACGGTGATCTCCGGCCAGTTCTTCTACTACAGCATGAGCTTCAAGGTGGTGCAGATTTCCATCATCGGCGGCATGGCCTCTCTGTCCGGCGCCGCCGTGGGCTCCCTGTTCATGACCTTTGTGCCTGAGCTGCTGGCCCCGCTGGAGAGCGGCTTCACCATTTTCGGTGTCACTCTGCCCAGCATGTACGGCTTGTCCAACATCCTGATGGCCATCTTCCTCATCCTGGTCATCATCTTCCGCCGCCAGGGCCTGCTGGGCAGCAGCGAGATCCTGCTGGAGAGCTGGTTCTCCAAGGAGACCTACACCAGCCTGTTCAAGAAAGAGGAGTACCAAAAGCTGGCCGCGGCCTTTCAGCGAAGACCCAAAAAGAAATGAGCAGCGCGAATATGCGATGCACATAATTTATTTGAAGGAAAAAAGGAGAGATCACGATGAAAAGAAGGAATAAACGTCTGCTTGCCGCTGCGATGGCCTGCGCCATGTCCCTGTCCCTGGCCGCCTGCTCCAATAACGGCGGGAACGACAAGGACCCCAGCGATTCCACCGGCGGCGCTGCTGCCACCGGCGACACCATCAAGGTGGGCGCCCTGTTCAACATCACCGGCGGCCAGGCATCCCTGGACGAGCCCAGCTACCGGGGCTTCCAGCTCTATTTTGACGAGCTGAATGAGGCCGGCGGCATCAACGGCCGCAAGGTGGAAGTGGTCTCTTACGATGGTAAGACCGACCAGACCACCTGCGCCACCAACACCAGCAAGCTCATTGACGTGGACAACGTAGTGGCCATCGGCGGTCTGGCCGATAGCAACTACGCATTCGCTGCCGGCAACGTGGCTCAGGAAGCCGGCGTGCCCTTCATCTTTGCCGGTGCTACTACCCCCACTCTGAACGACATCGGCAACTATGTCTACCTCACCGCCTTTGGTGACGACACCTGCGCCTACGCCGCTGCCGACTATGTCACTGAGACCCTGGGCCTCACCAAGGTCTACATGCTGGTGGACCAGTCCATGGACTTCACCACCACTCTGGCCCGCTGCTTCCAGGAGCGTCTGGAGGAGAACGGCGGCGAGGTCGTTATGACCGACAACTACATGAACAAGGACCCCGACTTCTCCGCCCAGATCGACCGCTACCTGGCTGACAACAAGGGCGCTGAGGCTCTGTTCTTCTCCAGCGTGCCCGACGACATCGGCACCATCGTCAAGCAGTTCCGGGATAAGGGCGTCACTGAGCCCATCGTCTCCGGCGACGGCGCCGACACCCCCCTGCTGATGGAAGTGGCCGGTGAGGCCGCCGAGGGCGTGCTGGTCTCCACCCACTGCTCCTTCGAGAACCAGGATCCCGCTGTTCAGGACTTCGTCACCCTGTACACCGAGACCCAGGGCACCGCTCCTGAGAACGCCTTTGCCGCTCTGGGCTACGACTGCGCCCACGTCATCGCCACCGCCATCGAGGCCTGCGGCGACGATGTGACCCCCGCCAACGTCCGGGACAACCTGGAGAAGATCCAGGACCTGCGCTGCGTTACCGGTACCATCTCCTACTCCGCTGAGAGTCATGTGCCTCAGAAGAGCGCCACCATCCTGGAAGTCAAGGACGGTGCCTTCGCTTTTGTGGCCGAGATCAATCCCTGAGTCAGATTTTCAGGGCATATAAAGGAGGAACCCTCAAATGGCAAACCATGAACTTCTGAAACTGACGTCCCATCAGGTGAATACCGGCGGTTACAACAAGGCCATCCTGGCCGTCGGCTCCTGCGAGGCCCACGGTCCCCACCTGGCCTCCGGCACCGACACCCTGGTGTCCTACATGCTGTCCTGCCAGGTGGCTGACCAGTTCAACGACCTGCTGGTGCTGCCCCCCATTACCGTGGGGTACAGCGCCCACTACGACACCTTCCCCTTCACCCTGACTCTGGGCTATGATACCGTCACCCAGGTGATCTACGACTATGTGGAGTCCACCATCCGTAACGGCATCACCCACATCTTCATCCTCAACGGTCATGACGGCAACATCGCCCCCATCGAGGTGGCCAGCCGCAAGATCAAGGAGAAGTATCCCGAGGCCCGCATCGCTACCCTGCCCGCCTGGTGGGTCACCGCCGGCGACCTGCTGCCCAAGGGCACCTTCGAGGTGTGGGACGGCCTGGGTCATGCCGGTGAGGGAGAGAGCTCCATCGCCTATTACCTCTATCCTCAGTGGTGTGAGCCCGAGCTGGCCAAGGGCTATGTGCCCGACAACCTGCCCGACTATGTGGAGATCAAGTGGGACTTCTCCGAGCTGACCAACACCGCCGCCACCGGCGACCCCACCAAGGCCACCCCCGAAAAGGGCGAGAAGATGGCCAAGGTGCTGGTAAAGTGCATGGTGGACGCCATCAAGAAGCTGGACGAGATCGGCTGGGACTACCGCACCACCGCCATCCGGTAATAAAAAGCCAAAATGCCGTCCGTGCGCAACTGCGCACGGACGGCATTTTTTAGTTCTGACCCTGGAGCAGGCAGCGCTCTCCCTGCTCCAGGTAATGGGCGTCCGCCCGCACCGACAGGCGGCGGGCGGGGATCTCCTTAGGCAGATAGAAACGGATGCCCCGGAGCACCACGTCCACGGCTTCCGGACCGTGATGGGCAGGGACGGCAAAGATTCGGGTCCCCCGGGTGATGTCGCCCTCCACCACATCTACGGATACCGCCACCCGCCGCTCAGGCAGCACCCCGGTAAGACGGAGCGAACAGTCTAGCGTCTGCCAGCCCCCAGGTTCCAGGGACCCCAGGTCACAGTACAGCGCTCCGCCCTCCAGGGTCAGTTGGCGTTCCAGCATGGGACACACCCCCAAACAAAATCATACGGCAGGCGCTGCCGCCTGCCGTATGTAATGATATGGTCCAGGGGCCGCTCCATCCTATGCTCAGCGGATCTGGCCCGTGCCGTAAACGATAAATTTGCTGGAGGTCAGCTCCTCCAGGCCCATGGGTCCCCGGGCGTGCATCTTCTGGGTGGAGATGCCGATCTCCGCACCCAGGCCGAACTCAAAGCCATCGGTGAACCGGGTGGAGGCATTGACATACACCGCTGCCGCGTCCACCACGTCCAGGAACCGCTGGGCGGCGGTATAGTCATTGGTGACGATAGCCTCGGAGTGGCCGCTGCCGTGCTGGGCGATAAAGTCGGTGGCCTCCTCAAAGCCGCCTACCACCTTGACGGCCAGGATGTAGTCGCCAAATTCGGTGTCCCAGTCGGTCTCTGAGGCGGGCTTTACCACATCGCCCAGAATAGCCTGGGTTTCCGGGCAGCCCCGCAGCTCCACATTCTTGGTCTGGAGCAGCTGCCAGGCCATGGGCAGAAAGTCCCGGGCGATGCCCCGGTCCACCAGCAGGCACTCGGCGGCGTTGCACACCGAAGGCCGGGAGGTCTTGGCGTTGTGGATAATCCGGGCGGCCATGTCCAGGTCGGCTCCTTCATGGACATAGACGTGGCAGATACCCACGCCGGTCTCGATCACCGGCACCTTGGCGTTTTCTACCACACTGCGGATCAGACCCGCGCCTCCGCGGGGGATGAGCACGTCCAGGTATTCGGTGAGGCCCATCAGCTCGTTGGCGCTCTCCCGGCTGGTATCCATCACCAGCGCTACGCAGTCCCGGGGCAGGCCGGACTCCTCCAGAGCGTCCCGCATGACGGATACGAAGGCCTGGTTGGAGCGGAAGGCCTCCTTGCCGCCCCGGAGGATTACCGCGTTGCCCGACTTGAGACACAGGGCTGCGGCGTCCACCGTCACATTGGGCCGGGCCTCATAGATGATGCCGATGACCCCCAGAGGCACCCGGCGCTTGCCGATGACCAGCCCGTTGGGCCGGGTGGACATTTTGGTCACCTCTCCGATAGGGTCGGGGAGAGCGGCCACCTGCCGCACACCCTCCACGATACCGGCGATGCGGCCCTGGTCCAGGGCCAGCCGGTCCAGCAGGGCGGGGCGGAGGCCGGCGGCCTTACCTGCCTCCAGGTCGGCGGCGTTGGCGGACAGAATTTCCTCCTGACGGGTGAGAATGGCGGAAGCAATGGCCTCCAGCGCCTGATTCTTCCGGGCGGTACCCGCCACGGACAGCACCCGGGCGGCGTTTTTGGCTGCCAGACCCTGGGTTTCCAACTGTGTCATAGTCGTTCACTCCTTATTGTTTCAAATCGACGCGCAACGTGGTCAGCAGGGCCGGGTGAACCGGGTTCCCACGTCCTTGCCTGCCACGATGTCATAAATGGCTTCCATTTTGCTGCCGTTGGCAATGACCATATCGATGCCCGCCTCCAGACACAGCTGGGCGGCGTTGAGCTTGGTGGCCATGCCGCCGGTGCCCCGCCAGGTGCCTGCGCCCCCTGCCATGGCCCGCAGCTCCGGTGTGACCGCCTCCACATGGTGGATGAGCTTTGCCTCGGGATGGCTGCGGGGGTCAGCATCATACAGACCGTCAATGTCACTGAGCAGGATCAGCAGATCGGCCCCGCACAGCCGGGACACGATAGCGGACAGGGTATCGTTGTCGCCCAGCACCTTACACTGGCCGGTCTCGATCTCCGCCGAGGACACCGAGTCGTTTTCGTTGACGATGGGGATGACCCCCAGCTCCAGCAGGGACTCAAAGGTGTTGTGCAGATGCTCTGAGCGGACAGGGGCGTCCACATCCTCGCCGGTCAGCAGGATCTGTGCCACCGTCCGGTTATACTCGGAGAAAAACTTGTCATAAACGTGCATCATCATGCACTGACCCACCGCGGCGGCAGCCTGCTTCATTTTCAGCTCGGTGGGGCGCTCGGCCAACCGCAGCTTTTTGGTGCCGATGCCGATGGCGCCGGAGGAGACCAGCACCACCTGAAGGCCCATACCCTGCAAATCGGAGAGCACCCGGGCCAGATGCTCCATATTATGTAAATTCAGACTGCCTGTCTCCCGGGTGAGGGTAGAGGTACCCACCTTTACCACCACTCTGCGGATGGTCTTATTTCCGTCCAAAATCATTCATCCTCTCCGGCGGAATTCCCGCCACATCCTATCATATCATAGATCCACATTACAATAAAGTGTAAAAGCAAAGAAAAGAAAGAAAGAAATCAGGAAAGAAAACCGAAGGTTTTAGTACTTTTTCACGCTTTCCCGGTTGAAATTTGTTCCGGATTGGAGTACAATAGCGTGCGCTGGTAAAAAAAGAGGATGGAAAGAGGTGGGAAGATGCTCAATATCGTGCTTTTTGAGCCGGAGATCCCACAAAACACTGGGAATATCGCCCGCACCTGCGCGGTGACTGGTACCCGGCTCCATCTGATCGAACCCCTGGGCTTTGATATCAGCGATAAAGCGGTGAAGCGAGCGGGCCTGGACTACTGGCATCTGGTGGACGTAAGGGTCTACCAGGGCCTGGAGGACTTTTTTCAGAAGACCGGCGCGCAGGATATCTGGCTGGCTACCACAAAGGCTCCCAGACCCTACACCCAGGCCGAATTCCGGGATGAGTGCTATCTTATTTTCGGCAAGGAGACCGCGGGACTGCCGGAGGAATTCCGCATGGCCCACAGCGACCGCTGCATCCGTATCCCCATCCGGGCGGAAGCCCGGTGCCTGAACCTGTCCAACGCCGCGGCCATCGTGACCTACGAAGCCCTGCGGCAGCTGAACTTCCCCGGCCTCACCGGGGAGGGTGAGATGAAAGGAGCTTTTACAGGATGAACTACAACAAGAAGACTGTGAAGGACATCGATGTAGCCGGCAAGAAGGTCCTGCTGCGCTGCGACTTCAACGTACCTATGGCCAAGGACGGCAGCGGCGTCATCACCGACGACAAGCGCATCCGGGCCGCTCTGCCCACCATCCAGTACCTGCTGGATCAGAACGCTGCCGTTATCGCCTGCTCCCACATGGGTAAGCCTGTGGCCACCTTTGATTCCTATGTGAAGAAGCAAGCTGAGAAGGGCAAGGACCCCGCTACCATCACCGAGGAGAGCTGGAAGAAGTCCCTGGCTCAGCTGTCTCTGAAGCCTGTGGCTGCCCGCCTGAGCGAGCTGCTGGGCCGCGAGGTCATTATGGCCGCCGATGTGGTAGGCCCCGATGCCCAGGCCAAGGCCGCTGCCCTCAAGCCCGGCCAGATCATGCTGCTGGAGAACACCCGTTTCGAGAAGGGTGAGACCAAGAACGATCCCGCTCTGGCCAAGGCTATGGCTTCCATGGCTGAGGTCTATGTGTCCGACGCTTTCGGCGCCGTGCACCGCGCTCACGCCTCCACCGCCGGTGTGGCCGACTACCTGCCCGCCGTGTCCGGCTTCCTGATCCAGAAGGAGCTGGAGATCATCGGCGGCGCCCTGGCCAATCCCAAGCGGCCCCTGGTGGCCATCCTGGGCGGTTCCAAGGTGTCCTCCAAGATCGGCGTGATCAACAACCTGCTGGAGATTGCCGACACCATCATCATCGGCGGCGGCATGACCTACACCTTCCTGAAGGCCCAGGGCGGCTCCATCGGCAAGTCCCTGCTGGAGGAAGACTGGCTGGATTACTGCAACGACATGATGAAGAAGGCCAAGGAGAAGGGCGTCAAGCTGCTGCTGCCCGAGGATACCATCTGCGCCAAGGAGTTCTCCGCCGACGCTGAGCCCATCACCGTGGACAGCATGAATATCCCCGATGACTGCATGGGCATGGATATCGGTCCCAAGGCCATCGCCGCCTACAGCGAGGCCGTGAAGGACGCCGGCACCGTGATTTGGAACGGCCCCATGGGCGTGTTTGAGTTCCCCGCCTTTGCCGCCGGTACCAAGGCTGTGGCCGAGGCTCTGAGCAAGAGCGACGCCATCACCATCATCGGCGGCGGCGACAGCGCGGCTGCTGTGCAGCAGCTGGGCTATGCTGACAAGATGACCCACATCTCCACCGGCGGCGGCGCCTCCCTCGAGTTTATGGAGGGCAAGGAGCTGCCCGGCGTGGCTTGCCTGCTGGACGCTTAATTTGTGCTCCGGGCAGCTCCCGGGGTCCCCGCGAAAGCCCAGCGAAGCGGGTTTCGTGGGGAGAGGAGGCGCAGCAGAAGGAGCGAGCTTTCCCGCCTGCGGGGAAGCGAGGGATCTGGAGCTTGTGCCGACGAGCCTGCTGGACGCCTGATTTGCTATCATCCACCTGTATATAAAAATCTGAAGACTGGAAGAAAGAGGTACGATCCCGATGAACAGAAGATATCGCAAGACCATCATCGCCGGCAACTGGAAGATGAACAAGACCCTCTCCGAGACCAAGGCCTTTGCCGAGGAGCTCAAGCCCCTCATCGGCAAGCCCAAGTGGTGTGAGGTGGTGCTGTGTGTGCCCTCCGTGAACCTCCAGGCCGCCGTGCGGCTGTTCAAGGAGTCCCGGGTGGCCATCGGCGCCGAGACCTGCCACTACGAGTCTCACGGCGCTTTCACCGGCGAGGTCTCTCCCGAGATGCTCAAGGAGATCGGCGTGAAGTACGTTATCATCGGCCACTCCGAGCGCCGTCAGTACTACAACGAGACCGATTTCACCGTCAACAAGAAGGTCCATGCCGCCCTGGAGGCCGGCCTGTACCCCATCGTGTGCGTGGGCGAGAGCCTGGAGCAGCGTGAGCTGGGTGTGACCATGGATCTGATCTCCTATCAGGTGAAGGCCGCTCTGTCCGGCGTGCCCGCCGACAAGATGCGCCATGTGGTCATTGCCTATGAGCCCATCTGGGCCATCGGCACCGGCAAGACCGCCACTGCTGAGCAGGCCGGTGAGGTTTGCGAGGCTATTCGTACCGTGGTCCGCAAGCTGTACGGCGCCCGTGTGGCTCGTGCCGTTACCATCCAGTACGGCGGTTCCATGAACGCCAAGAACGCCCACGAGCTGCTGGCTCAGCCCGACGTGGACGGCGGCCTGATCGGCGGCGCCTCCCTGAAGGCCCCCGATTTCGTGGAGATCATCAACGCTGCCAACCAGGAGTAAGCGCATATGCCGCAGGGGCGGCCATAGCGAAAAGGCCGCCCCTACGGTATCTTTCAGAACAGAGAACAAGAGGTAAGCTATGAGTAAAACACCGACCACCCTCATTATTATGGACGGCTTCGGTCTGCGGGACGACAAGTCCGGCAACGCCATTGCCGCCGCCCATACCCCCAATCTGGACAAGATCTTTGCCGAAAACCCCGGCTGCAAGCTGGCGGCCTCCGGCATGGATGTGGGTCTGCCTGAGGGACAGATGGGCAACTCCGAGGTGGGACACACCAACATCGGCGCCGGCCGGGTGGTGTTCCAGGATCTGCCCCGGATCACCAAGGCGATCCAGGATGGAACCTTTTTTGAGAACGAGGCTTATATCGAGGCCATGGATGACTGCAAGGAGCGGGACGGCGCGCTGCATGTGTTCGGACTGCTGAGTGACGGCGGCGTCCACAGCCATATTACCCACATCTTTGCCCTGCTGGAGATGGCCAAGAAGCGTGGCCTGCACAAGGTGTTCGTCCACTGCTTCCTGGACGGCCGCGACGTGCCGCCTGCCTCCGGCAAGGAATATGTGGAGCAGCTGGTGAACAAGTGCAAGGAGATCGGCGTGGGCCAGGTGGCCACTGTCATGGGCCGCTTCTACGCCATGGACCGGGACAAGCGCTGGGATCGCCTGCAGCGGGCCTATGACGCCATCGTCCTGGGCGTGGGCACTGAGAATGCCGATCCGGTGGACGCAGTGCAGAAGTCCTATGATGCCGGTGTCACCGACGAGTTCGTGGAGCCTGTGGTGTGTGCCAAGGAGGGCAAGGTGAAGGAGGGCGACTCCATCATCTTCATGAACTTCCGCCCCGACCGTGCCCGAGAGATCACCCGCTGCTTCGTGGACCCCGCTTTCACCGACGTGGAGCGCAAGCACGGCTATTTCCCCGTGACCTATGTGTGCACCACTGAGTATGATGCCACCATGCCCAACGTGCTCATTGCCTTCCCCCATCACGAGCTGGTGAACATCTTTGGTGAGTATATCGCCCGCCAGGGCTATACCCAGCTGCGCATCGCCGAGACCGAGAAGTACGCTCATGTGACCTTCTTCTTCAACGGCGGCGCTGAGCAGGTGTTCCCCGGAGAGGATCGCTGCCTGATCCCCTCTCCCAAGGTGGCTACCTATGACCTGCAGCCCGAGATGAGCGCCCCCGAGGTTACCGAGGAGGCCGTGAAGCGCATCGAGAGCGGCAAGTATGATGTTATCATCCTCAACTTCGCCAACTGCGACATGGTGGGCCATACCGGCGTGTTTGACGCCGCTGTGAAGGCCGTAGAGGCTGTGGATACCGGCGTGGGCAAGGTGGTGGAGGCCACCACCAAGATGGGCGGCGTGTCCCTCATCACCGCCGACCACGGCAACGCCGACCGGATGCTGGACGATGACGGGGTCACGCCCTACACCGCCCACACCACCAATCTGGTGCCCTTCTACATCGTGGGCGCTGATGTGAAGCTGCGGGACGGCCGCTTGGCCGACATCGCCCCCACTATGCTGGATCTGATGGGGCTCGAGAAACCGTCTGAGATGGACGGGGAGACCCTGATCCTCAACTAAAGCGGTATCCGGTGGAATTCCGCCGTACCAAATATAGATCCGGCGGGCAGGCTGCCCGCCCCCCACACAAATCCCCCTGCACGGCGGGTTTGTCCCCGCTGTGAATACGAAAGGAGTTTTTAATCATGAAGCAGATCATCGAGATCGTTGACGTGCTGGGCCGTGAGATCCTGGACAGCCGCGGCAACCCCACCGTCGAGGTGGAGGTCTATCTGGAAGACGGCACCGTGGGCCGCGCTGCTGTGCCCTCCGGCGCTTCCACCGGTATCTATGAGGCTTGCGAGCTGCGTGACGGCGACAAGGGCCGTTACCTGGGCAAGGGCGTGCTCACCGCTGTGAAGAACGTCAACACTGAGATCGCCGAGTGCCTGGTGGGCATGAACGTGCTGGACCAGACCGCTATCGACAAGGCCCTCATCGAGCTGGACGGCACCCCCAACAAGACCAAGCTGGGCGCCAACGCCATCCTGGGCGCTTCTCTGGCCTGCGCTAAGGCCGCTGCCGAGAGCCTGGGCACCTCCCTGTACAACTACATTGGCGGCGTCAACGCCAAGGTTCTGCCCGTGCCCATGATGAACATCCTCAACGGCGGCGCTCACGCCACCAACAACGTGGAGATCCAGGAGTTCATGATCATGCCCGTGGGCGCCTGCTGCTTCCGCGAGGCTCTGCGTATGTGCGCCGAGGTCTTCCATCAGCTGAAGAAGACCCTGAAGGAGAACGGCACTCCCGCCGCCGGCGTGGGTGACGAGGGCGGCTACGCTCCCAACCTGAAGAAGGACGAGGACGCTCTGAAGGTCATCGTGAAGGCCATCGAGGAGGCCGGTTACAAGCCCGGCGAGGACTTCATGATCGCCATCGACGCTGCTTCTTCCGAGTGGTGGAATGAGGAGGAGAAGTGCTATATCCAGCCCAAGTCCGGCAAGAAGCTGACTCAGCAGCAGCTGGTGAACATGTGGAAGAAGTTCGCCGACACCTACCCCATCATCTCCCTGGAGGACGGCATGGCCGAGACCGACTGGGAAGGCTGGGCTATGCTGACCAAGGCTATCGGCGACCGGGTGCAGCTGGTGGGCGACGACCTGTTCGTGACCAACGTGACCCGTCTGGCTACCGGCATTGAGAAGAAGGTGGCTAACGCCATCCTGATCAAGGTCAACCAGATCGGCACCCTGACCGAGACCCTGGACGCCATCCAGATGGCTAACCGCGCTGGCTACACCGCCATCGTGTCTCACCGCTCCGGCGAGACCGAGGACGCCACCATTGCCGACATCGCCGTGGCTCTGAACGCTGGCCAGATCAAGACCGGCGCTCCCAGCCGCACCGACCGTGTGGCCAAGTACAACCAGCTGCTCCGCATCGAGGAGGAGCTGGGCGACGTTGCTCAGTACCTGGGCAAGGACGCTTTCTTCAACCTGAAGTAAGTTTTGACAAGCACAAGGGGCCGCTGCCAATGGCAGCGGCCCCGTTTTATATGTCGCCCGGCTCCTCCTGGGGCCCCATCACAGATGGGGCGGCGCTTTGCGCCGTACAAGCGTTTTGGGCTTGCCCAAAACCTTGGCGCAGGCGGAATTCACTTCCGCCGAGCAAGTGAAATAAATCAGGGTTCCCACAGAAAGCTGAGGCTTTTTGTGGGATTGCTGGGCGATGTTGCTCAGTACCTGGGCAAGGACGCTTTCTTCAACCTGAAGTAAGTTTTGACAAGCACAAGGGGCCGCTGCCAAGGGCCATGTCCCATAAGGAAGTATCAATATTTGGAGAGAACGGCGTAACCTTACGGGGTTACGCCGTTTCTCTGTTCTGGGTGTCGGGTATCGTGACCTCACCCACCAGATTATAAACGACCTGCACCGCCTGGAATCGTCTGCCGTTGACCTTCGATGGAGCGTGAACAATCACCATCTTGATAAACTCGTTGACGATAGTGGGCGTCAGTTCCCGGACCTCCGTATATTTCTTCACCAGCGCCACGAATTGGGCCACATTTACGGCCTCCTCCTGGCCTTTTTCCAGGTCCCGCCGCAGTTCTTCCACTCTGGCCTCCAGCTCTCTCTGTTCGGCCTCGTAAGATCTGGAGAGGCGGTTGTACCGCTCCTCTGTCAGCTTACCCAGGGCGTGGTCCTCATAGACCCGCTGGAAAAGCCCGTCCAGTTCCATGCCCCGCTTCTCCGCCTTGGTCAGCTCTGCTTTCTTTCGGGCTAAATCCCGCCGCTGCTCCTGGGCGTCCTTTTCCATCACCAGACGGGTAAAAGCGTCCTCGTCCGCCTGGACATAGGCAAGGGTGGCTTGCAGGTGGGCCAGCACCAGGGCAGACAGTACCTTTTCCCGGATATAGTGGATGGTGCAGCTGCCCGTGTTGCTCTTGTAGTTGGCGCATACATAGTGGTCCTGGTCCTCTGTGGACCCCTTGTGGGTGGAGAAATACAGCTTGCTCATGCAGTCGGCGCAATAGGCCAGCCCGGAGAACAAACCCCGCTTGCCCGCTTTAGTGGGACGGCGCTTGTGCTTCCGCAGCTCCTGGACCCGTTCCCATGTTTCCCGGTCTATAATAGCTGGGTGAGTGTCGGGAAATACCTTCCATTCCTCTTTGGGGAGGTACAGCGTCTTTTTAGACTTGTATGACTTCTTCCGGGTCTTGAAGTTCACCGTACAGCCTAGGTATTCCATGCGCTCCAGGATTTTCACTACCGCCCGATGGTCCCAGCCGCAAGGGTCCGCTGTCGGCTTATGGGTAACAGACAGGCCCTTTTCCAGCTTGTACGCCGTGGGGGTCAGCACTCCCGCCGCTTTTAGCCGCTTGGCGATCTGCATGGGACCCAACCCCGCCATACACAGGCTGAATATCTCCTGCACTACCTGGGCCGCTTCGTCGTCTATTTCCCAGCCGTATTTATTGCCCTTGTAGCCATAGGGGACCTGGGTACACAACCGCTGTCCGCTGTTGCCCTTGCTGGTGAACACCGCACGTATTTTCTTGGAGGTGTCACGGGGGTAAAACTCGTTAAACAACTCCCGCACTGCCGTCATATCGTCCAGGCCCTTGGCGCTGTCGATGTTGTCCGTCACAGCGATATACCGCACCCCGTAATCCTCCGTGAACCGCTCCATGAGAGCGCCCACCAGAAGGCGGTTACGACCCAGCCGGGAATGGTCCTTGACAATGACGGCGGAGACACGGCCCTGCTCCACCAGGTCCATCATCTCCCGGAAACCGGGCCGGTCAAAATTCGTCCCAGTATAGCCATCGTCTGAGAAGTGCCGCACATTGAGGAAATGATGTTCTACGCAGTATTTCCGCAGGAAGTCCCGCTGATTAACGACGGACCCGCTGTCCCCCTCCTGCTCGTCCTCCTGGCTCAGCCGGTCATAGCAAGCAGTGATTTTTGCACCGTCGGCTGGAAGTTCGCCGGGGATAAATTTGCCTTTGATTGTATCGTACTGCCACATGAAATTAACCTCCTTTGTGTGGCAGAACGGGCTTGTGGTATGTCTATATTATACCTTATTTCTGCCTAAAAGTACAGCGTTTTATATAATTCTTGCAACTTTATTCCGCATTTTGCTTTCTGGTTCCTTCGTCAAAAGCCGTCTGATTCTCTCCCTCGCTGTTTCCTTTGCCTCCGGGCTGAAATAGCCATAGACACCGTATATCGTCCCGCTTATCTCCTTAAAAATAATGGGAGTCACGACCAGTACCCTGTCTTGTTCTTGTTGGTCACTCATAGTTCTGCCTCCTTGTTTTACCCTTTACTTGATATGGCGGATATTGCCTTTTTAGCGGTTGCCGTTGCGACGGCTATCTGTATGGGGTTAGTGGTGGGCGGCGCTTGCCGCCGGATTTTATTCTTTGGGCGTCTCCCGGACAGCTCATGCCTCTGTCTTTCCCGATGCTACGGCGGGGGCGGTTTCTTCCTCGACCCTGGCCCGGTTGTATTGGCGGTAGTTGATGATGTTCACCGTCTCGCCCTCGCTATTCAAGACCGCTATGGTTTTTTCATAGACAAGAGGGGCGTCCCTGATGACTTGGCGGGCCTCACCCTCGGTCATTTGCTTGACTTGTGGCCGCTTCACCCCTCTGGAACAGCGATATAAGTTGAATCCGCTGGGGTACAACCGCAGCCTCGCCCCTTTTACCACTGCTTTCCCCGCTGCCTTCTCCTGGATGTGGGCCGCTTGGAACTGTCCAGCCGTCACCGCCTCGGTCAGCTCCATGTCGCCCAGATAGGCGGTCAGATAGAGGCCCGGGTTATCCACGCCCTTTAGGCTCTTGGTCTTGGTAAATCCCTGCCCCCACAGACGGGCCATTTCAGTGTTGGGGATGAATGGGGCCTTGTCGGGAAACAGGAGCAGCAAATGGAGGTGCCACGCCCCACGGCCCTGTGGCTCTGCTGCCGCTATGTATTCACATTTCGGCTGTCTCTGTTTGTCCAGGTAGTAGTTCAGCCGCTGCCGGTAGCGGCGGAAGTCCTCATACAGCCGGGAGGGGTCACGCATATTTTCCCGGTAGGTCAGCGTTACCCATAGAACCCGGTCCGGGTCTGTCACATTGGTGTTGATGAGGTCCCGCAGCCTGCACAGACTTTGCGCCACGCTGGACTTGTCCTCTGCCCGGTTTTCCGTGTGCCGGAAAGCCTTAACTTCTCCCGTCCGTTTATCCAGGTATAGCTCCGCCGTCAGTTTTTGAATGACTGTTTCCGGGGGAGCATTTACACTGTACCGCACCTCTATAAGGTTTCCGCACTCTTTTACTGTTACACCGTCCCTGGGCCGGGGGCGCTCGTGTTCCTCTTTTCTGTTAATGTTCATAAAGAATCAAGTTAACAGGAGCGGCGGCTTCCGCCTACGGCTCCGCCGCCGCTCCCAGCTTGTCACCTTGTCAGTCCCAGCGAAAGGGCCTCTCGCAGCTTGGCGGTGTCCTTGATGATGGGGCACTGGATGGGGCGGATCGCTTCACTATTGCCGTTGACGATATAATATCCTGCCCGCCCTGTCACAGAGGGCAGGACTGCCCGGTCTATTCCGAACATCCCCGCTGCCTCCTTTGTGATATTGGGACCCAGGAACACCACATTCCCAAAATTCTCTCTCGCCCCGTTGTTGAAGTAAGCGCTGTCCGCACGCTGGACACTGACCAGCAGCTGACAGTTGAGGGAGCGGCCTGTTTGAAGGATGGAGGCCACAGCGGATTTCACAAGTTCCCCCTCCTTCTTGTCCAGGCCCGTTACCATAGCCGCCAGCTCGTCCACCCACAGCAGACACAGAGAGCGGTCCGGGTCCCCACCCAGCCTGTTCTCCAGGACGGTATAAAAATCCCGTATGCCGTTGACCGCGTCCCGGAATCGGTAATACCGCCCCTGTACCCCTTGGAGAAATTGGAAAAAATCATCGTCCTTGTAGTTGGCTATCCACAGACGGGCATTTTCCCGCAGCACCATGCGGGCTGCAAGCTGGCCGGAAAACACCGTTTTCCCCGTTCCGCTTGGACCAACGACCAGCCAATGGGGCGGGGCCGTGGGGCCAGGGGTCCAGTGGACCCCCAGCGCCACGCCCAGCTTGTAGGAATTGTACTCGTACCCTACCAGCATAATCTTAGAGGTCCGGGTCCTGGGGTTCGGCTTCGTCATCGTCCTCAGACCAGGTCAGGCCCTTGGCCCGGAGGGCGGCCACCTCGGCCTCGTTGGTGATGACTAGGTCCACCCGGTACTGATTGCCCAAGTCAAAGACACCGTCCACCACCAGGCCCGGCCATGTGCTGCCGTCCGCCGCAGTGTAAATAGCCGGAATAGAGATGGGCAGGTCCTGGGCGCGGAGGCGCTGAAAGATAATGTTGTCCAGGATATCCTTTACATCGCTAACGGGTACGCTGCACTGGCCCTTGGCGAGCACGAAATGGAATTTGGTGATAAGGCTTGCGGTAATATCGAAGTTGACCGGGGCGGTCACCGCCGACATGGAAAAGGGGGCCACAAGGCCGGGCAGGTAGCGGCACAGGTCAGTAAATAGGAGATACGCCGTTTGCATCATGAGCGGATAAGCCCGCTCCGCCCGGGCACGCACTTCCCCGATCACCGGAGGCGGGGGAGGTGGAGGCGGGGGAGGCGGGGTCTGTGGCTTCTTCCCGGCATAATACAGGATAAGCCAGACGATAAGGATGGGGATAATCAGATAAAACCAGAACTCGCAGACCAGAGCCACAAGCCCGCAGGCAGCGGCGCTCAGCCCACCGATGTAAAGGACCACCAGGAGGAAATGGAGTACAGCCTCCAGGGGATTCCGGTCCTCAATGGCTTGGCCACACTTGGTCCACTGACTGATCAGCGGAGATGCAAGCGCAGCAAAGAAAGCAATTAAAGTTTTAATAGTATTCATCTCCTTTATTAACAATGAGGGCGGCCCCGACCCTGCCGGGGCCGCTGGTTATGAGTTGGTTAGGTCTTGGAAGTGTTAGCCGCAGGGGTCACGACCATGCACTTCTCAGCGTTGGCGCTGATGCCCAGGCCGTTCCTGCCCTGGTAGGGGCTGGCCGTGAAACCCTCGAACCGGACCCGGATAAAATTTCCGGACAAACAGGCCGCAGCCACTTCCTCGGCGCTCACGGCCGGGGTGGTCTCCGGGGTCTTCACGACCAGCGGGGCACACTCGCTCTGGAGCATGAGGACGGTGTAACGGGTCCCAATCGTAGAGCCGGGATGGCGCTTACCGTCCGGGCCATCTATCCATTCCCGGTCCTCCGACACCCCGACAAGAAAGGGGGTAGCGGTACCGGTTGCCTGTTCACAGGTCAAAGAAATATTGAATTTTGCCATGGTATTACCTTCTTCTTAATTGTGTCCACCGTCCCCCAGGTCGCGACCCCAAAGGCGGCGGCTATATTTCAAATAGGCGTCCCTATGATGATATTCTGCCATAAGTAAAAAACATCGTCAAAAGCAACAATCATTTGTACTGTCCGCATTATTGCTGATAAAAGCGGCTGGTGTCATCTTTTGAACACCAGCCGCTTTTATGGGTATTTACTTACGCTTAATCATCCAAAAACATCATTTCTAACTCTGCTTGCTCTCGCCGGTCTACCTGTTCGACAAGACGTTCTTTGAAGGAGCGCACCACTTCTTCCGGACATTTACTTTTGTAATTGGTTGGGGTCTCCATAGCTGACAATACAAACTCTATGGCGGATTTGCAATCTTCCGTGTACTCATACATTAGCAGCACCATCCAATCGCCACTGTCTAAATGAAGTGCCAAATTGATAATCTCACATATTCGTTTTAGGGCGCTATCGGTTTTAGGAACTCTGTTAAATGTTTCCCGAGCCATGCTGACCAGGCGCTTTTTCAGCGCCTCTTGATTTTCCTGGGCAGCCCTTTTCGCTCTCAGTATTTTTTCGTCCAGTACATGGGCTTCCTCTGCATAGAAATGATATCGGGAGAACAACCGATGGAATGTATGCGGTGTCGTACACCGGCATAAGACCTGTTCAGTTTCTTCCCTCATTTCTCTAGGCAATGTAGCATAACAAAGCCAGAAACACCAAGTTTCTTCCCCCAGTGACAGTAATTCAAAAGACCGCAAAAAACGGATAATATCATCAGCATCTAACTCATTTAGCTGTTCAAGAAGATTCTCAAGTTTTTCATTAAAATAACTCGTTTCCCACTGGTATTGAGCTGCCATTTTATGCAATTTGCAAAGCGTTTCAAAGTATTTAACAGATTCTTCTTCCGGGAGTTGCTTACCCAAGTTATCCAAAACGCAAAACACATCAATCATCACCTCCATCGGCATAACGATTTTATTGTTAAGATAGCGCCTTAGACTTGTATCCTCACTAGGTACGTCCTGCACCAATAAACCGTTTTTTTCTTTCCAGGAAACAAATGCCTTTACCAAATCAGATACTTTATAGCCGTGGTCCTCTAACAGATACTTTATTCCGTCGGTTATGTCACTTAGGCTAAAGGTGCCGTTATTCAACGGGATATAGTGTACACCAGCTCGACCCCAGTCTATTTCATAATAAATCGGCTGTTTAATTTCTGGACGCATCTTTTTGGAGCCTTTTTTCATATAACCTCTCCTCAAAAACAAGTGGCGGACGGCCCTTTGACCGTCCGCCTTTTTGAATTATATATACTTATTCTGCTTTTGTCGAGCTATTTTGGCTTGTGTAAACTCTCGCTGAAAGCTGGCGATCTGTGCCGCGTCCATTCCTTTCCGGGGGAGCAGATAGCGGCCCTGGGTGGTGTTGACCTCCAAATCGTTGCGGTAGCTCAACCAGTACAGGGGGATGGTGAGCAGGCACAGCGCGGCGCACAGCTTCCACAGAAAATCCTGGTGGGGCAGGCTCCAGAATGTAACGCCAGGGGAGAAACTCCAAACATCTGGAATTTCCAAAAGGGTCTTTTTTACCTCGACAGAGGGAATGACCTTGATGCCTAAAGCAGCGAAGCCGAAGCACATTGGGACGGCCAGCATAAGGCGGGAATAGGTTTTGGTCAGCCCCACCCGCAGCACATTGAGCAAGTCCACCGTGACAGTTCCGGACGCCTTGCGCCGTTTGTGAATGTCATAGCGGTAATAGTTCCCGCTGAGGGTGACGGTTTCGGCGGTAAGGACAGCGGAGCAAGAGGCACCGCCGAGCAGAAAACCGGGGTTATTGCCCATTTGCGTCACCTGCTTTTAGGGCCTTAACCTGGGCTGCAAAGTGTTTCAGCTCGGCAGAGGAATATAGGCCGGGGTTAAAGGAAAAGGCCCCGGCGCTGTGGGTAATAAAAAATGCGGTATGCCTTTTATCCTGTATGATACCCAGAATAGACAGGATGACAGACGATGTGGACAAAACAACAGACACCGCGCAACATAAAATAAAAGAGTTAATCCATGGAAAAAGCCAGAACCAAATGGCATTACATACTACTTCTATAAACGCAATTATCAAAATTAGCTTGTTGACTGCCTGAAATTTTTTTACAAGAATCAGGATAATTGTCATAACGCTTCCACCGCACAAAAAAACTCTTTCAGCCATCCACACTAATGTAGGGAAACCTTCATTATATGTCCAGATCTCCCACATAAAAGGGTCGTTAGAGTATATTATCCAGAATGTCCAATTAATAAGTCCCACCGCCAACGCAACACCAATAATGGCCGACCACAAAAACCAGTTTGGCCCCGGTAAAAGGCCGTTTTCAGCTTTCAGCAGGTCAGCAGACGGTGTGATATAATTCCCCGTTTCGTTCTTGCAGTAAAGCCGCTTCTGGGTAAGAATGGCGTATGGCTTTTGATACTCCCCGTTCAGGTCTGATTCCGCGGCGTCCTCACCGATGACCGCCCGGGTGCGCTCGTCCTCCTCTCGGAAAAAGGGGTACTGTTCCCTCATAGGTCCCCGTCCTCCTTGCGGTGGTCTTTTAATAGGTGAAGCTGCCGCTGGAAGTCCCGAATGTCGGAAATGGGGTAATAACGAATGTCAAAACCAAAACTGCCGCCGGGGAAGGAAACGATAAAAAGAGATTTTCGACTGACAAAAAATTTGACTAGCAGGAAAACAGCAACGCCTATCATTCCAAGTCCACCATAAGCCGCCACACCGCCGCCGCCGCCATAACCTGCTAACCACAAGACGCAAAAACTACCTATGACAGCCAGCAGTAATCCTCCAACCAAGGCACCGATGTTTCTTGTGTAAGAAAAATTGCTGAAGGTAATATCCTCAATAGATACAATGCCTTCCTCAGTGGTTACTTTCATGTCTTTACCCGAACCGCTGAAATTCCTGCCCTTGTAGTAAAATCGCTTCTGGGTCAGGATGCCTACGCCCTTCGACACCGTGCCGCCGGATAGGAAATTTTGCAAATAGTTGCTGCCGATGGTGGACACAATGCTCTCGCTCTGGTCTACCAAGATACTTGCGCCCTTTTGCGGGGCCGCCCCTCCGCTGGGGGTGTAGTTCTGGGTCTCAATGGCGGTATCCCAGCCGCCGCTTTGGTTACTCATAATATCAGTCCTTTCAAGCTTTCATTCGCACACTTGCTGTGCTGCTCAAATTGTATTCTAACATAACAATAATATAGTTACAATACTTTCATATAATACCATCAAGCTTAACGATAAAATAGCTACAAAAGGATGGTGTTGAAAGTATGGATGTTCTGGAAAGGCTGCACCAGCTGTTGGAAAGTCAAGGATGGACAACCTATCGTCTGGCAAAAAACAGCAACTTGTCCCATGCCACAATAGCAAATATCTATAAGCGCAATACCATTCCTTCGGTCTCCACTTTAGAAGCAATTTGCAAAGGGTTTGGCATAACACTTTCACAGTTCTTTGCAGAGGGGGAAATGGTGGAGCTGACCCCGGACCTGGATGCGGTATTCCGTCAATGGGCGAATCTAACGCCTCGGCAAAAAAAGGCAGTATTAGAAATCATGAAAGCCATGAATGAAAAAACATAAAAAGCCCGGACACTTGAGAGGCGTACAAGTGTTCCGAGCTTTTTGTTGTTCAGAGAGAGGCTTGTCCGGTAACCTGAGAGCCAGTGGCCCGCCACGGGCGGAGCCTGGGCAAGTGACAGAGCCTAAGCAAGGCGGGGAATAAGGTGGGTACGCTCCTTCGCAATCCCCCGCTGGTTGGTGGTGGTTACCTGTGGCCTCGTCCCCGTGGGGATTGCTGTCGCTCTGACGCCCTGCGGGGCGTGGGATAGGCAGGGCCGAGAGGGACAGCACTGCTCGGTCTGTCTGCTACCACACCACAATAGACACAGGGACCAGAGCATAACAAAACCGGGGACCAGCTTCTTGCCGGTCCCCGGTTCTGTTCAATTTACCACTCGCCCGTCTGCCTGTCCTTGGGTTTCCTTATGGGACACGGGCAAATGGCAGCGGCCCCGTTTTATATGTCGCCCGGCTCCTCCTGGGGCCCCATCACAGATGGGGCGGCGCTTTGCGCCGTACAAGCGTTTTGGGCTTGCCCAAAACCTTGGCG
>NZ_JBQHUF010000022.1:0-25972 GCF_052065355.1 Flavonifractor sp. HCP28S3_F3
TTGCAGTAACACCCAAAATAACTGATAGGCGACGCCCCGGGGCCTTGGGCGGGGGCTCTTCTTTATTGGGGCGGAATCTCCTCCAACTCCTCGGGCCAGAACTGGGGATTGGCGTACTGCAAGGTGTAGAAGGCTCCGGCTTTGTTCCAGATGTTGATCATTCTGGTCTCCATGGCTGACCGGGCGGGATACTGGAGCGCGGTTGTCTGGTGGGTGTAATTGAACCAGCAGCTGATAAGATAGCCATCCTGCGCTTCCTCAATGACATAGGCCACATAGCCCCGGTGGTTTTCGCCGCCGTGGGGCATGGAGAAGGCGGCAAATACATCCGTACTGCTCTGCGCTCCCCAGAAAATACTGTCGGAGGTAAAGCTCTGCTCTCCCAGGAACCAGTAGGGAGCGGAATAAGTCTGCCCAGCCTTGTCATACAGTACCCGGCCGGTGACCTCTCCTCCAGCACGCCACCCGTCGCAATCCTGATAGGCCGGCCAGAGCTGAATGGATTCTGTGCCGTAGAAGCCGGGGTTCTCCTTCCAGAGGAAGTGCTGGATGATCATCCACCGCTCCTGCTCTCCGGGCAGTTCTATTCCCACACCGGTGATGGACAGCTCAGTTTCCTTGCTGTCATTCACCTCTACCGTCGCCCGGAGGGCCCCGCCGCAGGCGGCCAGGTCCTCCGCCGTCAGGTCGTTTACCACATACTCCGGCACGCCCAGCTCCAGCAGCTTCGCCTCGATCTCCGCCGCTTCGCTGTGTTCTTCCGCGTCAACGGGCGTCCACTCCATGGGATAGCTGCTCCCGAACAGCCAGCCGCAGATACAGCCCCCTACCAGCAGAACGGTAATGGCCAGGGCTACAGTTCCATCCTCCAGCCGCACGGGAGCAGGACGGATGGCATAGCCCGCCTGGTCCAGCTCCTTGGAGAGCTTCCACAGGCTGCAAATAATCAAAATATACATCACCAGCAGAGCTACGCCCAGAATCAGGCCCACGTACCCCACCAGGGCCAGCAGACACATAGCGCCATACCACACCATCAGAGCCACAGCCCCTCCGGCGTGGGGCGGCAGCCCCGCCTTCCGCTGTACCGCCCGGAACCCGCCCCAGAGGCAGAAGAACTCCACAAACAAAAGGATCAGGTTGATCCCTGTCAGGACAGACACCTGAGGCATATCATAGATGCCGCTGGACCAAATGGTGGAGTTGAGAATGAGACTGGCAAACACATATACCGCCCGCAGGACCGTGATGCCGTAGCACACCCCAAACCACCGGTTCTCCCGCCGCAGGGACCGGAAGCCCAGCAACAGCAGTACCATGCCGATGGCCGGGAGAATATAGTCCAGATACATATAACTGAGGGTAATGGTAGTGAGACCCATGCCGATCAGCACCCAGTGGATAGCCCTTCTCCACGGGGTCACATCGGCCACCACATCCTCGGGAGGCAGGTCGGGCAGGCTGTTTTCCAGCATGGCGTCAAACTCGTCCTCATTCATGGGATCCCACTTACGATCACTCACAGACCTCACCTCCCAACAGTCTGCGCAGCTGCTTTTTCAAGCGGTAAAGCCGCCCCTCCACCGCCCGTTCCGACATGCCCAGCTCGGCGGCGATCTGGGCGGTAGGCTGCCGGTAGTAATATTTCCGGTAAAACAGAGCCCGGTCACCAATGGACAACCGCTCCAGCGCCGAGCGCACCGCCGCCTGGCGCTCCTGACGCAGCACCGTCTCCTCCGGGCCGGGCTCCGGTGACGGCATGCGTTCATCCACTTCCCCCACCCCGCCCTGACGGGCATTGCTCCGGGCGTGGTTCAGGGCGGTATTCCGGGCGATGGCGGTAAGCCAGGCAGCCCAGCTGCCTCGGGTCCCGTCAAACTGCCCGATCCGTTCCCACACCCGCAGGACTGTCTCAGACAGGCAGTCCTCCCGGTCCCGTGGGTCGGGCAGAATGGGGGCAATGACATACTTCATCAGCGGCCCGTAATGCCGCAGCAGCTGGTCCATACCAGCCTCGTCCCGCCGGAGCAGCAGCTCCACGATCTCCCGCTGGTCCACGCCGTCGCCTCCCTTCCGTCTATCTCTGTTTTATCATACACCAGGTATCAGAAAAACCCACGGTCGTTTCAGAAAAACTTAAGAAAAAAACCAAAGACAACGGCGCTTGTCCCGTGGTAAACTGAACTTACCACATTTGATGGGAGGAAGATCGTATGAAGTTTGGAAAGAGGACCGCGGCCTTTGCGCTGAGTGCCGCACTGGCTCTGTCGCTGGCCGCCTGCGGCAGTGGCACCGAAAAGTCCACCGGGGATATCGCCACCGCCCTGGAGAAGATCAACGCCGTCAAAAGCCTGGAAGCCACTATGGTCATGGAGATGGATATGAGCCTGATGGGGCAGTCCATGGAGACCGAGACCGCCATGAACATGGTCTGCTTCAACGACCCCATGAAGCTGAAGGCCGACATGACCATGGATATGGGGGAGCTCGGCTCCTTCACCATGAACATGTACGCCGCCATGGACGGTGACAACTACACCGTGTACATGAACGACGGCAGCGCATGGAGCTCCGAGACCGTGGATATGAGCTATCTCCAGCAGTATGACGCCCAGGAGAGCATGAACCTGTACCTGGAGAGCGGCGACGACTACACCCTGGAGGGCACCGAGGAGATCAACGGCTCCACCGCCAACAAGTTCACCGGCGTCATCCGGGGCGACGCTCTGGAGGAGGTTCTGGCCGCCAGCGGCGCCACCAGCAGCCTGGAGAGCAGCGTGGGCAATCTGGACCTGTCTGAGCTGTACAGCGATCTGGGCGACATGCCGATCACCGTCTGGGTGGATCAGGAGAGCGGCTATCCCGTGCGCTACGCCATGGACATGACCGAGCTGATGCAGGGCATCATGGAGAAATCCATGGCCGCGGCAGGCGGCGAAGAGGACATCAGCGGCATGATTACCATGGACAAGATGAGCCTGGTCATGGACTGCTTCAACTTCGACAACGCCACCGACTTTGAGATCCCGGCGGAGGCCCTGGGCGCCTGAACCGAGAGCTAAAAAAAGAGCCTGCCGTAATACGGCAGGCTCTTTTTGTATTATCCACAGGATATATTACTTATGGTATAGCTTATTGGTCTCATACTGGGGCTCGCAGGTGAGTCGGAGGCCCAGACGGCTGTAAGTGCCGGAGTCCACCGGAGAGAGGATAACGGTGGAGTGGGCCTCGCAGCCCCGCAGAGCGGAGAGCTGGTCCAGGGCACGCTTGGCCAGGGGATTGGTGGTGGCGGAAATGGCCAGGGCGATGAGGATCTCGTCGGAGTGGAGCCGGGGATTCACCGAACCCAGATGGTGGACCTTCACCTGCTGGATGGGCTCCAGAGCCTCCCGGGAGATGAGGTGGTGCTCATGGCCGATACCTGCCAGGGCCTTGAGGGCGTTGAGCAGGGTGGAGGAAGAGGGGCCCATGAGGTCGGTGGTCTTGCCGGTGACGACCTCGCCGTTGGGCAGCTCGATGGCCCCGGCGGGCTTGCCGGTCTCCTCCGCCACCTGGGCGGCGGCGGCCACTACCGGACGGATGGACACATCCACGTGGGCCTGCTGCATGACGGTCTCCAGCTTATACACCAGCTCGTCGGAGGCGGTGCCGATCTTCCGGTCACACAGGGCGGTGTAATACCGGCGGACGATCTCCTGCCGGGCGGCAGCACACACCGCGTCGTCGTCCACGATGCACTTGCCTGCCATATTCACGCCCATGTCGGTGGGAGACTTGTAGGGGCACTCCCCCATGATCTTCTCAAACATGGCGGAGAGGACGGGGAAGATCTCCACGTCCCGGTTGTAGTTCACCGTGGTCTCCCCGTAGGCGGCCAGGTGGAAGGGGTCGATCATATTCACATCCCCCAGGTCGGCGGTGGCGGCCTCGTAGGCCAGGTTCACCGGGTGCTGGAGGGGCAGGTTCCAGATGGGGAAGGTCTCAAACTTGGCATAGCCCGCCTTCACCCCCCGCTTGTACTCATGGTACAGCTGGGACAGGCACACCGCCATCTTGCCGCTGCCGGGACCGGGAGCGGTGACCACCACCAGAGGCCGCTGAGTCTCGATGTAGTCGTTCTTGCCGTACCCGTCATCGCTGACGATAAGGCCAGTGTTGTGGGGATAGCCGGCGATGGGGTAGTGGAGATAGGTCTTCACACCCAGGTGCTCCATCCGCCGCTGGAAAGCGTCTGCAGCGGGCTGCCCGGCATACTGGGTGATGACCACGCTGCCCACCAGCAGGCCCTGGGCGCGGAAAGCGTCGATGAGGCGCAGCACGTCCACATCATAGGTGATGCCCAGGTCGCCCCGCACCTTGTTCTTCTCAATATCGCTGGCGCAGATGGCGATGACCACCTCCACCGAATCCCGCAGCTCCTTGAGCATGCGGATCTTGCTGTCCGGCTCAAATCCAGGCAGCACCCGGGAGGCGTGGTAGTCGTCAAAGAGCTTGCCGCCGAACTCCAGGTAGAGCTTGTTGTCAAATTTTCCGATCCGCTCCATGATATGGGCCGACTGGAGCTCCAGATACTTCTGATTGTCAAACCCGATCCTGTCCATTTCCTGATTTCCGTCCCTTCTCGCAAATATCACTCAACGGCTATTGTACCACAATTCCGGCACAAGCAGTAGCTTTTTTTCGCCCCCTGTCCAATTTTTTCCCGCCCCCTTGACAAGGGTATCCTACACGTGTAGTATCATAATCAGATACGACAGTTGTAGGAGGGTCTGCTATGAAGCTCAGCGACAAGGAGTGGCAGGTACTGGAGGCACTGTGGCAGGCGGAGGACGGTCTGAGCCTGGGGCAGACGGTGGAGGCGCTTCGGCCCGCCACGCTCTGGAGCCGGAACACGGTGCTCACCTATCTCACCCGGATGGAAGCCAAGGGCCTGGTGGTCATCGACAAAGCAGTTGTCCCACACCGCTACCGGGCTGGGGTAGACCGGGAGGCCTGCGCCGCCCAGGAGCGGCGGGGCCTGCTGGACCGGGTGTACCAGGGCTCGGCAGGCAAGCTGGTGGCCGCCTTTTTGAAGGAGGAGAAGCTCACCGCCCAGGAGCGGGAGGAGCTGCGGAAGCTGCTGGATGACATGGAGGTATGACCTGTGGAAAACATCTGGTCCCTTTTGCTCCAAACCATCACTGTCTCCATCACGGCGGCGGTGCTGCTCATTGCCAAACGGCTCTTTCTGGATAAGCTGTCCCCCCGGTGGCAGTACGGGGTGTGGGCCATTCTGGCCGCCCGTCTGCTGCTGCCCGCCGGGCTGCTGGGCCGCACCCTGCTCCCCGGCCTGAACGTGGTGCTGGAGGCCGCCAAAACCGGGGTGGAGTCCCGGCTGGCCTCCGTTCTCACCAGCCCCTACGGGGTGACGGAGGTGCTCTCTCCCGTTCCTCTGGTGCGCCTCGTCCCGCCGGGCAGCGTTACCGACGTGCTCTTTGATCTCTACGCCGCCGGTGTAGTCGTCACCCTGCTGTGGTTCTTCCTGTCCTATCTGGCCCTGCGGACGCGGGTGGCAAAGGGCTCCGCGCCCTCCCCCGACACCCTGGAGCAGATCCACCGGGTGGCAGACCAATACGGCCTGAAGGTCCCCAAGCGGGTAACCGTGCTGTCGGGGGTGGAGAGCGCCTTTGTATGTGGGCCCCTCTCCCCGGTGCTGGTGCTGCCGGAGCGGGCAGTGGACGACAAGGTGATCCTCCACGAGCTGCTCCACCTGAAATACGGCGATTTGTGGGCTGGGGTGGGCATGTGTGTGCTGCGGTGCCTCCACTGGTGCAATCCGTTTTTGTGGTACTGCTGGGACCGGGCTCAGAACGACAGCGAGGCCCTGTGCGACCAGCGGGTGCTGGAGCGGCTGGAGGGTGAAGAGCGCCGGGAATACGGCGTGATCCTCCTTTCCATGGCGGACGACAAATACGCCCGCTCGCCGGGCACCACCTCCATGGCCAACGGCGGCAAGAACATCAAGGCCCGCATCAGTTCCATCGCCCGGTTCAAGCGCTATCCCCAGGGTGTGGGTCTGGGCTCGGCCTGCGTGGCGGCGGTGCTGGCCGTGGCCTGCCTGGCGGGGACGGTGGGCGCCGTGGAGCTGCCCGACCAGAACGCCTCCGGCTCCCTGGAGCTGGCCCGGGCCCGACTGAACCGGGCCACCACCCCGGCGGGAGCTCTGGACACCTATGTCAAGGCCCTGCTGGCGGACAGCCCCGCCTATCTGGTCATGGCCGCGCCAGAGGACGCGCAGGACGAGCTGTTTGCAGCCGCCCGGGCAGGTGAGAAGCTGGACACACCCTATCCTCTGGAGCCTCTGGGACTTTCGGAGGCCAGCTGCGCCCAGGCCGACTGGGTGGTGTACAACTTCCTGGAGGGCTCCGACGGCAATTACACCGGCCTGCTGGTGCTGGACGCCTACCGCACCTGGTTTGCCGGTATCTATGAGGAGGGCCAATCCATCGCCGTATCCCAGCCGGTGCGGGTGCTCCGGCAAGGGGATTTCTGGGCGGTGGAGCCTCTGGAGGATTGGACAGCGGTGGACCCGGCGTGCACCCTGGCCACCCACACCAATTCCATTCTGCCCGCTTTGACGTATACGGCCAAGGTGGAGGACTTCACCATTGAGGTGGACTATCAGTACCTGCTCAGTGTGGACAGCCAGGTTTATTCCGACAGCCTGTTCGGCAGTTCTTACCAGCTGGACACGGTGCCCCGTCCAGACGCCCTTTTTACCGACTACTACCGCTCCGCAGGCGGCCGGGCATGGGAGGGAGAAGAGGAAGTCTCTCTCACCGTCTGGTACCAGAGTCTGAATCAGAACGAGGCCTTTCCCACTGAATTTGGTCACAGTTCCTTCCGTACCCCTGAGGAGCATGGTCTGGGAGGCGGAGGGGGCAGCGACCCCAGAGGCTGCGATCAGCAGCAGTCCCCCGCCTCTATCGCGGTGAAGATCAAGTACAAGGGCCAGGAATACACCGGCATCGCCTGGCCGGAGGAGGCAGCCTATGACTGACAACATCCGAATCCGCCAGGCTTTGACCAAGATCGCCTGGGCCTATGTGCTGCTCTACCTGGACTTCAACCTGAGCGTCAACGGTCACTCCCTGAATGTGCTGCCCAACTGGGCGGGCTATCTGCTGATCTTCTCCGCCATTGTGCTGTTGGGGGCGGAATTGAGGAGCCTGCTGTTATTAAAACCCTTCTGCGTCCTGCTGGGTGTGGTGTCGGCGGTGGACTGGGTGTGGGTGCTGCTGACGGGCCAGGAGCGGACAGGCCGGTTTTTCCTGTTTTCCATCCTACTGCTCTGCGTGGGCATCTACTTCCGCTTCCAGATGCTCACCGATCTGGCCCAGCTGGCGGAGGATAACGGCATCCGGGCGGACAGTCTGCGGTTCTGCCGCAACGCGGAGGCCGTTATTCAGGTCATTATGAGGTTACCGTTGCCCTGGGAGGAGCACGCCACCCTCTCCATCATTTACGGTGGAGTACTGGTGGCCGGGTTCATCGTATGCGCCTTCATCATTTATCAGCTTTTTGTGCTGCGCAACCATTTCCCGGAGCAAGAGGCTCCGGAGGCATAAAAAAGCGCCTGTCCGGTATCCGGGCAGGCGCTTTTTCTCTGTTACTCCATAGCCAGATGGCTGCGGATACGCTGGATGATCATGTCCATGGCCACGGCGTTCTTGCCGCCCTCGGGCACAATGATGTCAGCATACCGCTTGGAGGGCTCCACAAACTGCTCGTGCATGGGCTTGACGGTGGTGAGGTACTGCTGCACCACCGAATCCAGGGAGCGGCCCCGCTTCTTCACGTCCCGCAGGATACGCCGCAGGATACGCACGTCGGCGTCGGTATCCACGAAGATCTTGATATCCATCCGTTCCCGCAGAGCGGGCTCCACAAAGATCAGGATACCCTCCACCAGAATGACGGGAGCCGGGTTCACCTCCACCGTCTCCGCCGCCCGGTTGTGGACGGTGTAGTCGTAGGTGGGGCTCTCCACCCGCTCTCCCCGGCGCAGGGCCTCCAGATCGGCCACCAGCCGCTCGGTATCGAAGGCGTCCGGGTGGTCGTAGTTCAGCTTGCAGCGCTCCTCATAGGGCATGTCGTCATGGGCCTTGTAGTAGTTGTCGTGGTACAGGATGGAGACCGAATCTCCAAACCGCTCCTTCAGCCCCAGCGTCAGGGTGGTCTTGCCCGAGCCGGTGCCTCCGGCGATGCCGATGATCATGGTTTCCATTTCCGTCCGCTCCCCTGTCTGTTTCTTTGGTTTATGGCGTGATGCGCAGCCACTTGTCCCCGCGGGGCAGCACCCTGCCAATGGCGGCGGCGGTGACGCCGCTGTCCGTCAGGCGGCGGAGCAGCTCCTCCGCCTTGTCCTCCGCCACGCTGAGCAGCAGGCCGCCGGCGGTCTGGGGGTCATAGAGACAGTCCAGCCGCTCCCGGGCCACCTCACCCGCCAGCTCCACGTCGGCCTGGGCGAAGTCCATGTTCCGGTAGGCCCCGGCGGGGATGATGCCGTCCATGGCCAGCTCCAGGGCCAGGGGCACCACCGGCACCTTACCGGCCCACAGCTCCACGGTATGGCCGCTGCCCTGGGCCATCTCCTTGGCGTGGCCCACCAGCCCGAAGCCGGTGATGTCGGTGCAGGCGTGGGGCCGCACCGGGGCAGCGGCTTCGGCGGCATATTTGTTGAGGGTGGTCATCAGCTCCACCATCTGCCGGTAAGCATGCTCGTCCAGCAGCTCCGCCTTGGCGGCGGTAGTGAGGATGCCGGTACCCAGAGCCTTGGTGAGCACCAGGATATCCCCTTCCCTGGCGCCGCTGTTGGTCAGAATGGCGTCGGGGTGGGCAAAGCCGGTGACGCACAGGCCGTACTTGGGCTCCTGATCCTCGATGCTGTGGCCTCCGGCGATCACCGCCCCGGCCTCGGCCACCTTGTCCGCTCCGCCGGCCAGGATGTCCCCCACCGCCTCCACAGGCAGGCAGGAGGGGAAAGCCAGCAGGTTCATGGCCAGCTTGGGCTGGCCGCCCATGGCGTACACGTCGGAGAGGGCGTTGACGGCGGCGATCTGCCCAAAGGTATAGGGATCGTCCACCACCGGCGGGAAGAAGTCCACCGTCTGGATCATGGCCAGCTCGTCGCTGACCTTGTAGACTGCTGCGTCGTCGCTCTCGTCAAAGCCCACCAGCAGTCTGGGGTCGGCCACCTTGGGCAGGCCGGCCAATACATTCCTTAGGACTCCCGGTCCTATTTTGGCCCCTCACCCACCGGCCGTGGTCATGGCAGTCAGGCGCAGCTTCTCATACGGCATCTCGTCACCCCCTCCCTGTTTCTCTGTTCAGTGTACCCTATTTCTATATAAAATGCAATCGCCGCCGCACCCTCTTTCTCTCCTGCGCATAGCTTGAAAGTGAAAAAACCTGAGATTTGGAGGGTCGCCTATGCAAGCACAGCCTAAAGTACATTATTTTTTGGGAGCCAATTCCCCCACCGGCTTCTACTCCCTGTACGACCAGCTCATGGACCCGGAGGAAGCTCAAGAGCTCTTCATCCTCAAGGGCGGCCCCGGATGCGGCAAGTCCTCCCTGATGCGCAAGGTGGGAGCCGCCATGGAGGAGCACGGCCTGAAGGTGGAGTACATCGACTGCTCCGGGGACCCCGACTCCCTGGATGCGGTCATCATTCCCGCCCTGAAAACCGCCGTGGTGGACGGCACCGCCCCTCACGTGGTAGAGCCCAAATACCCCGGCCTGGTTGAATCTTATGTAAATCTTGGAGCGTACTATGACCGGGCCGGTCTGCTGACGGTAAAGGACGATCTGAAGGGTTGCATGAAGGGCTACAAGGGCTGCTATCAGCGAGCATACCGCTGCCTCACCGCCGCGGCCCAGCTGGCGGAGGACAACCGCTCGCTCCTTCTGAATGAAGGGCTGAAGGCCAAGCTGGCCCGCCGGGCCAAAGGCATCCTCTCCCGGGAGATGCGGGGCGAGGGTGAAGAGGAAGGCCGGTCGGTCCAGCGCTTTTTGAGCGGGATCACCTGGAAAGGAGTTCTGTACAATTTCGACACCGTAGAATTATTATGTAACCGTGTCTATGAGCTGTCCGATCCCTGGGGTCTGGCCCACGGCATGCTGGTCCATCTGGCCGCCGGAGCCATGGCCTCCGGCCGGGATGTGATCGTATGTCCCTCTCCCCTCTGCCCCGACCGGATGGAACACCTGCTCATTCCCTCCCTCTCCCTGGCCTTCGTGAGCACCACTCCCGCCGACCCCTGGCCCCACAAGCCCTACCGCCGTATTCGCGTGGATGCCATGGCCGATCCGGACCTCACCCGCCGCAACCGGGCCCGGCTCCGCTTCGCCCGCAAGGTGTCCGCCGCCCTGCTGGAGGAGGCGGTGGACGCTCTGGCCCAGGCCAAGGCGATGCACGACCAGCTGGAGGGCTTCTACAATCCCCACGTGGATTTCCAGGGGGTATACGCTGTGGCTGACGACCTGATCGCCCACCTGGAGGAGCAGCTTTAAAAAATATTCTGTTTTTGCAGGATTTTCAGAAAAACTTGCAGACAGAGCCGGTATCCTTCCGATGTGAGCGTTGCTGGGACTTTATATGAGAGTCCCGGCGGCGCTCCCGTCGTTTTTTCCGCCGTTTGCAGGTACGCGGAAAAAAGTTGCACTTTCCGCCAAAACCGCCGTTTTTGCCCGGAGGTACCCCATTGACAGGATCGCCGGGGGGCTTTTATAATGCCCTTGACAACTCACCCAAATTTTGTGTGGAAGGGAGGCCATCTTTTGGAACACCTGTTAGCACCGCTGGTGGGGGACGCCTCCCCCGTTACGGTGATTGGGCTGTGCAAGAACGCCGGAAAGACCACCGCCATGCGCCGGCTGATGGCGGAACTGGGAGATGAGAGGCTGGCCCTCACCTCGGTAGGCCGGGACGGCGAGAGCACCGACCTGGTGACGGGCACAGAAAAGCCCGATTTGTATGTAAAAGCCGGAGATCTGTTTGCCACTGCCCGGGGTATGCTCTCTCTGTGCGATCCCACGCTGGAAGTGGTTGGTCTCACCGACGTGATGACCCCTCTGGGACCGGTGGCGGTGCTCAGGGCGCTGTCTGACGGTTATGTGCAGCTGGCGGGACCCTCCGCCGCCGGGCAGCTGCCCCCGCTGACGAAAACCTTCCTGGAGCTGGGTGCTCAGCGGGTGCTCATCGACGGTGCCGCCGGCCGCAAATCCCTGGCAGGCGCCGGAGTGGAGGGCGTTGCTCTGCTGTGCACCGGTGCCTCCCTGGACCGGGACATGGAACTGGTTGTGGCGGAGACCGCACACACCTGCTGGCTGTTCAGCCGCAAGACCCCGGAGAATCCCAAGCTGCGGCAGGCCCTGGAGGGACTGGAGGCCCGCTTTGCCCTGTTTACCCTGGATGGGGAGCCGGTGGAGCTGCCCCTGGACGAGAGCGGCGGTCCCCGCTGGAACAAGCTGCCCCGGCAGCCTCTGGCGGTATGGGCCGCAGGCGGCATCATGGACCCGCTGCTGAAAACCCTGGCCCGGCGGGGAGCTCCCACCACCCTCATCGCCGCCGACGCCACCCATGTGCTGGCTGGCCGGGCTGCTTTGGACCTGTTCCTGCGCAACGGCGGAGAGCTGCTGGTTCGGCGGGAGCTGACCATCGCGGCAGTGGCCGCCAACCCCTGGTCGGCCTACGGCTGGCATTTTGAGGGGGACAAATTCGTACAAGCCCTGCGGCAGGCCATTGACCTGCCGGTGGTCAACGTGAAGGAGGCATAGGCCATGAAACTGACCTTGGAACTGCGGGAGAACGCAGGCCTGCAGTGGGTACTGGAGCGGCTCAATCCCCTCTCCCCCTTTGGCCGGACGGCCGCCCGGGACCTGCACTGGTACGGCCCCGGTGAGGAAGGCGCCCTGGAAGAAGAGCTGGACAACGTGGCCCTGTCCATGGAACTGTGGAACGCCGGGAGCACCCGACCCCAGGAGACTCCCACCTGCGGCTGCGGCGGAGCGGAGCTCTCTCCGGCGGACCTGAAGGATGCCGCTGCCGCCCTGCGGGGGGTGACCAAGCAGCTGCCCCTGTTCCACGACATCCGGGGTTCCTTTGACCGGGATCCCGGTGTACCCTTTGACCTGGTGGAGCTCTTTGAGCTCAAGCACTTCCTGGTAACTCTGGAGCGACTGGTGCAGGCCTACAACGCCATGCCTGCCCTGTCCGGCGTTGCCTTCCCCTCCCTGGCAGAGGCTCTGGACCTGATGGACCCGGACGGCCGGCGGCTGCCCACCTTCACCGTAGCCAATTGCTACCACAACGATCTGGCTCCCCTGCGTGCGGAAAAGGCCAAGCTGGAAAAGGCCATCCGCATGACTCAGGATGATAAACGGGGTCCCCTGATGGAAAAGCGGCGGGTGCTGGCGGTACAGGAGGACCAGCTGGAACTGGTGGTACGCCAGGAGCTGACCGCCAAGCTGATGGTCTGGAAGGACCGGTTCCTGTCCAGCATGGAGACTCTGGGCCGTCTGGACCTGATCGTAGCCAAGGCCAAGCTGGCCCTGCGGTACAACTGCGTCCGGCCTGCCCTCAGCCGGGACAAGTCCATCTCCCTCCACGGGGTGCGTCATCCCCAGGTGGAGGAGGACCTGAGAAACCGGGGCGAGAGCTTTACCCCCCTGGATCTGGAGCTGGGCAAGGGCTGCGCCGTCATCACCGGCGCCAACATGGGCGGCAAGACGGTATCTCTCCGCTCCACCGTGCTCTCCCTGCTGCTGTGCCAGTGCGGCTTCTTCGTATTCGCTCAGTCCGCCGCCCTTCCCCTGTTTGACCGGGTGGAGCTCATCCTGGCCGACAGCGGCCCCGGCGCCGGCGGTCTGTCCTCCTTCGGCAAGGAGGTCCACCTGCTGGACAAACTGCTGCGGGAGACGAAAGACCAGTTCTTCTTCGTGGCTCTGGACGAGTTTGCCCGGGGCACCAACCCCCAGGAGGGCGCCGCCCTGGCCCGGGCTCTGGTGCGCCACCTGGGCAGCCTGGACTGCGTGGCCCTGATGACCACCCACTACGACGGCGTGTCCGACGTGGCCGGGACCCACTACCAGGTGGCCGGTCTGGTGCGGGACATCCAGGGCGACGAGGGGGACGACCCCCGCAAGCGCATCGCCCGGCGGATGGATTACCGGCTCCTGCCCGCCCCGCCGGGAGCTCCCTGCCCCCGGGACGCCCTGCGGGTGTGCCGGCTGCTCAAGCTGGACGACACCCTCATGGAGCTGTTCCAGGCAGACCTGTAAGCACGGAAGGCCGCCCGCCCGGGCGGCCTTCTTTTGGTTGTCAGCACGCTAATAATGTCCTGCTGTAGCGCACAAAAGTGCACAGGACAGAGAAAATTTTTGTCATGTAAAATTTTTAAAAAATAGTTGACAAACGAAAGCGGCCGGAGTATAGTGAATTTGTCAAAAGTGAATAACATGCATGGATAGAGGCGCGGAGCGCAAGGTAGCAGTGCAATGACAAGGGCAGGCGAGCCCGATGTGTGCTGTGAATGTCCGCTCCGCCGAAGGGGGACGTGAATCGTACAGCCCTCCCCCTGAGCCGTGGGCCCAGTGCTTACGGATTGTCATGAGTTACATGAAGCGCTATTTGTGTCTGAACGAGAGTTTCCCCTCCCGCGGACATGAGTAGTGTTTTTTTGTTCATGAAGCGCTATCCCGCCGGGAGTATCTTCCAACGGCGGGATAGCGTTTATTTTTTACGAGGAGGCGTGTTATGGAAAAGCTCATCATCACCGCGGCCATCTGCGGCGCAGAGGTCACCAAGGAACACAACCCCGCGGTCCCCTACACGGTGGAGGAAATGGTCCGGGAAGCCAAGAGCGCCTTTGAAGCTGGCGCAGCGGTCATCCACGTCCACGTCCGCGAGGACGACGGTACCCCCACACAGGACCGGGAGCGGTTCCGGGTGGTGCTGGACGCCATCAAGGAGGCTTGCCCCGGCGTGATCCTGATCCCCTCCACGGGCGGCGCCACCGGCATGACCCCGGAGGAGCGGCTCCAGCCCACTGAGCTGTGCCCCGAGATGGCTACGCTGGACTGCGGCACCTGCAACTTCGGCGACGACATCTTCGTCAACGATATGCCCACCATGCGGGCATTCGGCAAGCGGATGATTGAGAACCATATCAAGCCTGAGTACGAGTGCTTCGAGATCGGCCACCTGGACACCATCGTGAACATGGCCAACAAGGGTCTGGTCCCCGGCGCTCCCATGCAGTTCAACTTCGTTCTGGGCGTGTCCGGCTGCACCCCCGCCACCGTGGGCAACCTGGACTACCTGGTGAAGCAGATCCCCGCCGGTTCCACCTGGACCGTCACCGGCATCGGCCGGGGCGCATGGCCCATGGTAGCCGCCGGCATCGTGATGGGCGGCAACGTCCGCGTCGGCTTCGAGGACAACATTTACCTGGAGAAGGGCCATAAGGCCGCCTCCAACGGCGAGCTGGTAGAAAAGGTCGTGGCTCTGGCCAAGCTGCTGGGCCGTGAGATCGCCACCCCCGACGAGGCCCGCAAGATCCTGTCCCTGGCCTAAAAAGTTGTTAGTACTTATCTCCCCAACCAAATAGATCATCTCCCCAACCAATCAAACAAACAAAATGAAAAAGAGGAGGAACCTTCTATGCAGAAGAAAGGCAACAAGTACGGCACTCATCGCGTGATCGAGCCCCAGGGCCTACTGACTCAGGCCGCCAAGAAGATCGACAACACCATGGAGTGCTACTCCAACGAGATCCTGTGCGACGTGTCCGCCCTGAACATCGACTCCGCTTCCTTCACCCAGATCTACGAGGCCTGTGACAAGGACCTGGGCAAGACCGAGCAGATGATCCTGGACATCGTCAATGAGCGCGGCAAGATGCAGAACCCCGTTACCGGTTCCGGCGGCATGTTCATCGGCACCGTCAAGGAGATCGGCGAGGACCTGCAGGGCAAGATCGACCTGAAGGTGGGCGACAAGATCGCCTCTCTGGTGTCCCTGTCCCTGACCCCCCTGAAGATCAACAAAATCAAGGCCATCCACCCCGAGATCGACCGCGTGGACGTGGACGCTCAGGCCATCCTGTTCGAGTCCGGCCTGTACGCCAAGCTGCCCAACGACATGAGCGAGGAGCTGGCTCTGGCCGCTCTGGACGTGGCTGGCGCTCCTGCCCAGACCGCTAAGCTGGTTCGTCCCGGCGATTCCGTGCTGATCCTGGGCGGCGCCGGCAAGGGCGGCATGATGTGCTGCTACGAGGCCATGAAGCGCGTCGGCCCCACCGGCAACGTGGTTGCCCTGGTCATCTGCCAGGAGGACGCCGACCTGCTGAAGAGCATGAACCTCTGCCACCACGCCATCGTGGGCTCCGCCACCAACCCCGTTGAGGTTCTGGAGAAGTCCCTGGCTGTCAACGGCGGCAAGGAGTACGATATCTCCATCCTGATCGTTAACGTCCCCGCCTGCGAGATGAGCGCCATTCTCCCCGTCCGCGACAACGGCACCGTGTACTGCTTCTCCATGGCTACCGATTTCGCCAAGGCCGCCCTGGGCGCCGAGGGCTGCGGCAAGGACGTCACCATGGTCATCGGCAACGGCTACACCAAGGACCACGCCGAGATCACTCTGTCCGAGCTCCGCGAGAATCCCCAGCTGAAGGCCTACTTCGAGAAGAAGTACCTGTAATAATAATTGAAGTTTCCCCGCGCTCCGCGGGCAAACGATATCTGATGTGACTATCCCGTGGCAGTGTATCCGCCCACGGCTCCGGCCGAGAACTCCTCCTCCCCAACCCATTCTCCGCCGCCGCCCTTCGGTCCGGGTAACTGACCTACGGATCGCGCATCCCCACACTGACTTAGAAAGGATGACCTTGTTATGGTAGAGTCCCGCCGTAAGATCCTGTTTCCCAACGTGACCGATGAAGAGTGGAACGACTGGCATTGGCAAGTCAAGAACCGCGTTGAGACTCTGGAAGACCTGAAGAAATATGTGGACCTGACCCCCGAGGAAGAGGAAGGCGTTAAGGCTTGCCTCGGCACCCTCCGCATGGCCATCACTCCTTACTACCTGTCCCTGATCCAGCCCGGCGATCCCCACGATCCCGTCCGGCTGCAGGCCGTCCCCACCGCCAAGGAGCTGCATCAGTCCGCCGCCGACCTGCTGGACCCCCTGCACGAGGATGAGGACTCCCCCGCTCCCGGTCTGACCCACCGCTATCCCGACCGCTGCCTGCTGCTGATCACTGACCAGTGCTCCATGTACTGCCGCCACTGCACCCGCCGCCGCTTCGCCGGCCAGAACGACGCCGGCCTGCCTGTGGATCAGGTGGATCAGGCCATCGAGTACATCCGCAACACCCCCGTCATCCGGGACGTGCTGCTCTCCGGCGGCGACGCGCTGCTCTGCTCCGACGAGCGCCTGGAGTACATCATCGCCAAGCTGCGTGAGATCCCCCACGTAGAGATCGTCCGCATCGGCTCCCGCACTCCCGTGGTGCTGCCTCAGCGTATCACCCCCGAGCTGTGCAACATGCTGAAGAAGTATCATCCCATCTGGCTGAACACCCACTTCAACCACCCCAACGAGATCACCCCCGAGTCCGCCAAGGCCTGCGCCATGCTGGCTGACGCCGGTATCCCCCTGGGCAACCAGAGCGTGCTGCTGGCCGGCATCAATGACTGCGTCTACACCATGAAGAAGCTGGTCAACGAGCTGGTCAAGATCCGCGTGCGTCCCTACTACATCTATCAGTGCGACCTGTCCATGGGCCTGGAGCACTTCCGTACTCCCGTCAGCAAGGGCATCGAGATCATCGAGGGCCTGCGCGGCCATACCTCCGGCTTCTGCGTGCCCACCTTCGTGGTGGACGCCCCCGGCGGCGGCGGCAAGACTCCCGTCATGCCTCAGTACGTCATTTCCCAGACCCCCAAGAAGGTCATCCTGCGCAACTACGAGGGTGTTATCACCACTTACACCGAGCCCGAGCACTACACCGACTGCCAGTGCGACTACTGCACCGGCAAGAAGAAGAAGGAGCTCATGGGCGTGGCCGGCCTGGAGCGCGGTCAGGCGCTGTCCATGGAGCCCGCCAACCTGGAGCGTCATAAGCGCTCCCACCACGAGGAGTAATCCGACCCGAGGTCTACAGCGGGCCGCCGCTTTCAGCGACGGTCCGCTGCCCCCCGTTTTTTAAGTTACAAAGAATGGAAGTGATCGATGTTGGAATCCAAGCTGAATCTTGATTTTAAGCTGGTGGAGCAGGCCCGGGCTCATGCCTCTCGCGTGGCTGACGACACTCAGCGTTTCATCGATGGCTGCACCACCGTGGCTGTGGAGCGCACCATCTGCCGCCTGCTGGGCATCGACGGCGTGGACGCCGGCGACGTGCCCCTGCCCAACGTAGTTGTAGAGCATCTGCTGGAGAAGGGCGGCCTGCCCCAGGGCGCCGCGTTCTGGATCGGCAACGCCATGGTGGAGACAGGGAAGGATCCCCAGGCTATTGCCGAGGACGTGGCCAACGGTTCTCTGGACCTGACCGCTGTTCCCACCCACGGCGAGGCTGAGATCCACGCCGCTCTGGACCCCATCGTGGAGGCCAGCCTGGCTAAGATCCGCACCCGCCGTAAGCGCCGCGAGGACTTCATCGCCTCCCACGGCGGTGAGAAGCAGGGTCCCTGGATCTACCTGATCGTGGCCACCGGCAACATCTACGAGGACGTGGTGCAGGCCACCGCCGCCGCTCGTCAGGGCGCCGACGTCATCGCCGTTATCCGTACCACCGGCCAGTCCCTGCTGGACTACGTGCCCTACGGCGCCACCACTGAAGGCTTCGGCGGCACCTACGCCACCCAGGAGAACTTCCGCCTGATGCGTGAGGCCATGGACAAGGTGGGCGAGGAGCTGGGCCGCTACATCCGCGTGTGCAACTACTGCTCCGGCCTGTGCATGCCCGAGATCGCCGCTATGGGCGCTTTCGAGGGTCTGGACGTGATGCTGAACGACGCTCTGTACGGCATCCTGTTCCGCGACATCAACATGCAGCGCACCCTCATCGACCAGTCCTTCTCCCGCGCCATCAACGCCTACGCCGGCGTGGTTATCAACACCGGCGAGGACAACTACCTGACCACCGCCGACGCCGTGGAAGAGGCCCACACCGTGCTGGCCTCCCAGTTCCTCAACGAGGCCTTCGCTCTCCGGGCCGGTCTGCCTGAGGAGCAGATGGGTCTGGGTCACGCCTTCGAGATCGACCCCGACGTGGAGAACGGCTTCCTGTACGAGCTGGCTCAGGCCGAGATGGCCCGCGAGATCTTCCCCAACGCCCCCCTGAAGTACATGCCTCCCACGAAGTTCATGACCGGCAACATCTTCCGCGGCCAGGTCCAGGACGCCCTGTTCAACATGGTGACCATCCTGACCAACCAGAAGATCCACCTGCTGGGCATGATGACCGAGGCTATCCACACTCCCTTCCTGTCCGACCGCTTCCTGGCCATCCAGAACGCCCAGTACATCTTCCGCACCATGCACGACCTGGGCAACGAGATCGTCTTCAAGGACGGCGGCATCATGCAGAACCGCGCGGCCGACGTGCTCCACAAGGCCACCGACCTGCTGGGCCAGATCGAGCAGCTGGGCATTTTCGAGACCCTGGAGCGGGGCATTTTCGCCGACATCAAGCGGCCCCGCGACGGCGGCAAGGGCCTGGAAGGCGTCGTAAACAAGGCGCCCGGGTACTTCAACCCCTTCCTTGAGCCCATGATGAAAGGGGGTGCCGGCAAATGAGTTCCGGACTGTATCAGATTCGTGACAAAGATCTGGACACCACTCTGGATCTGACCCGGCTGAAACCCTATGGCGACACCATGAACGACGGCAAGGTGCAGCTCTCCTTCACCCTGCCCGTTAAGGACGACGACAAGGGCGCTGCCGCTGCTGTGCTGATCGCTCAGAAGATGGGCCTGGCTGACCCCAACGTGGCTCTGCGGCAGAAGCTGGACGAGGCCTTCACCTTCTATGTGGTGTACGGCTCTCTCACCCACTCCATTAACTACAACGAGATCGTTGTGCAGACCGTGGCCGACGAGGCCATGAGCATGGACGAGACCGACGAGTTCCTGAAGGAGCGCCTGGGCCGCAAGCTGGTCGTGGTGGGCGCCTCCACCGGTACCGACGCTCACACCGTGGGCATCGACGCCATCATGAACCGCAAGGGCTTCGCCGGCCACTATGGCCTGGAGCGCTACGAGATGATCGAGGCTTACAACCTGGGCTCCCAGGTGCCCAACGAGGAGTTCCTCCGCAAGGCCGCCGAGGTCAACGCCGACGTGCTGCTGGTCTCCCAGACCGTCACCCAGAAGGACGTGCACATCCAGAACCTGACCGAGCTCATCGAGCTGGCCGAGGCTGAGGGTGTCCGCGAGAAGTACATCTTCTGCTGCGGCGGCGCCCGCATCACCCACGCTCTGGCCAAGGAGCTGGGCTATGACGCCGGCTTCGGCGCCGGTACCTACGCCGACGATGTGGCCACTTTCTGCTCCAAGGAAATGGTCCGCCGTCTGGGCAAATAATTTCGTTTCCTCTCTTTTTCCCCTCTTTTTCTCTGTACGAACGGCGGGGGCCCCTTATGGGGCCCCCCGGTCACGTTCCCACCATAAAATTAATTTGAGATGATATCCACGCACCGGTCGATGCCCAGGGTCCCGCTGTTGAGAGTCAGATCGTAGTTCTGGGCGTGGCCCCACTTCATGTCGGTATAAAACCGGTGGTAGGCCGCCCGGCGCTTATCCTTGTCCTTCAGCCGCTGCTGGGGGGACTGCTCCCGCTCGCCGTACACCTCCACAATGCGTTTGGCCCGGAAGTCCATGTCCGCATGGATAAACACCTTCAGACAGTCTGCCTTGTCCCGGAGGATATAGTCGGCGCACCGGCCAACGATGACGCAGGGTCCTTTCTGGGCCAGGTCGGTAATGACCCGGCACTGGATCTCCCAGATGTAATCCTCATTGGTAATGGCGATCCCCCGGTGGGACAGTGCGGAGGAGAGAAAGCCGCCGGGGGCGTACTCACCCGCCTCCTTAATATAATCCTCATGGAAGCCGCTCTCTGCCGCGATCTTCTGGATCAGCTGGCTGTCATAGCAGGGGATATTCAGCTTCTCCGCCGCCTTTTTCCCAATGGTGCGGCCTCCGCTGCCAAATTCCCGGCTGATGGTGATGACTCTGTTTTTCATCTTCCAAACCTCCTTTTATTCCGCCTGCCCGCTGTCCGCCAGCTGGGCCGCGTGGCTCTTTTTCAGATGGTGGTTTTCATACAGAAGCAGGGCCAGGGAGAGCACAAAGGCCAGGCCGTCGGCCACCGGGCCGGTCCACAGCACGCCCACCACTCCAAAAAACTGAGGCAGGATCAGAGCCGCAGGCACAAAGAAGATGATCTGCCGGGCCAGAGAGAGGATGGCCGACTTCACCGGCTTGCCCACCGCCTGGAGGTAGACCGCCGCCATAGTCTGGAAGCCGGTAAGGGGGCAGAGCATGAGGAAAATGCGGAAGGCTTTTACCGCAAACTCGTTGTACAGCCCCTCCTCGGAGCCAAACAGGATTACCACGCTCATGGGTGCAAACTGGAAGATCAGGAAGGCCAGGATGGAAATGACCTCCGAGGCGATCAGGGAGATCTCCAGAGCCCGCTTTACCCGCTTGAAGTTCTTGGCGCCGTAGTTGTAGCCGATGATGGGCTGGGTTCCGGTGGCGATGCCCAGCAGAATGGCGATCATGATCTGGTTGACCTTCATCACGATGCCGGTGGCGGTCAGGGGGATCTCCGCGCCGTAGACGGAGGCGGCACCGTACACCGCCAGCAGGTTATTGGTCAGGGCCATGACGATGGTGATGGCGAACTGGGTGATGAAGCTGCTGAGACCGAAGGTGACGATATTACCGCAGGTTCTTCCATTGAGGCGGAAGGCGGCTTTGGTAAGATGGACGCTCTTGAACCGGGGCATGTAAACCACGGACACCACAAAGGAAGCCACCTGGCCAATGACTGTGGCGATGGCCGCCCCCTGCACTCCCATGTGGAACACGAAAATGAACACCGGGTCCAGGATCACGTTGAGGATGGCACCGATGACCATGGAGAACATGGCAAACTTGGGGCTGCCGTCAGCCCGGACCATGCAGTTGATGGCGCCCGAGATCATCATAAAGGGCAGGCCGATACCGATGATGACGCCGTACTCCAGGGCGTAGGGCCGAAGCACATCGGTGGCACCGAACAGATTCAGGATAGGATTGATAAAAATCAAAAAGACTGCCGCCAGCACGATGCTGACAATCACTACCAGAGAAACGGCGTTGCCCACACCCTTTCTGGCTGTTTCCACCTGGCCCTCCCCCAGCTTCAGGCTCAGAAAGGCCGCGCCGCCGTTGCCGATCATCATGGCCAGGGCCAGCGCCACGATGGTGATGGGAAATACAATGTTGGTTGCCCCGTTGCCCAGATAGCCCACGCCCCAGCCGATGAAAATCTGGTCCACAATGTTGTACAGAGAGTTGACCAGCAGTGCAATGACGCTGGGTACGGCAAATTTCAGGATCAGCCGACCAATAGGCTCAGTGGCGAAGGGGCTCTTCCCTTCCGGGATCGCTTTGTCCATGTTGTTATCCTCCTCTAAACAAGTAACAGGTTACCTATTTATGCAGAAAAAGAAGGCGGTACGCTGAGTGTTCTCCTCAGCGTACCGCCTTTGGAATTCACTTGTTTTCCGGGTCGATCCTGTCCAGCAGCAGATCCATCAGCTCCATCAGGGTCTCCGCCTGCTCGGCCGTAAAGTCCCTGCACAGGTCAGTCAGGACCTCCGCATCCTGGGCCAGGATCACCTTATGGATCCCCACCGACCGCTCGGTGCAGGTGATCTTCTTGTACCGCCGGTCCTTCTCGCTTGGAACACAGCTGATCCACCCCTTGTGCTCCAGCCGCTGGAGCATTTTGGTCATGGCCGGATGGGTCACGTGCTCCAGCCGCTCCAGATCGTTCTGGTGGATCTCCTCTTTTCCGGCTGCCTCCAGCCGACTCACCGAGCCCAGCACCCGCAGCTGCACAGAGGTCAGACCCATATCAGCCGCCTTTTCATCCATCCGCCTACGGAATTCCCGGTTGAGAATGGCGATTTTCAGGCCGAAGGGCATCAGACCCGGCATATACTCACCCCGCTTAAATAAGTAACCAGTTACATATTATCTCCATTCCGCTGGTTTGTCAAGACTGGACGCTGTCCAGCAAGGCGGACCGGCGTGCCTTGAGCCCCTCCAGCTCCAGATCCAGGCTGTTTTCAGCCCGCTCCAGCGTATCCAGGGCACTGAGCACCTTCATGTGTACCTGCGACACGCCGTTCTGGGCGTCGTGGATGTTGGACTGCACATACCAGTCCACGAAAAAGCCGTCAAAGAAGTAGTCGGCAAAGGTGGCAAAGGAGCCGATGGAAATGTCGGGAATCTGGATATCCCCCACATCGGCCAGCTCGGTTCGGAAGTCGGACAGAGCCCGTTGGACCTGCCGTAGTCCGTCCTGGGCGTCATCCATTCGCTCGTGCTTCATCATGGTGGAAAGCAGACCGCCCCCTACCATATCCCACATACCCCAGTCACTGGCGCTGTCCAGGCTGTCCAGCACCTGGCTGAGGCAGGTCTCCGCCCGCCTTCCGGCGAAAAGTGCCTCCCGCACCTCCCGGAGCTGATGCTCCAGCTCCGCCTGCCGCCGGTCCATTTCCATGAGCCGTTCTCCCGTCTCACCGCCCAGCTCCTTGAGCAGCTTGGCCTTGGCCTGGCTCAGAGCTTCCAGCCTCTGCTGGACCTGCTTCAGCTCCTCCCGCTGGCCCCGCAGCTTCCGAATCTTTCCGTCCAGGTATTCCAGGTCGGACATAGCCTGGTCGTACTGGCACTTGGCTGCCATGGCCTCCCGCCGCTCCTTGGAGAGGCGCTCCTCCTTGTTCCCGGTGAGCCCGATGAAAAAGGCACGCAGGCCGCCCTGCTCCAGCTTGTCCACATCGTCCTGCTCCTTGCGGTAGATGGCCCCGGTCTCCTCCACCCGCTGCTGCCGCTCGGCATACTGCGCCTCCAGCTCCTTCAGCTGGGCGGCAGCCCGGCTCAGCCGGGAGGCCTGCTCGGTGAGTTCCTTCCAGGTTTCGTTCATCTTCTCCAGTCTGGGATCCATCCCGTTCCCCTCCTTTTTCCTTTATTCTACGGGCTGCGTCAGAAAAGCGCAAGGAGATTTGCTGGACTTGCCTGTCAAAATCGCGTAAAATAAGAATACCTTATTTAAAAGGAGTATCCCAATGGAAACTTTGATTCAAATCCTGGCCCGGGAGCTGGGCCAGAAGGAGAGCTATATTCAGAATGTGGTCACCCTCATTGACGTGGGCAACACCATCCCCTTCATTGCCCGCTACCGCAAGGAGCTCCACGGTGCCATGGACGACACCACCCTGCGCACCCTGGCCGACCGGCTGCAATATCTGCGGAACCTGGACAAGCGGCGGGAGGAAGTGAAGGCCTCCATCGAGAGCCAGGGCAAGCTGACGGAGGAGCTATCTGCCGCCATCGACGCCGCCGCCACCCTGGCGGAGGTGGAGGATCTGTACCTGCCCTACAAGCCCAAGCGGCGCACCCGGGCTACCATGGCCAAGGAGAAGGGACTGGAGCCTCTGGCGGACGCCCTGTTCGCCATGGGACCCCAGGTGGACCCCCAGGCTTTGGCGGCGGACTATGTGGACCCGGAGAAGGGCGTGGAGACGGTGGAGGCCGCCCTCCAGGGTGCGTCCGACATCATTGCCGAGGCCATTTCCGACGACGCCAACGTCCGCAAGGGCCTGCGGGACCTGTACCTCCGCCGGGGCGTACTGGTGTCCCGGGCGGCAGAGAAGGAGCCGGAGGACACCGTCTACCGGCTGTATTACGACTTCCGCACTCCGGTGAACCGGGTCATGGGCCACCAGGTACTGGCCATCAACCGGGGAGAGCGGGAGGATATTTTAAAGGTAGGGGTGGAGCTGGACGAGGAGACCGCCCGCATCGCGGTGCGCCGGGCGGTGGTGCCCGGCCGGGCGGCTATGGAGTTCGTCCGGGCTGCCGCCGATGACGCCTGGGACCGACTCCTAAAGCCATCCCTGGAGCGGGAGATCCGCAACACTCTCACCGAGCAGGCCAACGAAGGGGCTATCAAGATGTTCGGCCTCAACCTGAAGCCGCTGCTGATGCAGCCTCCGGTGAAGGGTTTTGTCACCATGGGCCTGGACCCGGGCTACCGCAACGGCTGCAAGGTGGCGGTGGTGGACGCCACCGGCAAGGTGCTGGACACGGCGGTGGTCTATCCCACCTTCAATGAGCGGAAGAAGCAGGAGGCCATCGACGTGCTCTCCAAGCTGATCAAAAAGCACGGCGTGGCCCACATCGCCATCGGCAATGGCACCGCCAGCCGGGAGACCGAGCAGATGACGGTGGAGCTCATTAAAAAGGTAGGCGGCGGGGTCAGCTATATGATCGTCAACGAGGCGGGCGCTTCCGTCTACTCCGCCTCCAAGCTGGCCGCCGAGGAATTCCCCGACTACGACGTGAACCTGAGAAGCGCGGTGTCCATCGCCCGGCGGCTTCAGGATCCCCTGGCGGAGCTGGTGAAGATCGATCCCAAGAGCATCGGCGTGGGCCAGTACCAGCACGACATGCCCCAGGCCCGTCTGGACGAGACCCTGGGCGGCGTGGTGGAGGACTGCGTCAACAGCGTGGGTGTGGACCTGAACACCGCCTCCGCTCCCCTGCTGTCCTATGTGGCTGGTCTGAACAACACCACCGCCAAGAATATCGTCAAATTCCGGGAAGAGAACGGAGCCTTCACCACCCGGAAGGGAGTACTGAAGGTGCCCAAGCTGGGCCCCAAGGCTTTTGAGCAGTGCGCCGGCTTCCTGCGGGTGCCGGAGAGCAAGAACGTACTGGATCACACCGGGGTCCACCCGGAGAGCTATGAGGCGGCGGAAAAGCTGTTGGAGCTGTGCGGCTACACGGTAAAGGATGTGGCGGCGGGAAATATTTCTCAGCTGCGGGAAAAGGTAACTGCCTACGGCCCCGAAAAAGCGGCGGAGGCATGCGGGGTGGGTCTGCCCACTCTGAAGGATATTGTGGACGAGCTGATGAAGCCCGGCCGTGACCCCCGGGACGAGCTTCCCAAGCCCATCCTCCGCACCGACGTGCTGGAGATGAAAGACCTGAAACCGGGCATGGAGCTGACAGGCACGGTGCGCAACGTCATCGACTTCGGCGTGTTTGTGGACATCGGCGTCCATCAGGACGGTCTGGTCCACATCTCCCAGCTGTCCAACCGCCGGGTGCGCCACCCCAGCGAGGTGTGCGCCGTGGGTGATATCGTCACCGTCTGGGTGCTGGAGGTAGACGAGAAGAAAAAGCGTATTTCCCTGACCATGAAGCGCCCCAAGGAGGCGGCCGTATGATCCTGAGCTTTGACGAAGCGGGCGATCTGCTGGACGAGATGGCGGAAGAGTTCCCGGAGGAATTCTATCAGGAGCTCAACGGCGGCATCTCCCTGCTGCCGGAGGCCATGGAAGACCCTCAGGGAGAGGACCTCTACATCATGGGCGAGTACTGCAACGACATGATGGGGAAGTATATCAACCTCTATTACGGCTCCTTTGCCGCCCTGGCAGAACAGGAAAACTGGTCCCAGGAGGACTGGGAGGACGAGCTGTACACCACCCTGGCCCATGAATTTACCCATCACATCGAAGGTCTGGCGGGAGAGCGGGGTCTGGAGATCAAAGACGAGCTGCAAATGGAGCAGTACCGCCGGGATCGGGAACGCGAATAAAAAAGGTGGCGGGGGCTATGGGTGCGGGCCCATTTTTTT
>NZ_JBQHUF010000023.1:0-21564 GCF_052065355.1 Flavonifractor sp. HCP28S3_F3
AGTGAGGACGGAAGCCGGGAACAGGAAGTGGAAATCTTCTACCGCTTTATCGGCAAAATCGAATGACACATCTTGAGATACCCAACAATATCTTTAACTAAGGGAAACGGGCCGGACACAGCCGGAAATTTCCCCTCAACTGTACTATCGCCATCTACGATCCCCAGAGCTGTCAGCTGGCCTATTTTGAACTGGACACATAATTATGTGAGATTGTATCATAGCTATCTTTCTTTTCACACATTGCTGCGCTATAATAGGAGCCATGAAACCAACCGCAAGGAGGGCTTGCCATGCGCAGCGATAACGTGACCAAAGGGGTGGAGCGTGCCCCCAACCGCTCCCTGTTTTACGCTCTGGGCTACACCAAGGAGGAGCTGGAGCGTCCCCTCATCGGGGTAGTGTGCTCCTATAATGAGATCGTACCCGGCCACATGAACCTGGACAAGATCGCAGAGGCGGTCAAGGCCGGTGTTCGGGCCGCCGGAGGCACTCCGGTGGAGTTCCCCGCCATCGCCGTGTGCGACGGCATCGCCATGGGCCACATCGGTATGAAGTATTCCCTGGTGACCCGTGACCTCATCGCCGACTCCACTGAGGCCATGGCTCTGGCCCACCAGTTTGACGGCCTGGTGATGATCCCCAACTGTGATAAAAACGTGCCCGGCCTGCTGATGGCCGCCGCCCGGGTGAATATCCCCACCATCTTCTGCTCCGGCGGTCCCATGCTGGCCGGCCGGTTGGCCGACGGCCGCCGCTCCTGCCTGAGCCACATGTTTGAGGCGGTAGGCGCCTACAAGGCGGGCAAGCTGGACGAGGAGGGCGTGGAGGACTATGAGAACAACGCCTGCCCCACCTGCGGCTCCTGCTCCGGCATGTATACCGCCAACTCCATGAACTGCCTTACCGAGGCCATCGGCATGGGTTTGCGGGGCAACGGCACCATCCCCGCCGTGTGGTCCGCCCGGCTGCGGCTGGCCAAGCACGCCGGCATGCAGATCATGGAGCTGGTGAAGAACAACATCCGTCCCCGGGACATCATGACCGAGGCCGCCTTCCACAACGCCGAGACGGTGGACATGGCCCTGGGCTGCTCCACCAACACCATGCTCCACCTGCCCGCCATCGCCCACGAGTGCGGTATTGAGCTGGATCTGGACATGTCCAATGAGATCTCCTCCAAAACCCCCAACCTGTGCCACCTGGCTCCGGCGGGCGATACTTACATGGAGGATCTGGAGGGCGCCGGCGGCGTGTATGCCGTGATGAAGGAGCTGACCAAGAAGGGTCTGCTGGACACCTCCGTCCTGACCTGCACCGGCAAGACCCTGGAGGAAAATCTGGAGGGCGTGGTCAACCGCAATCCCGAGCTGATCCGTCCCATCGAGAACCCCTACTCCGCCGACGGCGGCATCGCGGTGCTCAAGGGCAACCTGGCACCCGAGGGCTGCGTGGTGAAGCGCTCCGCCGTGGCTCCCGAGATGATGACTCACACCGGCCCCGCCCGGGTATTCGACTGCGAGGACGACGCCATTGCCGCCATCTATGAGGGCAAGATCGTCTCCGGCGACGTGGTGGTCATCCGGTACGAGGGTCCCAAGGGCGGACCCGGCATGCGGGAAATGCTCAACCCCACCTCCGCTATCTGCGGCATGGGTCTGGGCGAGTCCGTGGCTCTCATCACCGACGGCCGGTTCTCCGGCGCCACCCGCGGCGCCTCCATCGGCCATGTCTGCCCCGAGGCTGCACAGGGCGGCCCCATCGCCTTCGTGGAGGAGGGTGACATCATCTCCATCGACATCCCCAGCTGCTCCATCACCCTGAACGTGGACGAGGCCACTCTGGCAGAGCGCAAGGCCAAGTGGGTATGCCCCGAGCCCAAGGTCAAGACCGGCTATCTGGCCCGGTATGCCAAGCTGGTCACCTCTGCTGCAAGAGGCGCCGTTCTGGAATAAGGCAAACGTAAAAACCGGCCTGCCGCAGATGCGGCAGGCCGGTTTTTTTCTCTTCTCAGAATTGGGGCTTGTTGTTATAGGGGCTCTGGTAAGAGGAACCCTGGTAGCCCGGCTCATCATTGGGGAAGGATCCGTACACCACCCAGTGATAGAAATTGGACTCGGTAGCGCCGATGTAGGGCCCAAGCCACAGGCTCAGGATGCCCAGGGTAAACACCGAGAGAAGCGCCCAGCCCAGGAAGGAGAGGTCCATCACGAACAGCTCACCCTTGTGGCCCCGCATGGCCTGCTTACTGGCACTGATGGCGGCCAGAGTGCCCATGTCGGGATGATCCAGCAGGAAATAAACGGCCAGACGATAGCGGTAGGACACGATGACCTCCACCACCGCACCTGCCAGCAGCAGCAAAATGGCCAGGAAGATCAGGCCGGAGCTCTCCACCACGCTCCCCACGATAAGGATCACGAGGCCGGGCAGCATGGCCAGCAGGCCCCACAGGGTGGTGAACAGGCTGATCAGGAAGCTGACCAGCAGAGCCTTGCCCAGATGGGCGAAGCCCTCCAGCAGGGTGCGGTAGCTGGGCCCCGTCCGCCGGGCCAGACCCAGGGTATAGGCGGTGTAGCCGAACTGCATCACCCAGGTATAGAGGGTGATCAGCAGCTCCATCAGCAGGTAGACACACACCCGCTGGGGCGTAAAGATATAGCGGTACACATCCTGAACGTCAGCGCCGTCCAGCAGATACCAGTAGGCCAGGGTAAAGGGGTTGGATACGAAATACATAATGGCATAGGTCAGCACGCCGGTCAGCAGCACATACACCAGCGTCACCAGCATGGGGTGGGGGTAGGCACCGCGCATGGCCAGCCTGGCCCGGTACTTCGCCTCCGGCCGGTTAAATCCCATAATGATCCCTCACAATCTCAAGTTCGTGAGGGTATCATACCACATCACTGGGCGCTTTGCAAGCTGGGGAGGGACACACGGAAGGTAACGCCGCCCTCCCGGTTGGATACCCCATACTCCCCCCCGTGGGCCTTCATGGCCGCCTTTACGATGGCCAGCCCCAGGCCGGTGCCTCCGGTCTCCCGGCTGCGGCTCTGGTCGCTCCGGTAGAAGGGCTGCCAGATCCGGCGCAGCTCCCGCTCCGGGATGTTGTCCCCGTCGTTGTCCACCGTCAGCACCGCCCACCGGCCCTCCTTGCCCACCTTCACGGTGACCGTTCCGCCGGGGGTACAGTGACGCAGGGCGTTGGAGGCCAGGTTGGCGGCCACGCTCTCCAGCCGGGCCCGGTCCCCCTGCGTCCACACCGGGGATAGGTCCAGCTTCAGGGTGATCCCCTTCTGCTCCAGAGGCAGGACCAGCCGGTCAAAGACCTCTTTCACCAGGGCGGACAGCTCCACCGGCTCCCGGTTCAGGGCCTCTCCCCGCTCCAGCCGGGACAGATCCAGCAGGGCAGCGGTGAGAGCCGCCATCCGGTCGGTCTCGGAGAGCACCACGTCCAGGTACTCCTCCCGTTTGGCCGGGTCGATATCCTCCTTCAGGGATTCGGCGTGGGCCCGGAGAATGGCCAGGGGCGTTTTCAGCTCATGGGCCGCCGCCCGGGTAAAGGCCCGCTCCCGGCGTATGGCCCGGTACTCCAGCCAGGCCGTCAGAACAGCCAGGAATACCGCCGCCGCCAGGGTGATCAGGATCACGGGGCTCAGACCGGTGAGAGCGTACAGCTTGGGCAGGAAATGGTTGACCGCCACAGGCCGCACGGCGCCGGCCACCAGATAGGCATTGGAATGCCGGCCGCCTCCATAGGCCAGTCCTTCCTGCTCCCACCGGGGAAACCGCTCCTCGATCTCGTCCACCTCCGCCTCCATGGCGCGGTAACGCTCCAGCTGAGGCTCCGGATCTCCCCGGCCCAGCAGGGGAGAATAAAACTCCACCCAGGTGCAGGAATAGGACTCCGGCGCCTGACCGGGGAACAGGTCGGCCTGCGTATCGACCAGCACCACTTCCTCCGTTTCAAAGAGGAGGGTCAGCTTCTGCACATACAGCGCCTCTCCTTCCCGCCAGCCCACTGCCTGGACGCCGGTGAACCGCGGTCTCACATCATCGTCATACCGGTAGAACACCTGCTTCGGATAGCCATTCAAAATCTCCAGCGCCGCCAGCATCTCCTCATCGGTCATGGCGGGGTCAAAAACCAGATACACGATGGAGTCCTCCTCCGGATCCGTCTCCCCGGTCATTCCGGTATACCCTACCAGCATCTGCGTCTGGCCCAGCCGGTCTCCGTCCTTTTCGTAGATGCGCAGAAAGAGCTGACCCCCATAGTCCCGGAGCAGGTGCTCACCCATCATGGTGAGCTGGGCGGAGCAATAGCCGTCCTCCCAGGGAAGGAACCGGACGATACCCAGATCCTTCGGCTGGGCGCTGAAAGTGACCTCCCCGGTTCTGATCCGCATAGGCAGATCGCTGTACTGCTGTACGACATCCTCCTGGCACCATCGGTAGTTGACCCAGACCAGGGCGGCCATGGCCCCCCCCCACAGCAGCAGAAAGATGGCCAGATTCCCTGCCAGGCGTTTGAAAAACAGCCGTTTCTCCTTCATATCAGCCGCCCTCCATTCGATATCCCGCCTTGAACACCGTCTTGATCTGACTTCCTGCCGGACCCAACGCGGAGCGCAGGCGCTTGATGCGCACATCCACCGCCCGCTCGCCGCCGTCAAAGTCGATGCCCCACACCTTGTCCAGCAGCTGCTCCCGGCTGAGCACCTGGCCCTTGTTGCGCATGAGGCAGAGCAGCAGGGCGTACTCCCGGGGGGACAGCTCCACTTCCGCCCCGGCCACGGTACAGCGCCGCCGGAGAGGCTCCAGGGTGATGGCCCCGCAGGTGAGTTTTTCGCCGTCCTCCCCCCGGCTGCGGCGGATCAGGGCTTTCGTCTTGGCCAGCAGCACCGCCAGGGAGAAGGGTTTTGTGATATAATCGTCCGCCCCCAGCTCGTAGCCCCGAAGCATGTCCCGCTCCTCTCCCAGGGCGGTAAGGAACAGGACGGGCACCCGACTGTGCTCCCGCACAGTCCGGCACACTGCAAAGCCGTCGGCCTCCGGCATGAGCACGTCCAGCAGCACCGCGTCGTAGTCCCGCTGCCGCAGCAGCTCCAGGGCCTCCGCACCGTCCTTGGCCAGGTCGCAGGCCACCCCGTGGGACTGAAAATAGTCCCGGACGATGGTGCGCATCTTCTCCTCGTCCTCGGCCAACAGCACCCGCTCTTCCATGTCTCTCCCCTCCTTTCGCCCTCAGGATAGCACCCAGTTGTGTCAGTTTGATGTCACGGAGAAAAAAACGTCCCGGAGGGATCCTCCGGGACGTTTGTATGTCTGTTACCGGCGTCCGGCACCGCCGCCGCGGAAACCGCCTCCACCTCCACGGAAGCCACCGCCGCCGCCACGGAAGGAACCGCCACCGCGGAAGGAGCTGCCGCCCCGTCCGGCGCCGCCGCCGCGGAAGGACCCACCGCTGTGGAATCCGCCGCCTCTAGGCGGGCGGGGTCCTCTGGGAGGTCTGGGGGGCCGGGGCCGATGGGGACGTCCGAAGATGAAGGGCCGGTAAATGTAGGGCGGCGGGGGCATGCCGGGCATCATGTACCGCCGGCGATAGCGGCGGTAGCGCCAGCCGTCCGCCGCGCACAGTACAATCACCAGCACCACGATCAGGAAAAACAGTCCGAATGTACGAAAGGCGAACAGCGGACCCACATAGCCGTAGATGTAGTCATTCTCTGCCTCGGGGTAATAGAAGTCCTGTCCTCCGCCGCTGGTGCTGCCGGCGTAGTAGCTCTCATACCACCCATAGATGGCGTCAAAGAAGTCCCGGGTGGCCTGGTCGTATTCCCCGGCGTCGTAGCCGTCATAGAAATACTGCTCCAGATAGCGCTCCACCTGGGAGGCGGGGAGGGCGTCCTCCAGACCGGCGCCGGTCATGGCCCACACCTTGTTTTCCCCCACGGCGTACACCAGCACAAAGCCGTTGTCCTTGTCGGCATCACCGATGCCGCCCCAGTTTTCCACCACCTGCATGGCGTAGTCGGCGGAATCCATGCCGTCCATGAAGTCCACCGTCACCACCACGATCTGGCCGCCGGTGGAATCGAACAGGGCCTGATTCTTGTCAACGATATATTGCTCCGTATTGGTGCTGAGCACGTCGGCGTAGTCCGCCACGTAAAAGGCCTCAGTGGGCTCCACCACCGCAGCGGCGGTGACGCTCAGCAGACCTGCCGCCAGCGCCAGACAGAGCAGCACGCTCCAAAGTTTTCGTTTCATAGGTCCCTCCTATGCAAAGAGCTCCGCGGACCCTACAAAGGTCAGCTTGGACAGGATGTTGGCCGGGAAGGCTCCCAGCACCTTGCGGTTGAATTCCTCCGCGGCGTCGTTATAGCCGTCCCGGGAAATGGTGTCCGCCTCGGAGGCCAGGTCGGTGCGAAAGCCCTGGACATACGCTCTGTCCTTTTCGGTCAGCTCACACCCCTCCAGCTCATCCAACACGGCGGCGGCCTCCTCCTGGAGGCGGGTGTAGGCGGTGTAGCCGTTGGAGATGCCGTGCCAGTCGGACAGCATGTTCCGGCTCCCCTCCAGCTCCGCCAGCTGGCTCTCCTCCAGGTAGCGCTCCCCCACCGTCAGCAGGTTGGCGGTGATGTCCAGGCAGTCCTGCAGGTCCCCGGCGATGGGGGCAAACTGGGCCTCCACCTTGTCCCGCTCGCTCACCAGGGAGCGGTGGGAGCCCAGCAGCACCGACAGCACGATGACCACTGCCAGCACCACCATGCCGCCGGTATAGCTCTTGAGGAATTTCATGGCTTAACCCCGCAGCTCCAGCAGCTTCTGCTTCAGCTCGCCCTCGATGCGGCCCAGCTCCACTTCGGCTTCACGCCGCTTCTGGGCGCCCTCCTGCTGGATCTTCATCACCTCATCCAGGGTGGAAATGAGCTGCTGGTTGGTGTGCTGGAGGGTCTGGATATCCACCACGCTCCGCTCGGCCTCCCTGGCGGTCTCGATGGTGCCCATCTTCAGCATGTCGGCGTTCTTCTGCAGCAGCTCGTTGGTCATGTTGGTCACCGCGCTCTGGGCGGCAGTGGCCTGACGGGAGTGCTCCAGACCCAGGGCCAGCACCATCTGGCTCTTCCACAGGGGAATGGTGTTCACCAGGGAGGACTGGATCTTCTCCAGCATCAGGGCGTCGTTGTTCTGGATCAGACGGGTCTGGGGACCCATCTGGATGGAGATCATCCGGGTCAGCTCCAGGTCGTGGATCTTCTTCTCGAACCGGGAGCACATGTTGGCCAGGCCATTGTAGGCCTGGGCATCCTCCTGGGCGCCGGACTGGGCGGCCTTCTGCCGCAGCTGCTCCAGCTCACCGGTGCGGACGGCCTGAAGGCGCTTCTTGCCCGCCAGGATATACATGGTCAGTTCCTTATAGTACTTGGTGTTGAGCTCATACATCTGGTCCAGCATGGCGATGTCCTTCATCAGGGTCACCTGATGGCCCTCCAGGACGGTCACGATCTTATCCACATTGGCCTCCGCCTTGGAGTAGGACGCCTTCATGGCCTCCAGCTCGTTGCGCTTCTTCTTAAAAAAGCCGAAGAGCCCCTTCTCCTCCTCCTGGCCAAAACCCTTCAGCTCCACCACCAGAGAGGACAGAGCCTGGCCCACCTCGCCCAGGTCCTTGGTGCGCACGGAGTTGAGGGTGGTCTCAGAGAAGCCGGCGATGTTCTTCTGAGCCGCCGCGCCGTACTGAAGTACCACGTTGGAGTCGGTGATGTCGATCTTCTGGGCAAAGTCGTCCACCATCTTCCGCTCCGCCTCGGTCAGCTGGCTCTCGTCCAGCTGGACGGCGTTGGCCTCCCGCTGCTGCTCGGCGGCAGCGGCGGCGTCGGGGTTCAGGGTGAGAGTGGGCGCCTCCGGAGCCTTGACCTCAGCGGCGGCAGCGGCGCTGCCCAGGTCGGGGGTCAGGGTCAGCTCGGGGGTGAAATCAGTCTTATCAGTCATGGTCGCTCGCTCCTTACTTTTTATTCAACTTGTCCCAGCTGGGTGCCGCCCAGCCCTTCCCGGGCCAGCATCTGCTCCAGCACAGTGATATCAGTGGAAATGTCCAGGGCTTCATTGGCAAACAGGGCGTCCAGCTGCTTGTCGAAGGCGGTGCAGATTTGATCCAGCATGGCCTCGATCCTGCCCATGGTGCCGTCGATATTGGCGCCTTCCACGCCCGCCTGATCCATCCGGTCATAGGCGTTGAGCAGTTTCAGGGTGGTAGGCAGGTAGTAGTTCAGAAACCGCCGGATCTGGGGCAGCTTGGTCCGGTCTTGGGCCACCAGGTCAAAGATCTTGCCGGTGACCTCCTCCATGTGGGCGATCTGGGCGGAGATCTTCTCGTCGGCAATGTTGTCGTTGAGCCGCCGCAGCTCAGAGATGGCCCGCTGCCGCTCCTGCAGCAGAGGGTCGACAGGCTCCTGGGGTTCCGGTTCCGGCTCCGGCTCGGGATCGGGAACGATCAGCACCCGGTCGGGGAAGAGCTTCCGGCCCAGCAGCCAGGCCGCCACGGAACATGCCGCCGCCAGTACAAAGTGCCACCAGGCGTACATGGGGGCGAAAATAGCCCACAATATCCATACCGCCGCTGCCAGGTAGAGAGGTGCGGGAGATTTTTTTATGAGCTTTGCCATTGGCAGATCCTCCAAAAATAATGCTCGAATTCATTGTACCTTTCCCCTTTCCCGGTGTCAAGAACACGTTGACTTTAGGGTGGAAAGTCATTATTATTAAAGGTAATTACCGATTTAAAGAGAGGAAGTCCGCCTATGCTCACCCTGAAGGAGTTCAAAGAGGCCCGCAGCGTGCTGTCCGGCGTCATCCGGGACACCAGCCTGCTGTACAGCCCCGCCTTTTCCAAGGCCACCGGCAACCATGTGTACATCAAGCCGGAAAACATGCAGGTCACCGGCGCCTACAAGATCCGGGGCGCCTACTATAAGATCAGCACCCTGTCTGAGGAGGAGAAGTCCAGAGGTCTGGTCACCGCCTCCGCCGGCAACCACGCCCAGGGCGTGGCCTACGCCGCCCAGCAGGCTGGGGTGTCCGCCACCATCGTCATGCCCACCACCACCCCGCTGGTGAAGGTGAACAACACCAAGGATTACGGCGCCAAGGTGGTGCTCCACGGGGAAACCTTTGACGACGCCGCCGAGCTGGCCGCCAAGCTGTCGGAGGAGGAGGGGCTGACCTACGTCCACCCCTTCAACGACCCCGCCATCGCCACCGGCCAGGGCACCATCTCCTATGAGATCTTCCAGGACCTGCCCGACGTGGACGTGATCCTGGTGCCCATCGGCGGCGGCGGACTGGCCACCGGCGTATCCACCCTGGCCAAGCTCCTCAACCCCAACGTCACCGTTATCGGCGTGGAGCCCACCGGCGCGGCCTCCATGAAGGCCAGCCTGGAGGCGGGCCACATCGTCACCCTGGACAAGGTGGAGACCATCGCTGACGGCGTGGCAGTCAAAACCCCCGGCGATCAGATTTTCCCCTATATCCAGAAAAATATCGACGACATCATCACCATCGACGACGACGAGCTGGTGGACGCTTTCCTGGACATGATGGAAAAGCACAAGATGATCGTGGAGAACGCCGGTCTGCTGCCCATGGCCGCCCTGAGCCACCTGAAGTGCCAGGGCAAGAACGTGGTGCCTGTCCTCTCCGGCGGCAACATGGATGTGATCACTGTGGCCAGCCTGGTGCAGCACGGGCTCATCAACCGGGGCCGTGTGTTCACCTTCTCCGTGCAGCTGCCCGACCGGCCCGGCGAGCTGCTGCGGGTAGCCCAGATCGTGGCCGGAGCCAACGGCAACATCATCAAGCTGGAGCACAACCAGTTCGTCAACAACAACCGCCAGAGCGGCGTGGAGCTGCGGGTGACCCTGGAGGCCTTCGGCCACACCCACAAGCGGGCCATTCTGGACGCCATGTGCGCCGCCGGGTACCAGGCCCGGGAATGCCATACCAACGACTTCTATAACTGAGAAACCATTGTGTCCGGGGAAGCGGCTGCTCCCCCGGACACTATATGATGCGGCGCGCGGTTCCGGGGCATGGGCCGCCGGGCCGGCAGCCCGTGGGCGCAGGGGAGGACCGGCGGGGCCCCGGGCGACGTCCGCTTGACGTATCTTATGTGGCAAGGCGTCCCTTTGCCCCCCGGCCGGGACAGCGGCGCCTGCCCGTCCCCGCCGGCTTTCCTGAAAAATTTTGTGACTGGAGTGGTAACGATGATCAAGATCGCCCCTTCCATCCTCTCTGCGGATTTTGTGAACCTGGAGCGGGACATTAAGCGGGTATCCTCCGCCGACTGGCTCCATGTGGACGTGATGGACGGCTGCTTTGTACCCAACATCACCATCGGCGTACCGGTGGTGCAGTCTATCCGCAAGTGCACCGACATGTTCCTGGACGTCCACCTGATGATCGACAAGCCGGTACGCTATATCGAGGCCTTTGCCAAGGCGGGTGCCGACCTACTCAGCGTCCATCTGGAGGCTGACCACCCCACCCGCATCGCTGAGGCCCTGCGCCTGATGGGTGAATGCGGCGTGCAGAAGGCGGTGGCTCTCCGGCCCATCACCGCCGCCAATGCCGTACTGCCCTATCTGGAGGAGCTGGACATGGTGCTGGTGATGACGGTGGAGCCCGGCTTCGGCGGCCAGGCCTTCATGGAGCACCAGCTGGACACCATCCGCCAGGTGCGTGAGCTGATCAACAAGTATAATCCCGCCTGCCGGCTGGAGGTGGACGGCGGCGTCAGCCCCAAGACCGCCGGCAAGGTCATCGCCGCCGGAGCGGACACTCTGGTGGCGGGCTCCGCGGTATACGGCGCGGCCGATCCGGCGGCGGCTATCGCCGCCCTGCGGGAGGGTTAAGGCATGCAGTATTTTCCCCCCGCCCTGGAAAAGCTGGTGGAGCAGTTCGCCCGCTTGCCCGGCATCGGCCGCAAGAGCGCCCAGCGGCTGGCCTTTTTTGTGCTGGCCTTGCCAGAGGAAGACGCGGCGGAGTTCGCCCAGGCCATTGTGGAGGCCAAGTCGGCCATCCACTGCTGCCCGGTGTGCCAGAACTTTTCCCAGGGGGACGGACTGTGCCCCATCTGCCAGGACCCCAAACGGGATCAGTCGGTGATCTGCGTGGTGGCCGATCCCAAGGACGTGATGGCCATGGAGCGCTCCCGGGAGTATCCGGGCGTCTACCATGTGCTCCACGGCGTGATCTCCCCCATGAACCATGTGGGCCCCGACGACATCCGAGTGAAGGAGCTGCTGAACCGGGTAGCCTCCGGAGAGGTACACGAGGTTATCATGGCCACCAACCCGGACACCGAGGGCGAGGCCACCGCCATGTACCTGTCCCGGCTGCTGAAGCCCTTCCAGGTAAAAGTCACCCGGCTGGCCTACGGCATCCCGGTGGGCAGCCACCTAGAATACGCCGACGACGCCACCTTGCTGCGGGCTCTGGAAGGCCGCAGAGAGATGTAAACAAAAAGAGATCCGGCAAGCTGCCGGATCTCTTTTTGTTTACGCCATTTCTCCCGCCAGGGAGCGCTCCATATAGTCCCGGATGATGGCCGGGTCGTCGGTCTGACCCAGCACCCACATGAGCTTGGTCACCGCGGCCTCGGTGGTCATGTCCCGGCCCTGGATGACCCCCTGCTCCAGCACCTTCTGCCCCACCTCGTAGATGGAGAAGTCGCTGGGCTCGTAGAGGCACTGGCTGCACACCACCACAGCCATACCCGCCTGAGCCGCCGCCTGGAGCTTGGAGATCAGGTCCCGGCGGACGAAGTGGAGGCCGCCGGCCCCAAAGGCCTCGATCACGATGCCCCGATAGTGCATCTGAAGAAGCATGTCGAAAATCTCCGGGTCCAGGCCGGGCGTCAGTTTGATCAGGAACACCTTGTCGCACAGCTTATCCCGGAGGGTGCAGGCTCCCGAGGAGGCGGGGATGCTCTCCCGCCGGATCTGGAGGCCCTTGCCGTCCACCGTGGCCGCCAGGGGCCAGTTCACGCTTTCAAATGCGTCAAAATCGGTGGTGCGGGTCTTTACCGCCCGGCAGCCCAAAATCACCTTCCGGTCAAAGGCCAGAAATACTCCCGCCACGCCGGAGGCCGCCATGGCCAGAGCGGTACGCAGATTTTCCAGCCCGTCACTGAGTGGGTGGGTCATGGGCAGCTGGGCACCGGTGAGCACCACCGGGATGGCGATGCCCCGGAGCATGAAGGAGAGCACCGAGGCGGTATAGGCCATGGTGTCTGTGCCGTGGGTGATGACGATGCCGTCATAGTCGTTCCGGTTGTCGAACACATGGTGGGCGATGGTCTGCCACTCCTCCGGCTGGATGTTGGAGGAGTCCAGGTGCAGAATGTCCCGGATGGTAAGATCATAGGCGTCGGTAATTCCCCGGGGAAGCAGACCGGCCAGGTCCTCTCCGTCCAGGCCGGGAGCCAGCCCCTCTTCCGTAGGCAGAGAGGCGATGGTACCACCGGTGGTAAGCAGTAAGATCCGCCGGGACATCAGAACACCTCCGCCAGAGCGTCCGCCCGCTCCATAGCCGCCGCCAGCAGGGCTTCCTTGTCGTTGCGGATATCATCCAGCCCCTCCGCGTCCAGGAAGCGCACGTCATCGATGCCGTACATGACCCCCAAGCCCTTGATATGGGCGGTGGCGATATCCTGGGGCGTACCGGCATAGTAGCCGCCCCGGGTGGTGATATAGAGCAGCCGGTCAGCCTTGCACAGGCCGATGCCGTTGCCGTCGGCGTCATAGCCGAAGGTGATATCGGTGACCGAAATGCGCTCCAGATAAATCTTCAGGGCCGCCGGGAAGGACAGGTCCCAGAAGGGAGCTGCAATCACGATCTTGTCCGCCTTCGCAAACTGCCAGGCGGGGTCGAACATGGGCTGGTCCAGCTTGCCCGCGTTCCACAGCTCGTCCCGCTCGGCCAGCACCTCAGGGTATTGGGGCGGCAGCCGGTGGGCGCACACGTCCACCTCGGTCACCACCGTGTCCGGATGGGCGGCCTGGTAGCGCTCCAGAAAGTGACGGGCCAGCTTCAGGGTGCGGGACTTCTCTCCCCGCACGCAGGCATTGACAAAGAGCAGATTTTCCATATTTCTCACGCTCCCGCGTTTCGTCTTTCCCTCATGCTACCACACTTTACGTCAGGGTGCAAGCGGCCTGTTCCAGCCAGACCAGCTGTTCCTCCACCACGGTCCGGTCGGTGAGGTCCAGCTTTTCCGCCTCCATGTGGATCACCCGGTTCCCCTGGCGGATAATGAGGCCGTTCCCGCCATCCCAGGCATAGATCCAGGCCTTATCATAGCCCAGGTCAGCCTCGGTCAGCTCCACCGTTCCGTGGTAGTGGAAATAGCGGTGCAGACGATTCTCATCGCCCTCAATGGCCCGCAGGTCGCCGCAGACGATCCCCGCCAGCCAGGATGCCTTGCAGTCGTAGGATTCGATCCACAGGTCGCCCTTCTCGGAGAATTCCCGGTACTCCACGCTCTCGCCCAGCACCGAGCGCTCTGCGGTCAGCCGTCCGTTCACCTCATGGTTGCTGCGCTCACTGCTGAAAGCGCCCAAAATAGACAGAAGCAGAATGATGACCAGCACAGTGCTGACCAACGGCATGGCCCCCCGGAACCGGGCTGCTCCTCGCCTGGGCACCGGAATAGGTTTCCCCGCCTCCGCCGCCCGGCGGCATTTTTTCCGGTAGCGTACCACACGAAAGCCAAGAAACAGTTCCAATGCGATCCAAGCCAGCAGGAACAGCTGTGCCAGCATGGCACCATTGGAGAAAAACATCTCCCACACCCGGGGCTGGTCCAGGAAAAACCGGCCAGCGGCCCAAGCGATCCAGTAAACGACCAGACAGAAAAAGGTGTAGGCCTGATTCCACAGGCTCTTTTTCAGCACCTCTTCCCACTCCAGGCTGCCGTCGGTCTGGATGGGAGCGGGATCAGTGTCCGGCTTGGCCTGGAAGTAAAACATGCCTCCCGCCTCGTCCAGCAGGTCCCAGCCCGCTTCGTCGCACAGGGCCAGATAGTCTGAGCGGGCCTGCTCGTCCTTCCGGCGGATGGAGGTCCACCGGGCGGGTTCCACCCAGCACCGGCGGGGCCGCTCCGCCCATCGGAAGGTGGCGGTGAAGATCCCCAGCTCCGCCAACTCCCAGCCCTGATCCGCCAGCTCGTCCAGCTCCGCCTGGGCGGCTTTCACGTCCTCGGCGGTGTAGCGGAACCACCGGGTCATTTTATCTTTCACGCTCCATCCTCCTCCAGCCGGGCCAGAATGCCGTCCAGCCAGTCTTCGTCCAGCGGCCCCATGTCGGTCCTTACCCACAGAACGATATTGCCCCGACGGATCAGCCACACATCCCCCGTGGCCTCCTCCGGGTAGTTGCCGCCGGATATACCGTATCGCTCCAGCCACACGTTCTCATAGCCGGGCACCTCCTCCTGGTTGGCGGTACCCAGTTCTTTCCGGTACTGCTCCGTTACCCAGTCGGCCAGCCAGGTCCAGGGCAGCCTCCAGGCCTCGCTGTCCATCACTCCGTTCAGCGCATCTCCCTCTTTTAGCGGCCCAAATTCCCTGCGCTCCGTCCGGGCAGACAACAGGGTGGCATGGGTTTCCACGACCTCTAGTTCCGTTCGCTCCGGCAGAAGCCGTTCATCAGCCAGGGGCGGCTTGACACACACCAGCCCCGTCACCCCGGCCAGGGGCAGTAGCCGCAGCGCCAGCAGTACTGCAACGCAGGCCAGCGTACCCTTGGCGTACCGGCGCTTTCTCTCGTGCTCCGGCAGAGGATCTTTGCCCAATACGATCAAACAGCCTGCGGCCATACCGATAATCCATCCCAGATTCAGTTCCTTGGCCATGGCATCCAGTAGAAAAGCCAGAACAAGCGGAATCAGAAACAGATAACCCACCAAAGAGAAAATCCTCGCCGTCAGAGCGCTCCCCCTTCCCGGTACCGGGAAGGGCTCCTCCCGGGCGATGGCACGCTTCCACTGACCCAGCCGCAGCAGCAGCCTTCCCGACCACAGTGCCACGCCTGCCAGCAGCAGGGGCAGCGCAGTGGCAACGACAGCGCCTGTATTGGTGTCCGTAAAGACCGTAACAAAATAACTCCATCCCAGTACCCCCGGTTTCATCGACACCAGAACACCCAGCAGCACCAGAACCGCCAAGCAGATCAGCGGTATCGCCCATCCAATGGCCATCCGCCGCAGCGCTTTTTTCCGGAACCGCCGGTACTCCAGTTCCCCGTCGGTCTGGATGGGAGAAGTGCCAGCCGGAGCCTCATAGATATTCCAGTAGCTCAGCTGTCCCACCCGCCGCCAGCCCGCGTCGGCCAGCAAGGTTCTGTAATCCAGCTCGTCCTCCCGATTGGGATCATACCAGTCCAGGCAATAACACACCGGCTCCTCCGCCGGAACGAAGGAGGCCAGCAGACCCAGCCAGATCTTCTCCAGCCGCCAGCCCTGCTCCGCCCGGCAGTTCAGCATAGCCTCCGCTGCCTTGATATCCATGGTGGGATAGGTAAACAGTGTCCACTTCCGCTTCACGTTTTCTCCACCTCCAGACGTTCCAGCAAATCGTCCAGCCACTGGGTATCCACCGGTCCCCGGTTGGTCTCCAGCCAGAGAACCGTATTGCCGCGGCGAATGAGCCACAGGTCCTCCGTGTAATCGGTACTGCCCAGACTGGCCCGGGACAGCCACACATTTTCATAGCCGGACAGCTCTTCCGGATGTGGAGTACCCATGCAGTCCAGATACTGCTCCGTCACCCAGTCGGCCAGCCAGGTCCAGGGCAGCCCCCAGCCCTCTCCCCGATTCAGCTCCAGCTGGGCTCCCGGCACTATGCCGCTCAGGTCCATCCACTGGGTCCACTCCGTATGAGCCGCCAGGAAGGTGGCGTCGTCCTCCCGCTTCTCCAGCTCTGCCTGCGGGAAGAGGGACTCGCCCTCCAAAGCCGGCGTCACCTGGAACCGGACCGCCAGCCAGGACAGAGGCAGCAGGCTGAGGATCAGCAGTACCACCGCCCCGATGGCCATGCCTGCCTTATACCGTCTGACCCGGCGGTACTCCGCCCCCTGTTTCCAACCCAAAATGCCCAGTGCGCCGATGATGGTACCGATCATCCAGGGGCGGCCCACCTTCCCTGTGATCACATCCAGCAGAAAACACAGCACAAAAACGATCAGCAGCAGGTCGCCCAGCAGCACCAGCAGCCTGGCCGCCAGAGCGCTGCCCTGTCCCGGCACCGGGAAGGGCTCCTCCCGGTCAATAGCCCCTTTCCACTGACCCAGCCGCAGCAGCAGCCGTCCTGACCATAGCAGCCCGCCGGCAAGCAGCAGGGGCAGACACAGAAAGGCCAGAGCTGCGGTGTTGAACGTGGCCAGAAATTCCAGCCAGTACTGCCACACCGCTCCCAGCCCCAGGGCGGCTCCTACCGGGGCCAGCACCGCCAGCAGCAGTAACAGAGCCAGGATAAAGCCCCAGCTCGTGGCCATTCGCCGCAGGACCTTCTTCCGGAACCGCCGGTACTCCAGTTCTCCATCCGTCTGGATAGGCGCAGTATCCGCCGGAGCCTCGTAAATGTTCCAGTAGCTGACCTGCCCTACCGACCGCCAGCCTGCGTCGGCCAGCAGGGTGCGGTAGTCCAGCCCATCCTCCCGGTTGGGATCGTACCAGTCCAGGCAGTAGGATACCGGCTCCTCCGCCGGAACGAAGGAGGCCAGCAGACCCGGCCAGATCCTCTCCAGCCGCCAGCCTTCCGCCGCACGGCGGTTGAGCATGGCCTCCGCCGCCTTGATGTCCATGACAGGATAAGTAAACAGCGTCCATTTCCGCTTCATGTCCCTTCCTCCTCCCGCAAAACCGTCTCCATATCCGCCGCCTGCTGACGGATGCGCCGGTACTCCTCCCGCAGGGCTTTGTCTCCCTCCGGGGTGAGCTGGTAATACTTCCGCTTGTCCTCCACCCGAGTGAGGACGATCAGCTTCTCCCCTTCAAATCGTTCCAGCAAGGCGTACAGGGTGCCCGCTCCGATGTTCACCCGGCCGTCTGTCAGAGCGGTGATGGCCTGCATGATGCCGTAGCCGTGGCGCTCCTGCCGCAGGGCCAGCAGGACGTAAAACATCTGCTCCGTCAGGGTCTCCAGCTTTTTGCGGGCCAACTTCCTCACCTCCAAAAAGTATATCGATGTTCGCTATAATCATAGTATATCAATATTCGATATATGTCAATAGAAAAAGAGGAGCCGCAATCGGCTCCTCTTACTTGCTTTATTCCGCCAGCATCTGAAACCACTGGCTCTGGACCCCTGCCGCCTTGAATCCCGCAGTGCGGTAGAGGCCAAAGGCGTTTTCATTGTCGGTGGCCACCAACAGACGGCACCGCCGGTATCCCCTGCCTGCCAGCTGGGCCAGCACAGCGGTCAGCAGGCTCCGGCCCAGGCCTTTTCCTCGGAAATCCTTAAGGAGGGCAATGCCGTCGATCACCGGGATCTCCTGAGTCAGCTCCAGCTCGTAGACGCCCACCGGGATCTCGTTCCACATCACAAAGCCGCAGGCGTACTCCGACGTGAGCGCCCGGTCCAGATCCCGGGGACCGTAGGTGGCAGAGTTGGGCATATCAAAAAAGCACTCGTTGTGGAGGGTGATCCAGGCGCCGCCACGCTCCCGCGCCAGCGGAACCAGCGACACCCCGCCGCTCTCCGCCGGGAGAGCCTCCAGCTCCCGCTCCATCCACAGCAGATCGCGGACATGTACCAATCGGCAGCCCGCACGGCTCCCCTCTTCCAGGTGGGCAGCCGGATCGCTGGAGGTCACGTAAATCTCAGCCGCACCCAGCCGCAGCAGCTCTTCCCGGCCTTTCCGCAGCGTTTCATCTACATCCTCCGCCCGGCAGCGGCGCAGCGCCAGATAGGCTTTTCCTTTTGCCGCGATCTCCTCCGCAAATACCTGATAGACAGGCCTCATGCCCATTCCTCCCACTCGTAACTGACCCCCATCATACCACAGGCCCCCGGACTTTGACAAGTCCGGAGGCCTGTTTGTGACTATTCTTCACCTTGAAGGGCGTCGTAACCAGTCTCACCGGTACGGACCTTGACCACGTCCTCCACATGGTAGACAAAAATCTTACCGTCGCCGATGTTGCCGGTGTACAGTGCCTTCTTGGCCGCCTGGATGACCTCCCACACAGGCACCTTGGAGACCACAATGTCCACCTGCACCTTGGGCAGCAAGTTCATGGTCATGGGAACACCGCGGTAGTATTCCGTCTTACCTTTCTGGATACCGCAACCCAATACTTGAGTCACCGTCATACCGGTGACGCCAATTTCATTCATGGCGTCTTTCAGAGCCTCAAACTTGGCCTGGCTGCAGATGATGGTCACCTTGGACAGCGCCACATCGGAGGCGGTGATGCCGCTGGGAGCGGAGGTCACCTGTACCGGCACCGCCTCGTCAGGGGCAGCCTTTCTGGCAGCTACCGGCTCGGGATAGGCATTGGCCTTGGCCACCGCCGTCATGCTGGTGGACTGGCTGAAATCGGCGTAGGCGGTGGGCAGGCCGTGCTCATGGATGTCCAGGCCTTCCAGCTCCTCAACGGCACTGGCCCGCAGGCCGATGGTGTGCTTGATGACGGTAAATACAATCAGCATGGTCACTACCACCCAGGCAATCACGCTGACCACACCCAGGCACTGGGTCAGAAAGAACTGGACGCCGCCGCCATAGAGCAGGCCACCGTCCACGGCCAGCAGGCCGGTGAGCAGGGTACCCATGGCACCGCATACACCGTGGACCGAGATGGCACCCACAGGATCGTCGATCTTGGCCACCTTGTCGAAGAACTCCACCGCCAGAGGAAGGATGATGCCGGCGCAGATGCCGATGACGGCGGCGCCCACCGGGGAGACCATGTCGCATCCGGCGGTAATAGCCACCAGACCGCCCAGGGCGGCGTTGAAGGTCATGGAGATATCGGGCTTCTTGAAGCGGATCCAGGTAAAGAGCATAGTGGTGACACAGGCCACCGCTGCGGCCATATTGGTGGTGACAAAGATGCTTCCGGCGGCTTCAATGGTCTCGTCGCCTGTCATGGACACGGTGGAACAGCCGTTGAAGCCGAACCAGCAGAACCACAGGATGAACACACCCAGAGCGGCGATGGAGAGGTTGTGGCCCAGGATGGCCCGGGGCTTGCCTTCTTCATCGTACTTGCCAATGCGGGGCCCCAGGATCTTGGCTCCGATCAGTGCGGATACGCCGCCAACCATATGGACTGCAGTGGAACCGGCAAAATCGTGGAAGCCCAGCTGAGCCAGCCAGCCGCCGCCCCAGATCCAGTGGCCGGAGATGGGATAAACCACCGCCGAGATCATCAGGGAGTAGATGCAGTAGGAGATAAACTTGGTGCGCTCGGCCATGGCGCCGGACACAATAGTGGCAGCCGTTGCACAGAAGACGGTCTGGAAAATGAAGAACGCTGACAGAGGCACACCCTCCGGCAGAATACTGGAGTAGTCGCCCCGTACCAGGGGATCAAACCCACCGATCAGCGCACCGGCTCCGCCGAACATGATGCCAAAGCCCAGCAGCCAGAACACCGGCGTGCCAATGCAAAAGTCCATCAGGTTCTTCATCAGAATGTTGCCGGTGTTCTTGGCCCTGGTAAAGCCTGCCTCGCACATGGCGAAGCCTGCCTGCATGAAGAAAACCAACGCGGCACCCAAAAGCACCCAGATTGTGTTGACAGATGAATACATTCCCTCATTCCTCCTTAAAAGCAAAAACGCTCGCTTCGCCTTCCTCGGCGAAACGAGCGTCTCTGCTTGATGGGTGCAGTTTAATTCACATTTTGATTTTTGTCAATCCCATAATTTCATATTTGTGGGGTAATTCAAATTTCTCCCCATCGTTTTTGCATTATTTATAGATATCGCTTGCAGATTAAAGGCAAACCGGTACCGTTTCCGAGATAGATAGGCTGTCCGGCGTCACCGCGCACTCCTGGGCAATCACCTGGACTCCGGACCGGGCGGCCAGGCGCAGCGCGTCGCCGAAAGCCGGGTGGGTCACATCATTAGGGGCAAAATCCGTCATACCCGCCATCTGGATCACAAAACACACCGCCGCCTCATAGCCTGCCTCCCGACTGCGGATCAGCTCCTTCAGATGCTTGACCCCTCGCTCTGTGGGCGCGTCGGGAAAGCAGGCGTGGCCGCCTTCCTCCAGGGTGACGCCCTTCACTTCCACAAAACCCCGGCTGCCGTCGGCGGCCTCCCAGTAAAAATCGAAACGGGAATCGCCCCAGGTGGTCTCAGGTCGCAGAAGTGTCAGGTCCGGCCGGAAGCCGCCGCCCTCCGCCCACTCCCGGAATACCTGGTTGGGCGCCTGGGCGTCCATGTTCACCAAAAGATTTCCCTTCTCCACGGCGATCAGATCATATTTCGTCTTGCGGGCGGGGTTCCCGCTCTTTTCCAGATAGACTGTGGCGCCCGGCGTCAGCAGCTCTCGGCAGCGGCCGGTATTTTTCACATGGACGATCTCCGTCCGGCCATTCAGCTCCACATGAGCGATGAACCGATTGGGCCGGGACAAAAAGCGGCCCTTTTCGATGCGTTGGTATTGCATTTCCCTTCTCCTGACTGTATCCTGTTAGAGTGAGTATACCATCGGACGGCCCACACTGCAAGCCGTCTGCCAGGAGGTCTTTCCATGCATGTTCCTAACTGCCCCACCGCTGACCAGGCTGTTCTGCCTTTTGCCCAGGCACTGGAGGCGGCGCGCAGGCCCAATCCGGATTACGACGTTACCCACTGGCTGTTTGTGCCCAACTACTACTGCGACTACCGGTACATTCTGGGCACCGCTGGTGAAAAGCCCCTGATCTGCGTGGGGATCAACCCCTCCACCGCTGCGCCCAACGCTCTGGATAACACCCTCAAGTCTGTGGAGCGCATTGCCCTGGGCAACGGCTACGACAGCTTTATTATGTTCAACGTGTACGCACAGCGGGCGACCAGACCCGATGATATGGAAGCGGAATGTAATCCCTTCCTCCATCAGGAAAATATGGCCGCCTTCCGCTGGGCTCTGGAGCAGACCCGGTCCGGCGCGCCTGCCGTTTGGGCCGCCTGGGGAACTATCATTGAGAAGCGGCCTTATTTGCCCGCCTGCGTCAGCGACATGATCCGGATCGGCAATGAACTGGGCGCCAACTGGTACTCTGCCGGTGCACGTTCCAAGAAAGGGCATCCCCACCATCCTCTCTATCTCCGCAAGGACAGCGGTCTGGATCCCTTCGATGTATCGGAATATCTGAGGACCTGCTTTCAGCCGTAAAACAGCTGAAAGCAACAAAAAACGGACAGCGCATGCTGTCCGTTTTTTGTGTTGGCGTTACCTATCTTCCCGGTCCGTCTCCAGACAAGTATTTTCGGCGCAGGTGAGCTTAACTTCCGTGTTCGGGATGGGAACGGGTGGACCCTCACCGCAATC
>NZ_JBQHUF010000024.1:0-21132 GCF_052065355.1 Flavonifractor sp. HCP28S3_F3
CCAAAACCTTGGCGCAGGCGGAATTCACTTCCGCCGAGCAAGTGAAATAAATCAGGGTTCCCACAGAAAGCTGAGGCTTTTTGTGGGATTGCTGGGCGATGTTGCTCAGTATCTGGGCAAGGACGCTTTCTTCAACCTGAAGTAAGTTTTGACAAGCACAAGGGGCCGCTGCCATTGGCAGCGGCCCCGTTTTATATGTCGCCTGGCTTACAGCTGCTCAAGCACGCTGCGGATCGTCCAGACGTGTGCCTCCTCTTCACCGGCCAGCTCGGAAAAGAGCTCTTTCAGGCAAGGGTCGGTGGTCTCAGCGGCAGCAGCCTGGTAGGAGGCAGCGCCCCGCTGCTCCTCCCAAAACCGCTCCCGCAGCGCGGCGTGCAGGGGTACCGCAGGCTGAGCAGCCCGGACCTCGGGCCAGTAGCGTACCCCGGAGATCAGAAAATAGGCGGTGCTCAGCTTCTTGGCGTGGCGGCGCTCGTCGGCGGCCACCGCGGCCAGCATCCGTCCGCCGCCGCCGGGCGTGCGGCGTGCCAGCGCCTGATATCGCCGCCAGTCGGCCAGCTCGTCGTCTATGTATCCCTGCAGGGCTACACCGTAAGCGGCGGAAGCGGGGCCCAGACAGGACACATCTGGCTCCTCGTCCGCTTGTCCCAGCATCACGACCTGGGGCGCCGCCGGTACCGCCAGGATGGGCAGCGTGTCGGGTTCCTGCTCATTCTGCTCAGCCAGAGTGAACGGGCAGTCTCCCCGGTCCTCCGGCATGACTCTCCGCCAGACTCGTTCAAAAACCTCCCGGTCCACACCGGGAATGGAAGTTTGTTCCATGCCATCTCCTCCAATTCTGTTTGGATTCCACCTATTCTATGCCGCAATGCCAACATTTGTCCCGCTAGGGTTGTATTTTGCTGGGGAGCGTGATAAAATACTAACTCTGGGATAACCAACAAACAAAGGAGAGAACGGCTCATGCTGGAGATCAAGCATCTCAGCTATCAGGTGGAGGACGAGGCAGGCCAGGAACTGGGCATCCTCAACGACGTGTCCCTCACCGTGGCAGACAATCAATTTCTGGTCATCACCGGCCCCAACGGCGGCGGCAAGACCACCCTGGCCAAGACGATCATGGGCCTGGTGGAGCCCACCGGGGGCAGTATTTCCTGGAACGGCACCGATATTACCCATATGTCCATCACCGACCGCGCCCGGCTGGGTGTGAGCTACGGCTTCCAGCAGCCCCCCCGCTTCAAGGGTCTGAAGGTGAAGGACCTGCTCAGCCTGGCTTCGGGCAACCCCAAGCTCACTCGGGAGGAGAGCTGCCAGTACCTTACCAAGGTGGGACTGTGCGCCGGGGACTATATCGACCGGGAGGTGGACGCCTCTCTGTCCGGCGGCGAGGTCAAGCGCATTGAGATCGCCACCATCCTGGCCCGCAAATCCGGGCTGATGATCTTTGACGAGCCGGAGGCCGGTATCGACCTGTGGTCTTTCGCCAAGCTCACCGAGACCTTTAAGCGTATTCATCAGAAGCGAGAGGCCACCCTGGTGGTCATCTCCCACCAGGAGCGCATCATTGATCTGGCTGACGAGATTGTAATGATCGCCGACGGTAAGATTCAGAAGCACGGCCCCAAGGAGGAGATTTTCCCCCAGATCCTGGCCAATACCAGCACGGGCTGTACCTATCTTTCGGAAGGAGCGGACAAGTAATGGATCAGGCAGAGTGGAAGCTCCTCAAGGAGATCGCGGATCTGGAAAAGACCCCTCAGGGCGCCTACAACATCCGCCGCAACGGCCAGCTGGATTCCCGCAACAATACCGCCAACATTGAGATCACCACCAAGACCGAGCCGGGCAAGTCGGGCATCGACATCACCGTCAAGCCGGGCACCAAGCACGAGTCGGTGCACATCCCGGTCATCATCAGCCAGACTGGCCTGAGTGAACTGGTGTACAACGATTTCTTCATTGGGGACGACTGCGATGTGGATATCGTGGCGGGCTGCGGCATCCACAATACCGGCTGCGAGACCAGCCAGCACGACGGCGTGCACACCTTCCACATCGGCAAGAACTCCAAGGTGCGCTATGTGGAGCGGCACTACGGCGAGGGTCCCGGTACCGGCAAGCGGATCATGAATCCTCAGACCATCGTCTATCTGGACGAGGGTGCTTCCCTGAACATGGAGTCCACCCAGATCCGGGGCGTGGACTCCACCAAGCGGGAGACCAAGATCGTGGCAGGTCCCCGGGCTGAGGTGGTCATCACCGAAAAGCTGCTCACCCACGGCCAGCAGACCGCCGAGAGCGACATGGAGATCATTCTGGATGGGGAGGACGCCTCCGGGCGGGTCATCTCCCGTTCCGTGGCCCAGGATGACTCGGTGCAGGTGTTCTACCCCAAAATGACGGGCAACGCCAAGTGCTTTGGCCATGTCCAGTGCGATTCTATTATCATGGGCCAGGCCCGGATTTCCTCCATCCCTGCCATCGTGGCCAACCATGTGGATGCCCAGCTGGTTCACGAGGCGGCTATCGGCCGTATCGCCGGTGATCAGATCCTCAAGCTGATGACCCTGGGCCTCACCGAACAGGAGGCAGAGGAGAAGATTCTGGATGGATTCCTGCAGTAAAAAAGTTTACGACGGCATGCTGGACAAGGTCAACAGCGGTCCCTACTTTGGCCCCAAGAGCGGCGCGAAGGTGACCGCCATCTACGACGACTACTCCGCCGAGGGGGAAATGGAGATTTGCACCGATACCAAAAACCCCATGGGCGTAGTCCACGGCGGCGCACTGTTTACCCTGGCCGACACGGTGGCGGGCACCGCTGCCTTTACCACCGGCCGCACCTGCGTCACCCTGGACAGTTCCATGCAGTTTTTGTCGGCAGCCAAGGGCGACAAGGTATTTTGCGCGGCTGTTCCCAAGAAGGTGGGCCGCACCATTCTGGTGTATGACATCTCCATCACCGATTCTGAGAAGCGGCTGGTGGCCACCGGTATTTTTACGTTTTACGCTACCGGCGAGTATCAGCTGCCCAAGAGAGATTGAAAAACGTCCCCGCCGTCATCGGCGGGGACGTTTTTTGGCTCTCTGAGCAGATCGGCCAGCCGCAGCAGGGCGGCCAGCAGCACCAGCAGGGAAGCCAGCACATTGATGTCGGCGGAGCCTTCTCCCGCCGTTCCCTCCGCGTCCCGGCGACTATGAAGGGCCAGGCAGAAGAACACGGCCAGCGACAGTACCACCAGCACCGAAGCCGCCAGACGCAGCCGGGATACGTCGGTTGCATCTCCCCGGCACAGTCCCTCCCGCTGAATCCACAGGGCCTGCCAGGACAGCAGGATAGATCCCAGCAGTACGGTGAGGAAAAACAGAGATTTATTTGCCTGTTCCAGCTCCTTGCCCATAAAAACACACCCCTTTTCCACATCATATCCCAAAGAAGTGGAAAAGGTGAAAGAAGAGGCCCCGCGGCGTTGCCGCGGGGCCTCTTTGCGTTTAAAATTTGGTGCCGCCGAACTCGTGGAAGGTGAGGTTCTTGTTCCGGTCCTGGGTCCAGTTCACCGCCCACTGGGAGCCGAACAGCAGCAGCTGGTTGCCCTTGTAGTCCTCCACCAGCTTGGTGTCGGTACCCAAGATCAGATCCTCTTCCTTCACCGGCTGGCCGTCCTCAGTCTCGATCCACCGCAGGTACTCGTAGGGCAGACCCTCCATGTACAGATCCACGTTGTACTCGTTTTTCAGCCGGTACTCCAGCACGTCGAACTGCAGGGTGCCCACCACGCCCACGATGACCTCCTCCATGCCGGAGTAGGGGGTCTTGAAGATCTGGATGGCGCCCTCCTGGGCGATCTGCTCCATGCCCTTCAGGAACTGCTTGCGCTTCATGGTGTCCAGGGAGCGCACCCGCTTGAAATGCTCCGGGGCAAAGGTGGGGATGGGATCAAACTTGAACTTCTTGGAAGCGGTACACAGAGTGTCACCGATGGAGAAGATGCCGGGATCGAACACGCCGATGATGTCTCCAGCGTAGGCCTCCTCAATGATCTCACGCTCAGCGGCCATCAGCTGCTGAGGCCGGGAGAGGCGGATCTTCTTGCCGCCCTGGACGTGGTAGACCTCCTTATCCGCCTCGAACTTGCCGGATACGATGCGCATGAAAGCGATCCGGTCCCGGTGGGCCTTGTTCATGTTGGCCTGGATCTTGAACACGAAGGCGGAGAAGCTGTCGTCCATGGAGTCGATGATCTCATCTCCTGCCCTACGGGGCAGGGGGGCGGTGGTCATCTGGAGAAAATGCTCCAGGAAGGGCTCTACACCGAAGTTGGTCAAAGCGGAGCCGAAGAACACGGGGGAGAGCTTGCCGTGGCGGACCCGGTCCAGGCCAAACTCGGCGGCGGCGCCGTCCAGCAGCTCGATCTCGTCGGTGAGCTGCTGATGGAGGCGGCTGCCGATGAGATCATCCAGGTTGGGATCGCCCAGCTCCACCTCGGTAGCGGTGGCGGCCTTGGCGCCGCCGTTGGAGGTGAAGTGGATGATCTTCCGGCTGCCACGGTCGTATACGCCCTTAAAGTCCTTGCCGCAGCCGATGGGCCAGTTCACCGGGTATGTCTCAATGCCCAGTTCTTTTTCCAGCTCCTCCAGCAGCTCAAAGGAGTCCCGGGCCTCCCGGTCCATCTTGTTGATGAAGGTGAAGATGGGAATGTCCCGCATGGCGCAGACCTTGAACAGCTTCCGGGTCTGGGCCTCCACGCCCTTGGCGGCGTCGATGACCATGACGGCGGAGTCGGCGGCCATCAGGGTGCGGTAGGTGTCCTCAGAGAAGTCCTGGTGGCCGGGGGTGTCCAGAATGTTGATGCAGTAGCCCTCGTACTGGAACTGCATAACGGAGGAGGTGACCGAGATACCGCGCTGCTTCTCGATCTCCATCCAGTCGGAGGTAGCGGCACGGGTGTTCTTCTTGCCCTTGACCTGGCCGGCCTGGGCAATGGCTCCGCCGTAGAGCAGGAACTTCTCCGTCAGAGTGGTCTTACCGGCGTCCGGGTGAGAGATAATGGCAAAGGTCCTGCGGCGCTTGATTTCAGATTCATATTGTGACAAGGTGATTCCTCCTTGGTAAAATGTCAAAGGGTCAATGCCCGTAATGTCCCGTATTCCCCTTACGGCGGGCTGAGCCGTGCCACAGCCGCCGGGATTTCGGCAAAGGAGCGGACAAAGGGCACCTCGTGGTCAATGGTCCCGAACCCATAGGCGGCGTGGAGGAAAGGGACCCCCGCCGCCGTTGCGGCGTTGCAGTCCCCCTGCGTATCCCCAATATAGAGGGGATGTTTCATAGCCCGGCGCTCCACCACCAGGGCGATGTTGTCCGCCTTGGCCTTGCCGGTGCGGCCTGGATTTTCATAATCCACAAAATATTGTCCCAAGCCGTGAGCTTGGAAAAAGGCCTCGATATATCCGTCCTGGCAATTGCTGACGATGCACAGGGGATAGTCCCGTGCCAGCAGCTTCAGCGTCTCGGGTACCTGGGGATAGAGTACGCCGCCGTGGACAGCCACGTAAGAATTCTCCTCCTCCAGCAGCTCTTTCAGTACCGGCTGGATCTGTTCCTGGGGCAGATCGGGCAGCACTTTTTTCACGATATCGGGGAGCAGCATCCCCATGCAGCCTGTGACGTTCTCCCGGGTCATCAGCCCGGCCAGCTCCGGTGCCCGCCGCTCCAGTACCCGGCCCCAGGAAACACAAATGGCGTCCACCGAGTCCCACAGGGTCCCGTCCAGATCAAACAGCAGTCCGTCAAACAAGAAAATGCGCCTCCCGCAGCAATACATACTCTGATACTATATCATACCCCTTGCGGCCATTTCAAGCCCGGTGCGCCCGCATTTTGCACGAAAAAGGCCCTGCCCGCCCATGACTGGGCGGGCAGGGCAGGGGAAAGAGGGAAAGGGGATCATGCAGGAAGCAGTTCAGCCGCAGAAAGAGGTGGGAAGCAGCGGTGAGGCAGCTCAGAGACGGCGGCGCAGGCGGCCTTCCAGGCCTCTTCACCGGACAGCCCCATCCGGGGCGCCAGTTCTCTGGCCAGGGCGTCGGCCTGGGCGGACAGGGCTTTGGCCAGACGGGTACCGGCACGGGTCAGGTGAACCTTGCCGTAGCGCTCCTTGGCTACCAGCTGCTTATCGGTCAGCACTCCCATCATGCTGGTGACGGAAGCCCGGGACACATCCAGCGAACAGGCGATATCTTTGGAGGAGACCTCCAGCCGGGCCCTGGACAGATGATAGATGGTCAGCAGATAACGGACGTTGGTGTTGGTCAGCTCCATAACGCACTTCCTTTCTACGGTGTGGAGTCCGAGCGGGACTCCGGGTGACACAGACCGGAACAGCCGCAGCTCCCGCAGGAGCCGCCGCAGGAGCACCCGCCCCTGCCTCTGCGCTTGTTGTGGATCCCTCTGGCGATAATGGCTGCGCAGATGGCCGCAATCGCCAGCCCGATGAGGATAGAGGGCATATAGATGCTCCTTTCTTTGTGTTACTTCGCCGCAGCAGCCACAGCCCGCAGGCCGGCACCCTGATCGGCGTACTTGTTCTTACGCACCAGCAGGTAAATCAACGCGGCCAGCAGGACCACGGCAACCACAGTGCCCAGACCGAAGGACACCATGCCCAGGGCCAGGCCTACCAGCTGGTAGACAATGAGGGAGATCACATAGGCAAAGCCACACATATAACCGATGGCGCCCAGAGCCCACTTGGGATTGTTCATCTCCCGCTTGATAGCGCCCATGGCGGCGAAGCAGGGGGCGCACAGCAGGTTAAAGATCATGAAGGAGTAAGCGGCGATGGGGGTGAAGTGGGCGGCGATCTCCATAGAAGTGTTTCCGGGGAAGAGAACGCTGAGGGTGGAGACCACCTCTTCCTTGGCGATCAGGCCGGTAACCACGGCCACCGTGGCCTGCCATGTGCCGAAGCCCAGGGGAATGAAGAGGAAGGAAACCGCGTGGCCCACGGCGGCCAGCAGGGAGTCGTTATTGTCGGCCACCATACCGAAGCCGCTCTCGGTGAAGCCAAAGCCCTGGAGGAACCACAGGATGACGGAGGACAGGAGGATGACGGTACCGGCCCGCTTGATGAAGGACCAGCCGCGCTCCCACATGGCCCGCAGCACGTTGACGGCGGAGGGGGCGTGATAGGCGGGCAGCTCCATGACGAAGGGGGCGGGATCACCGGCAAAGATACGGGTCTTTTTCAGGATGATGCCGGAGATCACCACCGCCGCCACGCCGATGAAGTAGGCGGAGACGGCTACCCAGGCGGACTTGCCGAACAGAGCTCCGGCAAACAGGGCGATGATGGGCATTTTCGCGCCGCAGGGGATAAAGCCGGTGGTCATGACGGTCATTTTCCGGTCCCGGTCCTGCTCGATGGTGCGGGAGGCCATGATGCCGGGCACGCCGCAGCCGGTGGCTACCAGCATGGGGATAAAGCTCTTGCCGGACAGGCCAAAGCGGCGGAAGATCCGGTCCATGATGAAGGCGATACGGGCCATGTAGCCCACGTCCTCCAGAATGGCCAGCAGCAGGAAGAGCACCAGCATCTGAGGCACGAAGCCCAGCACGGCGCCCACACCGCCCACGATGCCGTCCAGAATCAGGCCCTGGAGCACCTCGTTGCAGCCCACGGCAGTAAGGCCGTTTTCCACCAGCACGGGGATGCCGGGCACCCAGGTGCCATATTCTGTGGGATCGGGCTCGGGGACGGTGAGAGCCTGCTGATAGGCCTCTTGGGTGACGGGCACCACGGTGGTTTCACCGGTCTCGTCATCATAGAAGTAGACCTCGCTGTCGCCGGCTTCATAACCAGCGATCATAGCCTCGGCTTCTTCAAACGCGCCGGAGGCCTCGTCCCAGGCATCCACATCGGCGGTGAAGGGGACGAACCAGCCGTCGCCGAACAGACCGTCGTTGGCCCAGTCGGTGAGGCGGGTGCCGATGGAAACCGTCCAGCCGCCCATGGAGATGGCGTACACCAGGATCATCACCGCCACGAAGATGGGCAGGGCCAGGATCCGGTTGGTCACCACCTTGTCTATCTTGTCGGAGGTACTCATGGAGTGGGCGGCCCGCTTCTTCTTTACCGCCTTGTTTACCACGGAACTGATGTAGGAGTAGCGCTGGTTGGTAATGATGCTCTCAGCGTCGTCATCCAGCTCCCGCTCACAGTCGGCGATGTGGGCCTCCAGATGCTCCTTCAGCTCACCGGTGAGGTTCAGCTGTTCCAGCACCTTTTCGTCCCGCTCAAACACCTTGATGGCGTACCAGCGGAGATACCGCTCCTCCACCAGGTCGGAAATAGACTCCTCAATGTGGGCGATGGCGTGCTCCACACTGCCGGTGAACACATGGGGCAGCTCGCCGCTCCGCTTGGCCTTGGCCAGAGCCACCGCCTGCTCCGCGGCCTCCTTGCCGCCCTCGCCCTTCAGTGCGCTCATGGTCACCACCTGACAGCCCAGAGCGGTACCCAGTTTGTTCAGGTCGATCTCGTCCCCGTTCTTGCGGACCAGGTCGATCATGTTCACTGCCACCACCACCGGGATGCCCAGCTCAATGAGCTGGGTGGTCAGGTACAGGTTGCGCTCGATGTTGGTGCCGTCCACGATGTTGAGGATGGCGTCCGGCTGCTCCTTTACCAGGTAATTCCGGGCCACCACTTCCTCCAGCGTATAGGGGGACAGGGAATAGATGCCGGGCAGGTCTTGAATCACCACATCCTTGTGGCCCTTCAGCTTGCCTTCCTTCTTTTCCACCGTCACGCCAGGCCAGTTGCCTACGTATTGGCTGGAGCCGGTCAGGGCGTTGAACAGCGTGGTCTTGCCGCAGTTCGGATTGCCCGCCAGCGCGATCTTGAGCTCCATGGTCTTACTCCCTTCTCTTGCATTAGCGGCGACTAACTCGACCGCTGAAAAAATGCCGCCTCAGGCGGCGGTGTCAGCCGATTTCGATCATCTCAGCGTCGGCCTTGCGCACGCTCAGCTCATAGCCCCGCACGCTCAGCTCCATGGGATCCCCCAGAGGGGCTACCTTCCGCACGTGGATCTCCACGCCTTTGGTAATGCCCATGTCCATGATCCGGCGCTTGACCGCGCCCTCGCCGTGGAGACGAGTCACCGTAACGGTGTCGCCTACCCTGGCGTCCTTCAAGGTCCTCATAGCGTTTCTCCTCTCACACCAGAATTCGGTTGGCCATGCCCCGATCCAGGGCGATCCGACTGTCTTTTACCTGAACGATCAGATTTCCGCTCAGGTCACTGACTACCGTGACCGTCTCGTCCACCACGAAGCCCAGCTCTGCCAAGTGCTGTCGGACCTCGTCCTTTCCTGTGATTTTGCGGATGGTTACCGGCTCACCCTGGTTGGCCATTGTCAGCGGCATCATGCTGGTCTCCTTTCTCTGCTGGTTAGCCTGACTAACCAGTCGGGGATAAAATAGTGGTTAGCTACATCTAACCACCTGGTCGGGTATGAGTTTACAACAACTAACTGCATTTGTCAATGCTGTTTGGAAAATTTTTTTGCAGGGCAAGTAAGGAGAGGTGAGAGCCGCAGGAATTGGGAAATAGAGGGACAAAGCAGGAAAGCGTCAGCTTTTTCCCTGCAACCGCATAGAATAAATTGCTTTTTTCCCTGGTGAGGTGTAAAATACCTTAGTATCTCTTTGACCGGGGAACCAAAGGAGGGCTTTTCTATGGACGACCGGGTAAAGGAACTGCTGGAGCGGGTGCGGGGCACCGCCATGGCAGTGAGCGAGGCCGCGGGTGTGACCGCCCGCTGCGCGGGCAAGTGTGCCGGGCAGATGCTGGACACGGCCAAGCTGAATATGAAGATCTTTGACCTAAAGGGAGATATCGACCGGGACCTGCAGGCCATCGGCCGGATGGTGTACGATGCCCACCGGGGGCAGGAGACGGACCATGCCGCCATGGATAGCCTGCTGGCGGGCATTGACGAGAAGTCCGCCGCCATCGAGACCCTGCGGGAGCGGGTGGCGGTACTGCGCCGCAGCAAGACCTGCCCTGCCTGTGGTATGGTGTGCGGCCAGGAGGACAAATTCTGCAGAGGCTGCGGCGCTTCGCTCTGACGCGCGCCCACCGGCCGGGCGGGAATCCTGCCCGGCCCCTGACAGCTAAAAAGGAGGACAAGCATATGCAGTATACCTTTGAACAGTATCAGCAGAGCGCCGACGCCATCCGGGCCAAGATCGGCGATTTCCAGCCCAAGGTGGCTATGATTCTGGGCTCCGGCCTGGGCTATATGGGGGACATTGTGGAGAACGCCATTGCCGTTCCCTACGGGGAGATCCCCCACTTCAAGGTGTCCACCGCACCCGGCCACAAGGGCCAGCTGGTGTTTGGCACCCTGGAGGGGAAAAATGTGGCGGTGATGCAGGGCCGGATGCATCACTATGAAGGTTACTCCTATGAAGAGGTGGCCTACGCCGTCCGGGTGCTGCGGCTGCTGGGATGCGATACGCTTATCGTTACCAATGCCGCCGGCTGCGTTAACATGGACTGGAAGGCCGGCGACCTGATGCTCATCACCGACCAGATCAAGATTTTTATGGAGTCTCCTCTCCGGGGCGAGAATCTGCCTGAGTTCGGTGTCCGGTTCCCCGACGCCTCCCATCTGTACACGCCCGCCCTCCGGGAGGTAGCCCGGAAGGCCGCCGGTGAGCTGAACATCGACCTGAAAGAGGGCGTATACATGTACTTCCCCGGGCCTCAGTACGAGACCCCCGCCGAGGTGCGCTTTGCCCGTATTGCCGGAGCCGACGCGGTGGGCATGTCCACCGCTCCCGAGGTCATCGTGGCCGGCCATTGCGGCATGCAGGTGCTGGGCTTCACCCTGCTGAGCAATATGGCTGCCGGCATCCTGGATCAGCCCCTCTCCGAGGAGGAGGTCCTGGAGGCTGCCGCCGCCTGCCGGGACAAGTTCTCCCGTCTGGTGCTGGCCTGCCTGAAGCAGATCGGATAAAACCTGGACTATACAATAACAATAAGGAGACCAACACGTTATGTCCATTCTCATTCATAACTGTACCGCCGTTCTGATGGACCAGGCGGGTACTGTGCTGCCCGGCGCCTACGTGACGGTAGAGGGTACCAAGATCACCTGGGTGGGTACCCAGCGTCCTCAGGGGACCTTTGACCGGGAGATCGACGGCAAGGGCAACGTGCTCATGCCCGGCTTCGTCAACGCCCACACCCATGTGCCCATGACTGCCATGCGTGGGTATGGGGATGGAAACAACCTGCAGGACTGGCTGAACAACTATATCTTCCCTGTGGAGGCCAAGTGGGACGACCGCGCTGTGAAGGCGTGCACTTCCCTGGGCCTGGCGGAGATGATTGCCTCCGGCATCACCACCATCGCCGACATGTACGGTCACACCGATGCGGTGGCTCAGTCGGTGGCGGCCAGTGGGATCAGCGCCAATCTCTCCTGCGGCGGCGTGCAGTTCTGCGATGGTCTGGATCCCGCCACCCACCACGACTGCGTGGTGCAGCGGGAGATGACCGAGAAGTGGCACGGCTACAATGACGGCCAGATCCTGGTGGACGCCTCCATTCATGGCGAGTACACCTCCCACAAGGAGCTGTGGCAGTGGATGGCAGATTACGCCAGAGAGCGGAACCTGGGCATGCATGTCCATATCTCGGAGACCCGCACGGAGCACGAGCAGTGTATCGCGCGCCACGGCAAGACTCCCATCCAGACCCTCAACGACTACGGCGTGTGGGACGGCCGCGCCATCGCCGCCCACTGCGTGTGGACTACCCCGGAGGACTGGGCCATTATGGCTCAGAAGGGGGTGTCCGCCATTCACAACCCCATGTCCAACCTGAAGCTGGGCAGCGGCATCGCCCCCATCCCGGCCATGAAGAAGGCGGGGGTCAACGTGTGTCTGGGCACCGACGGTGTGTCCTCCAACAACTGCACGGATTTCTTTGGGGACCTGAAGCTGGCCGCCATCCTCCACAACGGGGCCAACTGCGATCCTCTGGCCCTGCTGCCTATTGACGCGCTGCGCATGGCTACCTGCGACGGTGCCAAGGCCCTGGGCCGTAAGACCGGCTCCATTCAGGCGGGGTATGAGGCCGACCTGATCCTGGTGGACTTCTCTCACCTGAACCTGACTCCCTGCCACAGTGTGCTCTCCAACCTGGCCTACGCCGCCCACGGCTCCGACGTGGTGATGAATATGGCCCGCGGCAAGGTCATATATCAGGATGGGGAGTTCTACACCATCGACCTGGAGCGGGTGAAGCGGGAGCTGGCGGACTATGCTCTGCCCCTGCTGTTTTCCGAAAAATAAGGGGGATTATCGTTGTCTAGCCAGAAGAAAAATACCTTTTACGGTGCTGCTGCCTTCCTGACCATGACCACCATCCTGGTGAAGATCATCGGCGCCATCTATAAGATCCCGCTGACTGCCCTGCTGCCTGACGAGGCCTACGGCGACTTTAATGCGGCCTACAACATCTATACCGTGTTCCTCACCATCTCCACCGCCGGCCTGCCGGTGGCCCTGTCTAAGACGGTGAGCGAGTGCAACGCTCTGGGCCTGCACAACCAGAAGGAGCGGGTGTTCCGGGTGGCCCTGGCCGCCTTCCTGGTGATGGGCACCATCAGCTTCCTGTGCATGTCGGTGTTCTCTCCCATTGTGGCAAAATATGTACTCCAGAATGAAAAGGCAGTCTTTGCGGTGCTCGCCCTGTCTCCGGCAGTGCTGTGTACCTGCTGCTCTGCCTTCCGGGGTTATGCGCAGGGTCACCTGAACATGGTGCCCACCGGCGTGTCCCAGGTCATTGAGGCTCTGTGCAAAATGGTGCTGGGCCTGGGCCTAGCCATGCTCATTCTGAACTCTGCCATCCAGCCCGAGGATACCCGGGATCGGCTGGCCGCCGCGGGCGCCCTGGTGGGCGTGTCCATCGGTGCCATCCTGTCTCTTGTCTATCTGATCATCAACCACATCCGCACCAAACGGCGGGAGAAGGTGGTGGCCACCGATACGCCGGACAAGAGCAGTACCATCCTGCTCAAGATGCTGAGACTGGCCATTCCCATCAGTCTGGCCTCCTGCACCCTGTCCGTGGTCAACCTCATCGACACCGGCCTGGTGCAGAGCCAGCTCCAGAGCGTGTTTACCGCCATGGGGGACGGCCTCACCGGAGTAAGCAACAGCGTGCTGGACATCTTCCCCAAGGCGGAGGCCATGTTCCAGGAGAACTTAGCCGCCTGGCAGGCCGACGTGCTGGTTAACCCGAACACCACCCTGGACCCTGTTCTGGACTCCGCCCGCACGCTGTACGGCATCTACAGCAAGACCATGAGCGTCTACAACCTGCCCTTCAACCTGATGGTGCCCTTTACCGCCTGCATCGTTCCCGGCGTGTCCGCCTGCATTGCCCGGCGGGACCGGCTGGGAGCCCGCCGTACCACTGAGTCCGCTCTGCGCATCTCCGCCCTGGTGGCGCTGCCCTGCGGCTTCGGCCTGCTGGCCCTGGGCGGACCCATCATTCAGCTGCTCACCGTGGGCAACGTGGATGTGAGCATTGCCGGTCCGCTGCTGTCCATCCTGGGCATTGCCTCCATCTTTGTGTGCATTCAGGTGGTGGCGTCCTCCATCCTTCAGGCAAACGGCATTGTTAACCTGCCCATCATCACCATGGTGATCGGCGGCGTGTGCAAGGTTCTGGTAAGCTATACTCTGGTGGGTAATCCCAAAATCATGATCTACGGTGCGCCTATTGGCACCCTGACCTGCTTTGTGGTGGTGGGCGTGCTCAACCTGCTTATCATCAAGCGGATGGTTCCCCAGCCGCCCCGCTATCACCTGGTATTTATCAAGCCCCTGATTGCCTCTATCATCATGGCCGCGGCCGCCTGGGCCAGCCACGGCCTGCTCAACCGGGTGTTCTCCGGCTCGTTCCTGATGAATGCGGTGGCCACCGCCGGTGCCATCCTGGTGGGCGTTGTGGTGTATGCCATTTTGGTGGTGCTGCTCCGTGTTCTCTCCAAGGAGGACCTGGAAATGATGCCCAAGGGGGACAAAATTGCAAAGCTCTTGCATATTCAGTGAACTTTTTTGGAAAAAAAGGTTGCAGGAGGCCTTGAAATATGGTAGATTTTCAGTACAAGGATTCTTATAACGTCAAGGACCTGGAGGAAATTGTCCGCATTCTCCGCGCCCCCGGGGGCTGTCCCTGGGACGCGGAGCAGACCCACCAGTCCATCCGCCGCAACTTCCTGGAGGAGGCCTATGAGGCGGCGGAGGCCATTGATGAGGAGAGTCCGGAGCATTTGAAGGAGGAGCTGGGCGACGTGCTCCTCCAGGTGGTGTTCCACGCCCGGATGGAGCAGGAAGAGGGCCGCTTCGACCTGGACGATGTGGCGGACGGCGTGTGCAAGAAGCTCATTTATCGCCATCCCCATGTGTTCGGAGACGTGAGCGTGTCCGGAACTGGCGAGGTCCTGTCCAACTGGGAGGAGCTCAAGCGCAAGGAAAAGGGACAAGCCACCAATACCGACGCGCTGGAATCTGTAGCCCGTTCTCTGCCGGCCCTGTGGCGGGCGGAGAAGGTGCAGAAGAAGGCCAAAAAGGCGGGCTTTGACTGGCCGGACGTGTCCGGCGCACTGGACAAGCTGTCTGAAGAGCTGGAGGAGCTGAAGACCGCCGCGGCTGAAGGCACCAACGTGGCCGAAGAGCTGGGTGATCTGCTGTTCTCGGCGGTGAATGTGTCCCGGTTCCTGAAGGTTGACTGTGAGGATGCCCTGAATCAGGCCACCGATAAATTCATTGACCGTTTCCGCAAGGTGGAGGCGCAGGCCGGGGACCGGCCCATGACCGAAATGACCCTGGCTGAGCTGGACCAGCTGTGGGAGCGTGCCAAGGAGACGACTTAAAGGCGGCGACGCCTTAAGTATAACAGGGGGGGACCCCGCGAATCACACAGGAGGAATGATCGACATGAATAAGGCTGAACTTATCAATGCGGCTGCCGAGAAGGCCGGCCTGTCCAAGAAGGATACTGAGAACGCTATCAACGCTGCCATTGAAGTGATTTCCCAGAGCCTGGCTGAGGGCGACAAGGTCCAGCTGGTTGGCTTTGGCGCTTTTGAGGTGAAGTGCCGCGCCGAGCGCATCGGCCGCAACCCCAAGACCAAGGAGAGCATCAAGATCCCCGCCTCCAAGGTGCCCGTGTTCAAGCCCGGCAAGGCGCTGAAGGACATCGTGTCTGAGTAAGCAGTACAGCGTGGGACCGCCGCGTCATGCGGCGGTCCTTTTTTCAGGAGGAACGATATGCGGCTGGATAAATGGCTCAAGGTATCCCGGCTCATCAAGCGGCGCACCGTGGCCAACGAGGCCTGCGACAACCAGCGGGTCACCGCCAACGGCCGGCCGGTAAAGGCCAGCTATGAGGTGAAAGAGGGCGACGTGCTGGAGCTGCGCTTCGGCGAGCGGACGGTGAAGGTGGAGGTGCTCTCCGTCACCGAGCACGCCGGCAAGGCGGAGGCCTCCGCCCTGTATAAGGAACTGCTTTGATGAAACGAAAGAACCGCTGCGGACAAGCTCCGCAGCGGTTTTTTGTTACCTGTAGAAAGAAAATGTCATGGAGCTGTCGCCTCTTTTGGGAAAAATCGTGCTATGATGAAGTCGGAGGAAGCAATGTGAAGAAAGGATGTGGGCTGTATGAAACGGCTGCTTGCTCTGGGCCTGTGTCTGGCCCTGCTGTGTCCCGCCGCTGGAGCGGCGAATGGAACAACGGACGGGTTGTGGACCCGGACCGAAGGAGGCGGAAGCTATGTAACTGTCCGCCTGCACTGCCCGGAAGGGGCGGAACTGAGCTGGACGGACAGCCGGCGGCTGTCGGTGCGGTATGCCGACACCGGGGAGCCGGTGGGGCTTACCAGCAACCTGCTGTGGGGCGAATGGCTCTTTGCCACGGTGCCCGCAGACCAGGCGGACCGCCCTCTGGAGGTATTCCTGGGAGAGGAATATCGCTTCCCCGACTGCATTACCTACTGGGAGGACCTGGAGCTCTATGAGGAGTACTACGGGGCCGGGGACCTCTATTACCGCGGTGTAGTCCGGGGAGACCAGACGGGAAAGCTGAATGCGGACCAGCCCCTCACCCGGGCGGAGGCCTTTGCTCTGGTCTGCCGCCTGCTGGGCCTGGAGCCCGCCGGTGACCCGGGCTATGCCGATGTGGGACCGGGGGACTGGTACTATGATGTGGCCTCCGCTGTCCGGGCCGCCGGGATCGCCGCGGCGGGGGAGCGCTTTGAACCTGGCCGTACCGTGACCCGGGGGGAATTCACCGTGCTGCTGGCCCGGGCCATGGCGAAGGTGGGATGGCTCACCATCCCGGAGGGCACGGCGGAGGACCTGGAGCTGGATGACGCCGCTGCCATCCCGGACTGGGCCCTGAATTCCTACCTGGCGTTTGCCAAAGCCAATGTCCCTCTCATCCAGACCATGCAAGAGACAGGGGAGACCGACCCCAATGACGGCGCGCCTGTCTATGCCTACCTGGCGGAATGGGATAAGCCAGCCCAGCGGGGAGAGGCCATTCAGTTCCTCAACGGCGCCCGGCAGCAGCTGCCCTGGTATCCCACCCAGACGGCCATCGACTATGGCTTTGATCAGAAGATGCCGGTGATCGACGGCTCCACCTCCACCTACCCCTATACCATGGCGGTATATGGCGCCCTGTTTGCCAACTACAGCAATCATCCCCAGTTCCCTGAGAGCAACTCCAAGAGCTTCTATTCCTATGACCGGCTTATCAGCGGAGAGGCTGATATCCTCTTTGCCTCCACCAAGCCCACCCAGGATACCCTGGACAAGGCGGCGGCTGCCGGTGTGGAGCTGGAGCTCATTCCCATGGCCTATGACGCCATGGTGTTCTTCACCAACGGGGACAATCCCATCACGGGACTGACCATGGAACAGATACGAAATGTATATGTGAATAACGCATATACGAACTGGAATCAGATCGGCGGGCCGGATGCCCAATTAATCCCCTTCTGCCGCAATCGGGACAGCGGCAGTCAGGCTCAGATGGAGGAGTTCTTCCTCCAGGGTGGGGAGATCCACCCGGACATCCAGAGGGAGACCACCTCGGTGGCTATGGCCTCGGTGCTCACCGATGTGGACGATGCCGGGCAGGAGGATCCTCTGACCTACGGCCTGGGGTACAGCATCTACTACTATTACCTCCAGACCACGCCCATCCTGGTGGGGCCGGACGCCCTCAAGCTGCTGGAGGTGGACGGGGTATATCCTACCGACGAGACTATCGCCGACGGCAGTTATCCCCTGGCGGGATACAACTACACGGTGGTCCGCTCTGACGCGCCGGCCGGCTCCCTGGCCCGGCAGATGGCGGACTTTATGCTCAGTTCGGCGGGACAGGACTGTGTGTCCAACGCCGGTTTCGGTCCCCTAAAGTAAAGAGTTTTCCGATAAAAAAGGACCTGCCGCAATGCGGCAGGTCCTTTTCATTCTTATTTCCGGCCACCCCGGCGGGAGCTGCGGCGCTCCGCCTGGCGCAGCTCGGACAGCTTGCTGTCCGAAGCGGCCATAAACTGCTTGAGACGGTCCTCAAAGCTGGTGGGCTCCGCCGGAGCGGGCTTGCCCCGGAAGCCCATGCCGCCGCCGTTGTGCGAGGCAGGACGGCCCATGGGACGGCCCTGGCCAGCGGGACGGGGGGGAGGATCCATAGCCTTCTTGATGGAGAGGTTGATGCGGCCGTTCTCGTCAATGCCGATGACCTTGACCTTGACCTCCTGACCTTCCTTCAGATGATCCTTTACATCGTTGACATAGGTATAGGCGATCTCAGAGATATGCACCAGTCCCGACTTGCCCTCCGGCAAGGCGACAAACGCGCCGAACTTCGTAATCCCCGTGACCTTTCCTTCCACAATCGAACCAACACCAAACTCCATAATTGCCAGCAAAATCCTCTCTTTTAAATTCAATCGGTGAAATAGAAGACATACTCACCCGGCTCCACCAGACCCAGCTTATCCCTGGCGATGTCGGTTTGACGCTCCGGGTCGTCGCTGTTTTCCACCGCGTCGGCCAGATCCGCGTTGATCTGCTTCTGGGCGGCCACTTCCGACTGCGCCTGAGCCAGATCGGCCTGGGCTGCGGTGATCTTGTGCTGCAGATTCAGCAGAGCGGTAGCGGCGGCGATGAGCAGAGCCAGAACCACGATCTTTGTTAAAAGAGACGCTTTTTTGACCTTCATGGACGGCTCCTTCCCCAGCTTGCTCTCGTACTGCCCGGTGTATCTCATCCATTTCCCTGGATAGTAGTCTTATTTTATACCACTTCAGCTGATAATGGAAGGATTTTTTTGCGGTTTTTGAAAGTTTTTTGCCCAGGCGCAGCAGCAGATGAACAGGAAAGAGCAATATTTTACAAATTATGGATATCAAATCAGCCAGAGCATAGCCTGCCTTGAGCACCCAGCGGCTGGCGGACAGAAAGTAGGCCGTGGCGCCGAGCAGCACTGCGGCGATGACATAGAAGCGCACTTCGCCGTTACCCACGGCAGTGGCGTATACGAACAAGCCCACCGTCACCGCCAGCCAAAACAGCAGATCCAATATCCCGCCGATCAGAGGCAGCGGGATGCGCACCCGCATGACCCGCAGCAGGTCGTACAGCAGGCCGACACCCAGACCCAGAGCCAGACCTCCGGCCAGAAAGACGGCCTGCCACCCCAGTGGTCCGGCCATCTCAGCGGAACAGCCGGGCCAGCAGGCCGCCAGAGCGGTCACGGCCGCCGTCCTCGTAGGTCAGCGCGTCGATGTCCCCCTCTACCTTCAGGTCTCCGCCGTCCAGACTGAGCTTCTCGATGTGCAGATTTTCTCCCCGGATCACCAAAGTGCCTCGGCTGGTGCTCATAACGATGGTGTTCTCGTCAAAACTCTCCACTTCCTCCACGCCGGAGACAGAGAGCCGTTCCCGTTCCTCCAGGATGATGTGATGGGCGGCCTCCGGCCGCATCCGGTTGTCCTCATAGGGCATGCTCCACCCCGCCTTTCCCACATAGTCTTGTCTATCTATATGGGACGGGGGATAGGGATATGTGTCCTATTTCATCTGCAGGGCGGGGTGCAGCCGACGGCGAAGGACCAGCGCCAGCGCCAGCTTCAGCCCGTCAGGAAGGAGGAAGGGGAACACACAGCTGCCCAGCACTGTCCACAGGCTCACCGGTCCGGTGGTCCTGGTGTAGAGCAGCAGGTACCACGCCGTGCCGAAAAAATAGCACACCGCCAGCCCCGCGATGGCCGACAGGAGAAAGACCACTGTGTTGTCCCCGAAGAGCCGCTCTCCCAGCCACATGACCAGAGCCAGCAGCAGAAAGCCCAGCAGGTAACCGCCGGTGACCCCGGCAAAGGTCCCCAGACCGCCCCGGAAGCCGGAGAACACCGGCAGGCCCACCGCCCCCAGCAGCAGGTATACCCCCACCGCCAGGCTGCCCAGCTTGCCGCCTAAAAGCCCCACCGCCAGAAAAATGGCAAAGGTCTGCATGGTGAAGGGCACCACCGTGGGGATGGTGATCCAGGCGCAGATGACGATCAATGCCGCCATAATGCCTGTGGATGCCAACTGTCTTGTTTTCATGGTTGCCTCCATATTGTAAACTTAAAGTGAATTATAGTTTACAATATAAGAAATGTCAACCAAAAGAAAAGAAAGGTTGACATGAAAACACTCGCAACGGTACAATGAGGAAAAAGGAGGGACCGATATGCTGCGGGATGATGTGCTGACCCTGCTGCGGCAGCAGGAGGGAGAGCCTCTGTCCGGGGAGGCCATGAGCCGAGCGCTGGGGGTAAGCCGGGCGGCGGTGTGGAAGGCTATGGAGGCGCTGCGTCAGGAGGGCTATCTCATTTCCTCTGCCCCCAGAAAGGGATATTGGCTGGAGGAATCCCCCGACCTGCTCTCGGCGGGAGAGCTTGCCAGGCCAGGGCGCCGGGTGGGTGGCGAGATCATCTGCCTGGATACAGTGGATTCCACCAACAACGAGATCAAGCGCCGGGCGGTTGGGGAGGTCCCCGACGGCCTGACAGTGGTGGCAGGGGAGCAGACCGGCGGCCGGGGCCGCCGGGGGCGCAGTTTTGTTTCCCCGCCGGGAAAGGGACTCTATCTGTCGGCGGCCCTGAGACCAGAATGCCCCCTGTCTGAGGTGTCTGCCCTCACCGCCTGGTCGGCGGTGGCGGTGTGCGACGCCATTGAGGCGGTGTGCGGCATCCGGCCCGGTATCAAGTGGCCCAACGATGTGATCCTGAACGGCCGCAAGCTGTGCGGCATCCTCACCGAGCTGGAGCTGGAGGCTGAGACCGCCGCCCTCCGGTATGTGGTGGTGGGCATCGGCGTGAACGTCAGCCAGACTGAGGTCGACTTTGGGCCTGAGGTGGCTCCGGTGGCCATTTCGCTGGCCCAGGCTTTGGGGAAGGCTCCCCGCCGGGCGGAGGTAGCCCGGGCGCTGCTGGACAGCCTGGACCGCCTGTATACTGGTTTTCCTCAGGAGCGGGCGCAGTGGCTGGAGCGCTACCGGGCCGACTGTCTCACCGTGGGACAGCCGATCCGGGTGCTGTTCGCCGCCGGGGAACGGGAGGGCACCGCGCTGGGGGTGGAAGAGGACTTTTCCCTGCGGGTGGCCTGGAAGGACGGCGGGGAAGAGGTCATCTCCTCCGGAGAAGTGTCTGTTCGAGGCCTTTTGGGGTATGTTTGACCCTTCGCAACCGCTGGTTGCGGAAAGTTCCAGCCGTTGCTGGTGGATCGCAACCGCGTTTTCTGGTAGCCTGAAGCCGTCAGGAGGTGACGGGATATGACATTAGGTGAAAAGATCCAATACTATCGCAAACAGAAAAAGCTGTCCCAGGAGGAGCTGGCCGCCCGGGTTGGGGTGTCCCGCCAGGCGGTGAGCAAGTGGGAGCTGGGAGTTTCCCAAAGTTAAAGATACCACATCAATCCCACGCGGACTTTTGCTCAACCGATACAGCCGGAGGGCTGGATAACAAGAAAAGGCGGTATGCGCCCCGTGGAGGGG
>NZ_JBQHUF010000025.1:0-19426 GCF_052065355.1 Flavonifractor sp. HCP28S3_F3
GCTCCGCTGGCATATAGCAGGCTCTCCGTCAAGGTCGTCTTTCCAGCGTCTACATGGGCAAGAATTCCAATATTGATTATTTTCATGTGATTGTCCTCCCTTTACTGCCCCGAAGGGCATAAAAATCCCCAGCGGCTAATACTTTTACCGCTGGGGATCATGACTTCGGACAAACAGAAGTATGACGGCTTACATGAGCCGCTGTCCGTCACGATATTTACTAAAAAGGCAAAAGTATTCTTAAATTGGGTACAAAAACTAAGCCCCTGCAAGGGGCAATCATTTTTGCGCCCATTATCAAATTTTATTTAAGAATACCTTGCCGCATATTTGGTAGACTCCTCAAATCAGGATAATAGCAGTATATCATAGTACACTCTAAAAAACAAGAAATTATTTTACCCGATTCCCCAAATAAATCAGGAGGGCATTCACTGGAACACCCTCCGTTTTTGGTGATTATCGTGCGCCTAATCTTGCTTTTTGCCTTGCGTCCCGTTTCCGTTCCTTTTCAGCCTGTTCCTGCTGGTAAGCGGCCTCTAATATTCTGTCCGCCTGTTCCGGGCCAATGGCCCGCCTGACCCGCTCATAGTCCCTGACCTTTCCCTTTAGACTGTCCCTCTCGGCGCAGACCTCGTAAATCCTTTCTGATAAGGAACTATTTTTGCTGACCTCCCGGCCATAGTCCGCTTGCAGCCGCTCAAATTTGGATTTGAGGTCGCAGTAGGCCCGGTAGACAGACCGCAGCACCTTGACGATCTTCGCCCATAAGGGCTTGGCCTTTTTCTCCCGGTAGGCCCTGGCCGATTCCAGCGGTCCCGCTTCTGGCAAGACCTGTTCCGGGTCGCTGGAAAATTCCTCCGCCAGCTTCTCCATGCCTTTCAGCATGTGGGCCACATCGTTTAGTTTGGCCTTGGCCTGGGCCGCTTCCTTTTCGGCAGCTGCCGCCTCCCTGTTCCTTCGGTCAACCTCGGCCTGGGCCAGCACAGCCGCCTCCTGAAGCTGTGCAAGCCGCTCCTGTTCACACTTCACCTTGAACTGCGTGACCGTCAGATGTTCCTCGGAACTGCCACGCTCTCCACGCTCCAAGTCCGTGTAGCCAGCGGAGCGCATCTGCTGAAAGAAATCATCCTGCAAGACGCTGTACGACTTTCTCAGCACAGGCTTGCCCTTTGCTGTTCGTAATGGCTCCCCGGTGGCCTCGTCTACTGCGGGCTGGGATGCCCACTTTTTGCTCATGCTGACCTGCATAACGGTTTCTTTGACCTTGCCCACCAGGGATTTGTCCTTGCACCGCTTTGTCCATCGTATCTCCTTCTCCACCACCGGGATATAGACCACATGGAGGTGGTAGTGGTACACGTCCTCTCCCAGCGCCTCGGACATAGCCCGGTTGCGTTCGTCGGCGTGCATGACCGCCGACAAAATATACTGCTCTCCACCTACGATTTTGATTGCGGATTTGTATGCGTCGGTGTAAAATTGTTTTGCGAAGTCATAGCCGCCGTGATTGTAGAAGTAGGCGGAGTTCACATCAAAGACCAACTCACCGTATCGAAATGCGTCCGCCTTAATGCCACGGGTGGAGATCACACCATCGGCCTCCATTTGGGAGAACATCTCCTGATACCCTGCGGATGGGACCTTGAAATGGACATTGAGCGACGTCCGCTCTGGTACAATGTCCTGGTTGACATAGGAATCCTTCTCGCGTTCGTTGTGCTGCTGGGTGTTGCCGATTTTAGCAGCGGTCAGCCTCATATTTCTTGCGTTGGTGCGGTCAATGCCGTCGCCTCTCGCCATAGGCAAAAATCCTCCCATTTCAGATGTTTGGTTGTTGAAAATGGACGGGGGTTCGGGGAAGGCACTTCCTGCGGGAAGTGTAATAACCCACTATGACACTTTCGCCCCGTTGGTGCGAAAGTGCCGTGGGCTCTCCGAGGGGGTGCGGGGGCTTTGCCCCCGGCAACTGCGGTTGCCTCCCCCAGCAGGGCCGCCCTTTGAAAAGGGCGCCCTGCACCCCGCCTAAACTTTTCCACTCGCCGTTGGGCAGGTGGAAAGGCACAGCCTTTCCACCACCCGGCAAGTGTCCTCCGTGGGCCAAATATCAAGGGGTTCGGGTTGTATTGCCTTGCGGCAATCTCCACCCACAGGTATGCCCCCTTGACATTTGACCCCGCTCCCCGTGACAGCCGTGACGACCGTGACGATGTTTTGGACACCGCCCCCGCTCTCAAAAAAGCCGTCACAGCCGTCACGGTCGTCACGCTTGGGGAGGATCCAGGGTCAGGCTGATACTTCTCCCGGCGTGGGTGCGGGTGTTCTCATAGCGGATATGATAGTCCGTTGCCAGTTTCCCGGCCCGGACGTTCAGCCGCATCGCCAGGGCATTGGGCTTCATATCCACTTGCAGGGCTGCCGCCAACTCCGTGGCCGTACCGCCCCAGGACGGCCTCTCCGCCGTGATAAAGGCGGCTACGGCCTCCAGCACCGGGTCGGGGGGTTCTACCCACAACTCCGTTTCCATCCGCTCCAGTGTCCATGTCAGGTGTTCCTTGTCCTTAATGAGATAGAGCCGCTGGTCTTGCTGGTCACGTCCTACCACATCCAAGGTGGCGGTGCCGTCCGTCCGCTTCTCCTTCTGAAGAAGAAAGGCCCCGTCTGCTGCCCCCGACAGGCCGTTGGTGCCGGAGATCATATCAAACTTGTCGTCGGCCTGCTGCTTCCGAGTGTGATGTACCAGTAGGAGGCAGACGCCGCAAGCGTCAGCAAGGCGTTTCAGCTTTCCTACCACCTCATAATCGTTGGCGTAGCTGTACTTATCCCCGCCAGCCTCCCGAATCTTCTGAAGGGTGTCAATGATAATCAGTTTGGTGTCTGGGTGTTCCTGCACGAATCGCTTTAGCTGTTCCTCCAGCCCGTTGCCGACCTGCTTTGCGCAGATGGAAAAGAGGAGGTCGTTGGTGCCGTCCATGCCGAACATCCGGTAAAGCCGCTCCTGCAAGCGACGGTGATCGTCCTCCAGCGCCAGATAGAGGACAGTCCCCTTGTGAACGGGATAGTCCCACAGGGGGAGGCCCATGCTGACGTGGTAGGCAAGCTGGGCCATCAGAAACGACTTGCCTACCTTGGGCGCTCCCGCAAAGAGGTACGTCCCCGGATAGAGCAGACCGTCAATGACGGGCGGTCTGCTCTGATAGACGTTCTCGTACAACTCGTTCATGGAAATCGTGGGGAGATACGCCGGGTCGTTCATGCGCTGCATTTTCCGCAGCAGTTCCGCATAATTTTTTTCAGGGGGATTGTTTTCTGTCGTTTCCTCTGTTATACTTGCGGTAGGTGTTTGTGAAATGGGCTGTTCCCCGTCTGCGCCAACAGACGGAACCGGGACAGTCCTTTTCGTTTCTCTGGAATCCATCAATCTATCAATCCTCCTTCATGCCGCCCATGATAGCGGCGATCATCTGAATGGTGTCCAGCAGTTCATCGTCCACGCCAGCCCCGTCCTCGGCCCGCCGCAGTTCGTCCAGAACGGCGGCAAGCTGGTCACGCAGGGCTTTGTAGACCTTGGGATTACCCTGTACCACTACGTCCCGGCACAGGAGGCGTCTTGTGATGTAGTCCTGCTTTGTCAGGCCGGAGAGCCGCACAGCGGCCTCGATCTGTTCATCTTCCTCCGGGGACACCCGGAAGGCCACGGTCTTGTTCCTCCAGCGATTTTTGTTGTCTCGGTTTTTCAGTGACATGGTTACGTTCCCATCCTTTCAAAGTCCAGTTTGTCCGCCATCTCCGTCTGCCTTGTAGGAAACAGATGGGCGTAGCGGTAGGTGATATCGATACTCTCATGCCCCACCCGGTCAGCGATTGCCAGGGCGGTGAAGCCCATATCAATCAGCAGGGAAATGTGTGAATGTCGGAGGTCGTGAATTCTGATCCGCTTCACTCCCGCCGCTTTCGCACCTCTGTCCATTTCATGGTGGAGATAGTGCTTGCTGACAGGGAAAATCCGTTCATTTGCCCCGGTGCTGTAAAACATCTTTAAGTAGTCCTCCATCTCTCCACAGAGGAATTTGGGCATCTTAATGACACGGTTGCTCTTTTTCGTCTTAGGAGTGGTAATCACGTCCTTGCCCTTGAGCCGCTGATAGGATTTGCTGATGGACACTGTACCCGCCTCAAAGTCGAAGTCTGTTGGGGTGAGGGCCAGCAGTTCCCCCTCCCGGATACCGCACCAGTAGAGCATTTCAAAGGCATAGTAGGAGAGGGGCTTGTCCATCATGGCGTCGGCAAATTTCAGATACTCTTCCTTCGTCCAGAACAGCATTTCACGCCGTTCCTCCACCCCCATGTTCCCGGCCTTGGCCGCAGGATTGACCTGGAGGCCGTAGTAGCGGACAGCATGGTTAAAGAGGGCACTTAACTGATTGTGGACGGTTTTGAGATAGGTAGGGGAATAGGGTTTTCCCTTGGCGTCCGTTAACCCTCGGATCGCGTTCTGCCAGTCCATCACGTCCTTGGCGGTGATTTCCGACAATTTCCGTTTTCCAAAATACGGCAGGATTTTCTTCTGGATGATGCTTTCTTTTGTCAGCCAGGTGTTCAGTTTCAGCTTGGGCTTCATATCCTTCTCATAGAGCTGGGCGAAGCTCTCAAAGGTCATGTTCACATCGGCCTGCTTTTGCATCAGAAACTCCCGTTCCCACGCCTGGGCCTCTTTCTTGGTGGCAAAGCCACGCTTTAACTTCTGCTGGCGCTCTCCTTTCCAGTCCGTATAGCGGAATTGGACGTACCAAGTGCCGTTGGCCTTGTTCTTAAACGCCGCCATAGGTTAATCACTCCTTTCGCTCTGGCTTCTTGTGCCATAAAATTTTTCGTGGAAGAATTTGCGGTCGATGCGGCCTGAAATGGTAATACAGCCCGTCTTTTTCAACTCCGCATTCATAGAACGAATCAGCTTATAGGCATAGGGGACAGAAACCCCTAATTCCTCCGCTACCTCGTCCACCCGCATGAACATGGTGCTTGCCATTGTGCGCTCACCTCCTTTCATGGCCCCAGAACTAAGCCTTTATGCTTAACCTATTATAACTAAGCAAATTTGCTTTGTCAAGTTGCTTGCGGAATAATTTTTAACTTTTTTGTTTAAGATACTCTTGACTGTTACTAAGCGAATATGTTATACTACTTTCGACAGAAACCACCAGATAGGAGTTGGCATTTATGGCAATAGGAGAGCGCATCCATTTTTTCCGCACCCTCCGGGGTATGACACAGAAGTATCTTGGTATGGCGGTGGGCTTTCCAGAGCGTTCCGCCGATGTTCGTCTGGCACAGTACGAAACAGGCACCCGGACGCCGAAGGCCGACTTGACCGCTGCCCTGGCGCATACATTAGATGTATCGCCCCAGGCGTTGAGCGTCCCGGACATAGACAACTACATAGGTTTGGCCCATACGCTGTTCGCCTTGGAGGATGTTTACAGTCTGAAAGTGGTAGAGGCGGATGGACGTGCCTGCCTGCAAGCAGATATTTTTCAGGGAGGCCGTCAAGCCAGTGAGCTGAACAAAATCTTGATTGCGTGGCGGGAACAGGCGGCGAAGTTGGAGGCCGGGGAGATCACCAAGGAGGACTATGACCGCTGGCGCTACAACTACCCGAAGTACGACACCACCCAGCGGTGGGCCAAAGTCCCCTCGAAGGAATTAAGCGATGCTCTGATAAAAGGATTGAAGAAACAGAGAAAAGACAAATAACAAAAAAGGTCTTGCCGACTGGTGAAAGTCAGCAAGACCTTTTTCTTAGGATATGGAGGATTTACCCGCAAGCCACCCGTTATACGGGAGTGAACAAAGTAAATCCGGTTTTGGTATCTGCTATCAATTTGCTATCAAATGCCCCGTTTCCGCTTTAAGACCCCAGTGTTTTCAAGGCTTTGCGGGTTTTGTCAGTTATTCCCACTCTGTTTCCGCTTACACTGAACATAGCTGAAAAGTGTGTCTTTTGCGGAAAATATGGGTCAAATCCGGCAAAAAGTTCATGATATTCAATCTGAAATAAACTCTAAAACAATCTCTGAACTTCAGGTAGTACGGTTTTAGTACGCTATTTTTCATCCGCCCTGAACTCAATACACCACATCAGGATCAAAGAAAGTCCAGCACCCTTTGAGAATTAACTTTCAATTAGAAGTCATACTATCTCCTCCCAGTCCAATTGGGTTATCTTTGTTCCAACAGAGCGTTCAGAAGGGGCTGTTGTATTCCCCATCATCGGGTAGCGTTCAACATTATTGTAGCTGACAGCAAATTGATCAAGTGTGTCTGCAAAAGGCGTGAACACAAATCTATCATCGCCATTTGCATCAATAACACTTTGACGCATTAGCCCTGCATTTTGAAGGCCCTGAATAATATCACTATATCCAAAATCTTCTTTATCCTGAATATGTTTTGACAGGAAAACCAAATCTTCTTCCATCGTGTTTGTAATGGCATGGCATATCCGAAAATAGGTTGCAAGATCAATAAATCCAGCACCCAATGACCGGCTTGCATTGATTAGGAACTCAACTTTTCGCCGTGTTTCAGCATGGTTGATAGCCTGAAGTAATCTGTATGGGTTATCTCCCTTTGTGCCATCCTCGGTCAGTTTTGCACAGAACTTTGCTCGTTCTTCTTCATTCATGTCAATCCCGTAAATGAACATCTCAAATTTCTGCCAAAATAGCTTTTCTTGGAAAAAGAATGGGCTTTCCATCAATGACAGCATAATTTTTCCCGCCGCAACAGGATCACCCAACAAAGCTGAAACAGCATCAGCTAAAAAATCTTTTGTGCCTTCCTTAACCTCTGAATCTGCAATCAAGGATTTTGCTCTTTCTAATAATTTCATGGTCATTCCTCTTTCAAATTCAATAATCCACCGTTTGATCAGGGTACAAATCTACTTTCGGGAAGGTCTTGATTAGAAGATTCGTACCCTGTTTCAAACTTTTCTTCATGGTAGCTTCAGGATCAGCAATATCCTCATCCAAATGATAATCCCGGCCCCTGTGAGCATAGATGGGCCAACCAGAAGGGCAGGCATAATACATCCGCCCACCGAACCGCCCAACAAAATCTTCTTCAAGCTGTTTCCTAATTCCATCACCATAAAGAACAGCTTCTTCCGGTGAAGAAAGGTGAATGTTCCCGGCCTGATCCACCAAGATTAGACAGGGCAACCCGGTTGGGGGAACAGCTTCACCAACCGGAAGATCATAGAACGGTGCATAGCAGAAGAAGCCATGATACCGCCCTAAGTATTCAGCGCCATCATAGCCTTCTGATTTTGCATATTCCAAAACCTTTTCATAGTTCATAATCAAAGCCCCCGTTGTCTATCTTTGAAAAAGTCAGCCCAAAATGGATTTTCCCGATCAAAGATTTCTTTCTGTTCTGCTGTCAACTTGTGTGGATAATCGGAAAACAGGTTGAAAACCGTTTTCCGGTCAAAGCTGAACAAGAAATATCCATCCCATTCCGAAGTGTCTACCCACCAAATCTGATCGGTTTTATTTTGTTTGTAGAACAGCACCGATCCCACCGCCCTTCAATCCCACATGGTAACGGCTATCAGATCAGTTGCTTCAAAGGGGTGTTTGTATTTGGGGCAAACAATATCTTTCCCCGCTCTGATCCGGTGCATGATTTTCCCACACTCACACCGCTGGTGAATTCGAACCCGAACAGCGGCCTTTATCGTGACGGCCAAGCGGCTTTCCAGCTTTCCACAGGCTCCGCATTGGAATAGGGCGTGTTCTACTTCCACAGGGGCTTCAGGATGGGCCACAAGGGCCGCTTGTGCCTTGGGGCCATAGATACCCGCCAACACGCTTTCCCGCTCCACAGCGGCTTCCTGATGGACTATGAAGCCTATACCCGTAAGCAATTCCTTTTCCAATCCACAGTTTGAGCATCTGTATGTATATCCTTTCCCCAAGGCGTTCACCCCCTTCCAGTATACCAACAGCATACCACAGGCGGCAAGGGAACGCAACGGCAACAAAACGGGCGCTTTTATCACCCAATAAACGCAAAACAGCGGGAAGCCCCTGAAATATCAAGGGTTTCCCGCTTCTCTTGTTACTATCATGTTACCAAAGGCAGAAAAAGCCCCGGATCATCCTACTTGATCCGGGGCTAAAGAATGGAAGGTAATTTGACAAAGGATTATGAAATTAACTTTTCAAAGGGGGTGGCCGTGCTTTTTCAGAAGGATGATTCATTATGCCGACACACCTTCCATGTGAACTTCAATTTCTTCTGCAAGGCGTTCACCAAAGGCATCCAACACCCCGTCAATATCCATATCGGAAGCAAGGTTGTTGGTAACTCCGCCCATATCCACATGAATTTCAGCGGTGGTGAACCGGTTGATTGCTTCACGCTCTGCAATATCACGCAAATAAGACAAATTTTCTTCCGTAATATCCAAAGCATCAGCGGTGGCCGCCGTATTGTTGGCCGTATCGCCGGTGTTGCCATAGATACCATCAAGGGTGTTGCCAAGGTCAAAGGCTTCAACACCGCCCAAATTGAAGGCCCCGGAAATCTTATCAGCAATTCCTTCACCGAATTTGTAACCAGCGGAAGCGGCATCAGAGTAATCAATGAAATCCATCTTCTGGACATATTCAACCCAACCGGATTCATCCTTCACCTTCTGTTGGGCCTGTTCCAATCCCGCATAGAAGTTATCAAGGCCGCTGGTAATGTCCACGGTTACGCCTGGGATCTTATTCAGCAAATTTTCAATGGCATGGGCCAATTTGGTGATATAGCCAATCACGGTAAGGCACATATCATAGAAAGCAACCTTCACAGCGGCAATGGGGTTATTGAACACATTGCCAAGGAAGTTGGCGATCATAGCAAAGCCATTCTGAAGGGGAACAATGAAGCTGTTGATCAGGAAAGCGCCCAACACAGCAAAGGCCCCGCCAATAATGCCGGTTGCAGAAACACCAGCACCGGTGAACTTGTTATAAGCGGCTACACCGGCATACAATGCGCCAATCAATGCCATGATCAGCATTACCACCCAAACAATGGGGTTGGCCAACAGCGCAGAATTGAAGGTGAACACCGCCGAAGAAGCCGCCGCTGTGTTGCCGGTCAGAACGCCAAAGCCGATGGAAAGGAAATTGACCACGCCATGATAAATGGCCGTTGCCGCCGCCGCAATCTGTGTCCAATGGGCGGCGATCTGGAACACCGCAAAGGCACCGGCCAAACCCAAAACAGCGGGGCCAATGATAGAAATGTTGTTTGCAAGCCAGTTGATTCCGTTCAAAAGGGGCTGAAGCACCTGAAGGGCGATATTCCCGGCCTGTGTGAAAACCTGTCCCCAAGTCAGAGGCATAGATTCAAATTTAGCGTTTACTTCATCAGCCGCCGCAAACATGGCGTTCTTGACAATATCGGCGGTGATCTGCCCTTCAGAAGCCATTGTTCTGATCTGTCCAATGGGAACATCCAGATAATCGGCAATAGACTGAATCACATTGGGAGCCTGTTCAAAAACGCTGTTCAATTCCTCACCACGAAGAACACCGGAAGCCATAGCCTGTGTAAGCTGAAGTGTTGCGGCTTCAGCACCCGCCGCATTTGCACCGGCAATAACAAACTGTTTATTCAGGGTTTCCGTGAAGGCGATCAGTTCATTATTGTTGGCAAAGGCATCACCGGCCATCAGGCCCATTTGAGAAACGGCTTTAGCCGTAGATAGGTAAGAAGCCCTTGAACGCTGTGCGGAAGCCATAATTTTCTTTTCCAAATCGGCCACGGAACCGCCATCATCCACGATCAGATTCAACCGGGCCTTGGTGCTTGCCATGCTATCCGATAGGTCAACCAGCTTCTTCAATGCGGTCAATCCACCCACGGTGGCCGCAATTCCCTTCAGCTTGTTCCAAAGGCCGTCAGCGGCGGTGGAACCATCCCGAATGGAATCGTTAAACCGGTCTTGGGCGTGATCCGATTGCCTGATATTCTGTTCCATCTGATCAAACCCCACGGTTGCTTCCGCTATATCTTCTCTGACCTGCTGAAGAACAGTGGAATCAAATCCACGGTCAAAGGTTCCTTGGGCATTTTCCATAGCGTTAATCAGGGTATTCATGCCACGGTTCATGGCCTGAAGTGGGCGGGTCATGCCGTCATACAGATAAATTGCAGTTCTGATTGTTGCCATTATGCCACACCACCTTTCTTAATTTTACGGCGCTCCAATTCAGCCAATAGGCAATAACGCCAAATCACCTGCATAGGACTGTTCACCGGATCATGGGCCAAAGCATCCAGTTCTTTATTGATCTGCCGGGGTTTCAGGCTCATAGCGGAAATTGTAGCCCGTTTAACCCTCTCATACTGCCTGTAATCCTTGTTCAAGATCATCAGCCCACCGGGGGCCAACTGCCCCGGAACCTGATCAACAGGAACATCAGGATCAGGCTCATAGCTGATCTGGGGAATAAACGGGATCAAGCTGAAGCGCACGGCCCACAGATTTTTGTTGATAATCTCAATGTTGGGGTTTTCATGTTTTAGCATTGTTTTTCACCGCCCTTTTCTCTTGAAGTTTTTCTTGATTGGCTTTTTTATGGGCTTCAACTTCTTTGTTCAAAGATTCAAGTTTTTTGTTTATTTCTTCCAAAGATTTGATTCCATGTGGGGTATAGCCCTTGTTTCTGTTTCGGAATCCGTCAGCGATTAAGGGAATACTTGCGTTCAGCTCACGGGCCTTTTGCAGATTACGGTTTTGCCCTTCTTCCAGTTCAATCCGCTTGATTGCCAAAAATTCTGTTGAAGAAGTGCCTGTTTCCTCGAAGCGGCCAATTCCCCAATGATAGGATTGGGCGCAACCATAGCCGTAAACTTCAGCGGCTTCTTTTAGCTTCCGGTTGTGGCGAAGGGTGCCAATGGCATTATGTTTGATTTGCCGCACCCTTTCTTTACTGATTTCCAGACGATTTGACAGATTATCAAGGGTTTCACCGTTTTTATAGTAACCTTCAACTATATCCGCTTCCTTACCGCCAAGGTCAGAAACAGCACCCCAAATGACAGCCTGTACCTGTTGATCACCAACGCTGTCAGCCACAGATTCTTCAAGGTTGAAATCATCTGCAATGGTGTCAGCAAGTGAATAATCTTCAGTTCCGGGAATAGCTTCATCCAAGCTGGTTATTTCAGCCCCGGCCATATAGGAACGAAGGGTTTTTAGTTTAGACTTTGAAATTCCAAGGTGGTGACAATATTCTTCATCGGTTGGGTCTGTACCAGTAACAGCACGGAGATCGTAACGGAATTTTTGGTACTTTGAAATCTGTTCCAAAACATGGACGGGAACCCGTTTCAATTGCCCGTTGTTTTGGCAATATCGCTGGACAGATACCCTAATTGGATATTCCGCATAAGTAAGAAACTTGAATCCAAGATCAGGATCAAACTTTTGTGCCGCTTTGTATAATCCAAAATAGGCTTCCTGCATGAGATCATCCATATCAGCGGCATTGGAAAACGGTAAGGCGATCCCTACAATGAAGTTTTTGTTTTGCTGATATAGTTGGCCCATATTATCCTGAACATGATCCCCCGCTTGGATTAAGGCCACAAGTTCTTCATTGGTCATTGGTTCACCTTCTTCCTATAATGGGGGGGGGGATTCCCCTGAAGGCCGGTTATGAAAGCCTTCAGGGGAACCGGGGATCAGTTCAGCAGGGCCTTATACTTTGGATGAAGGCTAACCAATGTACGCAATTCAGGGCTGTTCATGATCTGTGTCATGGCATCTCCATTGGGAACGCCATCGGAAAACAGGCTTTCCACAATGATCCGTTCCTGATCGGTCAACTTGCGGGGTTCCACAGTGGGCGTGGTCTGTTCGTTACCGTCCAGAATATCAACCGCATTGTTTTTATACTTCAGATCATCATGCGCTCCATGATCAGCGCCGCCCCAAACATCAAGGAAAACTTTACTGTCCAAGCCCATCTGCCGGTAATCGGTGGTGTTCTTCACATCAGAAACCACATTATACAGGTACTTTTCAGCCCAATTCAGTGCATCGGTCAACGCCTGATAGTCATACTGAACCGGGAGATGAAGCTTCTGCCCTGCCTTTTCGGCAATAACTTGAAGGGTGTGAAGCGCCCTGTAATTCCCGGAAAGCTGAAGGGCAATAGATTTGACTTCATCGGCTGTAATTGTATTACCCTGAACCTGAAGAGAAGTCAGAAGGTTCATCTGTTCGGCGCTGGGTGCATCCGTCAGCATCTTGTTCAGCGCCGTCTTTTTTTCCGAAACTGTCAGCTTTACCACCGCTTCCAGATCGGCGGCCACAGAAGCACAAACCTTGGCAACCTCGGCTTCGCCTTCATCCTTAATTTTCTGCAAGTATTCCGGGGTATAGATGTTCATTTCAAGTAATTTTTCATAGTTCTTGTTAACCTCGTCCCGTTTGCTGGCAATTCTCTGATATTGAGCAATCGCATATTCTCTGATCTGGGCAAAAGTTTTCATATTATTTCATCCCTTCATTTTTTAATAGTTGCAAAATGCTGGTATTTATTGATTTTTGGCCGTTTTTGTTACTAACAGGTTTCTAAAATGACCAAATATCTTCATAACGGCGGATCATTTCTTCCGGGGTATAGCCTTTCGGGTTACTGATCAAATCAGTAAAATCCACACTGTTTCCCACAATACATGAAACATCAAACTGTTCAGCATGAAGCGCCTTGATCAAATCTGTGTACTTCTCCAACCACCCGACACGATCCCCAGCATCGGTCAGGGATATGAAGTCTTTGATTTCATCAGGGGCGCAGAAGTAGAATATCGGTTCACAGGGTAAGGCCATACGGGGAATAATGCCTTTGGGAGTGAATTCAACTTTGGTTTCTTCAGAAAGTTCAGGCCATTCAAAAAAATTCTGAACCGTGTCAAAAAGAACTGGTTCATCTTTCTTGTTGCCCCGGTAAGCCTTGGCCTTGATTCGGCCATTCGGGGCCGCTGATACATAAACTTTTGTGATGGGGTGTTTCTTCACAGGATCACCTTCTTTCCGGTAAAATAGCCATATCCTTTTAGGGTGTCGGAAATGTCGGGGATAGCATTTTGATAACAGGTTTTCACAGGTTTTTACCTTTTTAGGGTGTTGGAATGGGGATCAATCTTCAAGTTGATCATCCCCCACGATCACCACAGGAACAAGGCCATCAATATTCATCTTGTCACTGAACAGCCCATAACGCTTGCCCAGCAATTCCGCCGCTCTGATTCTGTCTTTAGCGGAAACCTGTTTGGTGGTGATCTGCTGAACGCCATTACCCACAAATATCAGGACTTCTTCAGTTGCTTCCCCTCGCATTACGGCGGTCAAATGCTCCATGATTTCCTGAATATTAGCCATATTGGAAGCGGTCATATTATCCATAAAGGCCGCAATAGCGTTTTGAACCTTAACATTGGATAACAACCTTGAAGCCTGTTCCTGTGCTGTTTTTGGACTGTACCCGGCCCGAATTGCCGCCTGTTTTGCATTTAGATCAATCAAGTATTCCTGAACAAACTTCTGTTGCCTTGGGGTCATATAATCACCACCTTTCTGATAAACCAATTATACCATTTTCTTCCCATAAAATCACTACATATTGTATATAAAGTGACATGCTCAAATAAAATGACACAATATATTGTGTATAATAAGACACAAGCGGCCAAGTCACCTTGAACCGCTTGTGTGTTGCTTCAGTATTCTTTTGATCTGCCGGGTGGAAAGATTATATCTTTTAGCCAAAACCTGATAAACCTTTCCCAACGGCTCCCCTTCAAACTCCGGGGATAAAAAATCGACCTGAATTTTCAAGTTCCTCGGTTCCCGTATCGCTCCATCACCATCAGGCGGGATATATACCGGGCCTGAACCAAGTTCTTTGACGATCACAGAAAACAATTCCGGGCCGGTCAGGTTTCGCAAAGTCTGAAGTTTCTGTTGGTTGGTCATTCCCATTGGAATCACCGCCGCAATTCATTGATTGTCTGGTTGACCACATCACAGGGATTATCATACATCGTGAACGGGCCAAGATCATCACACAAGCCGACTTGCTTCATTACCCGGTTCCCGATCATTGCCATACACACCTTGCAAAAATCGTCAGGCCGTTCCAGATATTTAGCACTACCAAAGAAGAAAACCTTCTTTTCACCATCAGCGGTCACAGACACATCAATTTGTTCAGCATCCAAGCAATCTGTTCCCTTTACAATCCATTCGACTTTTTCAATGTGCTTTACACCATCCAGCCAGTTCAGAAATTCTTCACCGGTCATATTGTCACATCCTTTCTGTGTCCATGATGTTCATGATAAAAGGGGGGTATATACTATATATTTTTTTCTACTATGAAAATTTTTTTTGATGATTATTTTATAATAAGAAATTGAACCAATCTTGTACATCTTGTACATCCCTCATAACCGCTCTGTTTTCAGGACTTTTAAGGTGTACAAGATTGCGTTCATGATGTTCAAGATTTCGGTATGAATACCTGAACTTTTTCCTTATTGATCCGCTGTCCCTTTGTTGTAAGGTTCAGCGCCTTTGAAACTTGTCTTGAAAATTCAATTCTGTTCAAAGGTTCAAACTGATTTGTTAGGCAGAATTCCCGATATTTGAAATATACCTGTTTCACCGGATTATTCACCACGGCATCAGTTTCTTCAAGGAAGGTCAACAGGGGGTTGCTTTCGATCCGGTAGGCTTCAATAGCCTGTTCCACATCCTTTGATTTCGTAAAGGCTTTGTTCTTCAACACCCGCTTCAGGCCATCCAGCCCCAAGCGGATCATATATTCCATGACTTCCTGATCACGCAAATCATAACGGATGTTCGGGTTGAAATCAGGATCAGCAGAAGTGAACTTGCCATCAAAGGGAACGATTACCAACCGGCGCATGATAGCGGGGCTTTCCTTAGTTCGGCCCAGCCGGGGAATTGCGTTGGCGCTGAAAAGCAATTTGGCGTAGTTATCAAATTCAAAGGGATCTTGGCCTTTCTTTTCAGCGGAAACCCTTTGGCCCGTTACCAGCTTACGGAAGGTGGCAACATTGGCGATATAGTCAGAACCAATATCATCACCGATGTTCGCCAACTTGCCGAACAATTCAGCGGTTTTGAACCTATCACCCAATTCCTTCAGGTCAAGGGAAGCAATGTTCTGATCCCCAAGAAGATCTTTCAGGGCATCCAACAGGGTTGATTTACCGTTTGCGCCTTCACCGGTCAGAATGAAGGAACCGCCACCGGCAACAGTGTTGGAACGGTAGAAGGTGGAACCAATCATTTCTTCCAGCAAGGCCCTGATTTCTGATCTTCCACAGGCAATTTTATCAAGGGTGTGATCCAGCAATTCAGAATAAGCGGCGGGATTGTAGGGCCACGGGATTTTATTTGTGATCACCACATCCGGGGTGAAGTCTGTAAAAGAATCATCCTTCAGATTGTAAAGGCCATTGCTGAAGGCTATGATTTCCGGGGAAGCGGGTTTTCTGTTCTCACAGATCAGGTTCAGTTGCTTCAGTGTTTCCTTACGCTGGGCATCCTTCAGGGCCGGGATTTCTTTTACCATGGCCCGTTCAATGGCTTCTTGTGAAGGGGTATAAATGCCATCCTGATAGATATGCAACCGGCCATTGATTTTCACAACATGGGAATCCCGCTTCAGATATTCAGCAAAACGATCATGCTGAAAAGTACGGCCTTTGAAAAAGGATTGCTTTTGGAATGCTTCATCCCGCAGGATCACTTCAAGTTCCCGTTCATCCAATGGCTTCTTCAGAACATAATGGTTAATCAGCCTGATACATTCACGGGCTTCTTCTTTGGTCAGGTCATTATCTTGAAGGGTGAGAATGTACCGATAAAAGGCATCATTACGCCCATCACCTTCTCCAAGGGATTTGAAGTCAATGTCTGTTTTTACAGGAATCAGCCATTTTGGAAGTTCTTGAATTTCATCTTCAGGAACATCATACATAATGGGCCGATCTTCATTCATGTACTTCAGAACTTCATAACTGTTCCGGGAACCAACCTTCAGGTCAGCTTCAAGGCCAACGGCCAAGGTGGCCTTTGTGCGGTTGCTTCTAATCAGGTCAGGGGTATTTTTGAATAGGAAGTGCTTACCTCTGGAAGTCATGTAAACCCGGCATTTCAAGTTCAAGGCTTCAACGATCTTCAGCAAGATTACAGATTGATCCAAATCATCAACATCAACGAGAACCGTTTCATCAGACAGAATACCAGCATATTCAGGAAGATTCTTGACTTGATCAAATGTCAGCAGATCATCCGATGTTGCATTCTTAAAGGAAAATAGGCATTTCTTATCTTTTGTAGGGACAAAGCCTTTATATAACTGCATTCACAATCACCCCTTTCATACAGTTGATTTGCTTCATGGGTCAAGCCCCTTTCATTCGGAAACAGAGGCCAGACTGTGAATCACACTAACGGCCACGCCCAAAATCTTCAGCCGGTCATGATCTGCGGCGCTGATAAAGATAGGGACAACCTTACCGGAACCGCCTTCAAGGTAGCAATCCGAAGAATCCCCATAGAAAGAAATGCGCTTCAGGGTAGCGGGGCCATTGTCGATGGAAACGGCCACAATGGAGCCGTTGGAAGGGAGATCATCAGCTTTCTTGAACATGATCATGTCACCGGTATGAATGCCGTACAGGCCGAACCCATCGTCAGAAGCGGTCATTCCAAAGTCAGCGTTCAAAGTAAATTCTTTCATGGTCAGTACATCCTTTCTTATTCTTCAATCAGTTGTTCCACGGGGACATTCAGGGCCTTGGCAAGTTTTTCAGCGGTACTCTTAGAACAAGACTTCCCGCATTTCACACCGGAAATGGTTACACGGGAAACACCGCTTTTTTCGGCCAACTGCAACGCATTTTGATTACTATCCAGCATGGCCATAATCAGTTTTTTCCTATCAATTCTCATTATTTCACCTACTTTCTAAATTTCCTCTTGACTTTAGCATACGCTTAATGCTATACTCATTTTAGCAAAAGCAAATGTTAAAGTCAATACATTTTTTAATCTTCTGCTTTATTTCCGCATCCCTGTATGGTACACTAAAACGGGGGTGCTGAAAAATGAACAACATCGGCCAAAATATCAAAATAGTAAGGTCACAAGCAAATCTTAAACAACGGGAATTGGCAGAAAAATTAGGCGTATCTGAAGCTATGATTTGCCAATGGGAAACCGGGAAGCGTATTCCCAAAAAAGAAACCATAAAGAAGATTGCTGATGGTCTTGGGGTTTCTCCGTCTGATCTGATCGGCCCGGAATGGTTTGATCTTCAGGCTGGGCCTGAAAGGCTGAAAGAACTGCGTGAAGATGTTTCACAGATTCAAGCCTTTGAACAGTATCTAAAAACACTTGGGTATTCTGTTTCCTATGAAGGGTCGGCTGATTCAGAAGAACTCAATGTTGTACTGATCAAAGGCAAAGAAAAAACCACCTTCACAGGTGGTCAGTTCGATGAATTCAAGAAAGCCATAGCTGATTCCGTTGAATATCAGATATGGCAACAGCGCAACAAAAAATAATAAAAATGACCGCCCCCGGTCTTGCACACCGGAAGCGGTCAGGCGAAACAAACCCTTTTGAAGTTAATGTTTCAACCACCATTGAACATTATATCACATGGGGTTTAGCTTTGCCATACCCTTTTTCCAAGAAAGACAGGTGATATAATGCCCGTTTACAAGAACGAAAAGGCGGGAACATGGTTCTGCAAGTTCTACTATACCGACTGGACAGGAACCCGGAAGCAGAAGAAAAAAGAGGGCTTCCGAACCAAGAAGGAAGCCCAAGACTTTGAGCGGGAATTTCTGGCCAAGGCTCACGCTTCCTGTGATATGTCTTTTGGTTCTCTGGTGGAACTCTACATGGAAGATTGCAAACCCCGCCTGAAGCCCACCACTTATTCCAACAAGGAATTTCTGATCAACACAAAGCTACTCCCTTTTTTCAAGGATATGCCAATCAACACCATAACCCCGGCCACTATCCGCAAATGGCAAAATGAACTTCTATCCGATCCCAAGGGCTATTCTCCAACCTACCTAAAGACTGTCAACAATCAGGCCAGTGCTATTTTCAATTTTGCGGTGAAGTATTACCGGCTGGAAAGTAACCCTTGCCGCCTTGCCGGTAGCATGGGGAAGAAACACGCTGATGAAATGGAGATTTGGACGGTAGATGAATTCAATCGCTTTATTCATGCGGTAGCAGATAAACCGCCTTCCGCTGTGATCTTCAATCTTTTGTTTTGGACTGGTATGCGCTCCGGTGAACTGCTGGCCTTAACTGTTGACGATTTTGATTTTGAAGCCAGAACAGTTAGCATTTCCAAAAACTATGCAAGGCACAATAAAGAAGATTTGATTCTTCCACCCAAAACCCCAAAGAGTAAACGGATAATCACTTTGCCCCCGTTTCTGTCCGATATGGTAAAGCGATATTCCACTTGCATTTATGTAACTGATCCCTCCGGGCGGCTGTTCGGTCAGACGAAGCATTATCTTCTACATGAAATGATCCGGGGGTGTAAGAAGTCCGGGGTCAAGCGGATCAGAATCCACGATTTACGACATTCCCACGCTTCTTTCCTGATTGAAAAGGGATTTTCCCCCTTGCTGATAGCTGACCGGCTGGGGCATGAGAATATAGAAACCACCCTTCAGACATACAGCCATCTTTACCCCAACAAACATTCAGAGGTTGCGGCGCTGATTGAAGCAGCCCATAACGCTTCCAGCGGCCCCCAACAGGGCTAAAAATTCAAGGCAGTTTTCCGCAAATAGTACGATTATAGTACGGCAATAAATAAGAGCCACAGAATACAGAACTTTTTCATCTGTATTCTGTGGCTTTTCTTTTATATTCTTTTGACTTCTAAACTAATTCAGAGAGTTCAGAAAAATGGTTCTTATTCCCACTCGTTGTTGGGCATCATATTTAACGGATTTTGCTTCATAAATTTGATACCTCATTTTTTTGATTATTTGATGTGTCCATATTATCCAGCCCTATACGATGGGCTGTTATCAAATTGTTATCGGTGGTGATAACGGGGGGTAGCAGGGTTGTTGTTTTCTCTGGTGGTTTACAACTACATTTTACCACGAAAGGCAGGGAAATGCAATAACCATCCTTGCTGTGGCGTATCAAGGAATCTTACTGAACATATGGCGCACCTTGTCCAGGCGGCTGTTTGGACGGCGGGGCTGGATGACCGGCTGACCGACAGCGGCCTGATATCCTTTCAGCTCTGTAAGGCATACGCTCCGCCCG
>NZ_JBQHUF010000026.1:0-6919 GCF_052065355.1 Flavonifractor sp. HCP28S3_F3
GGTACAAAAAACTAAGCCCCTACAAAAGGAGCTATCATAATCCTTTGTTCCCACTATTTGATTATAGTTTTATTTAAGAATACCTTGCCGCATATTTTTTACTCCTTTTCTTGATTAAATCATTGTATCACATCAGTTTTAGGAAAGCAAGTACCTAAAAGAAATTTTTCTTCCCCTTACCCGCCCCGAAAACGCCTTGTAGGGCGTTTCTGGGGCGTTTACAGCCCTTTCTTAAATTCCTCCACCAACAGATCGCTCAAAGCCTGTGATGGGCGTATTTTGACCGTTATATGCCCCTCCGGTACGGTGTCCCACCATTTGCGGATCGTTTTCGGATCAAGTCCGGTGTCCCTATGACAATCGGCCTTGCGTCCCTCTGGATGCTCCTGCCGCCACGCATAGACTTGCGCTTTCTTTTCTTCTGCCCCTTTTCTTCTCCATGTGCCGCCAGGATAATCCACTTCCTGCACCGCCCTTGCTCTTTTCAAATGCTCTTTCTGTGATCTACCATTCCTCTTGTTGCGCTCGATGCGAACATCGGTCAGAGCTTCAATATCGGAAATCGTGAAATTGTAATACTCCTTGTCGTAGGCTTCCAGCGCACTCCGTATATCTTCCTCGGTCAATGCGTTCTCATGCTTCACCATCTGCAGATCATCAAAAGCCTCTTTCATATCCTGCCGGAGCTGCTGCTTCGACACACCGCATTTGTAAGCATAGATAGCAAGGCACATCAAAAAGAAATACCGATGCCCGCCCTTTATCTCTCCGATCTGCCGCAGCCACCAATGGTAGAGCGCATACGGATCATCACCATGCACCTTTCCGGCAATATCCCACTTCTTGCGTCCTTTCTCGCCTCTCACAACAACACGCTCATACCACTCCGGATATGCCTCCCTCGCCTCAGCTCGTGTCATTTTGGATGGGCTGAAAGGCTTATTGACATCCACCCTGTTTTCTGGCTTTGCGTAGGCGTTCAGATAATCCAGCGTTACCCGTTCTCCGGTACGGAAAGCGACCAGCTCCGTCCCATGCTTGTCATTGATGCTGCCCACCATGCGGAAGCTCTGATTGATGGATTGATACTGGATCGCCTTGACCTGCGAAGTGCTGCCATACTCCCATAGCCGGAAAGTGAGGTCATATTTCAGACTTTTAAGCTGAATTTTTATATTCGGGTATAGGTCAATCGGCTGCTGGAAAACATAGTAGATATGCAGCCCTGTCCCCGACAGAACAAGGAAAGTCGGCATCGGCAACCGGCGCACTCGCTCCGGATCGCCGCCAAAGCGCAGAAAGAGGTTGCGCAGCTCGGCAAGACCTACGCCATCCAGATCGAAGATCAGAGCATACATCCGCTGGGCGTTCTCCAGCCTGTTCTCCTTTCTGCGATATGCAAGACCGCTGCACAAAGTAAGGCTGTTCCCCTCGACAAACTCCATGTAATCCTGTTCCCATGTGTCGTTATACATCTTCCTGCGCCGGAGCTTCTTATCCTCGCTCTGTTCGTCCCGATACAGATACACAGCGTTCGGATGGGAAAAATCCGTGTGCCGTTCTCCGGAGTTCTCATTGTCCGGAAACAGCTCTTTATAAAACTCATAGCCTCCGACCTCCGGATATTGTGCGCTCAAATACTCGTAGCAGCCTCGATAATTCTCGGTCATATTACCACCTCACAAAAGAAAAAGTACCAAAAAGAAAATCCGCTGCGGCGGGGATCGCCTGCGGGCGGGAAGGGGGAAAAGGGGGAGCAAAAGAGCGGCGGCTACGCCGCCTTAAAGAGAAAGTCACCTCCCCCTTTTCCCCCTCGCTGCGGGGCATTGAAAGTGCCGCCACTATGGAAAACCCGATGGGTTTACCACAGTGGCTTGGAAAACCTCTAACGAGGTTTACCACACTTCCAACACCCCTCCGCTCACCCCCCTTTTCCCCTCCGACTTTCTCCCTTTCAGAGAGAAAAAATATAGGTTGGGAGTACCCTTACAGGGGGCTTAGATTATCAATACAGCAATTCCCTATTTTCAGTTGTTATTATAGCCTGTCCGAAAGAGATTTTCAAGCCCTCCGGACAGGCTTCTTTTACAGCTCCATGCCGCCCATTCCTCGCTGGTGCTGCTGTTGCTCCTGCTGCTGTCCAATCTCCGGATCGGGCAGCAGCTCCCTCGCCTTTTCAAGCAGAGGACGCAGACGCTCCGGCAAGTGTTCTTCCAAGAAGTCCAGCATCCGACCGATGCCGTCCGTCAGACGCTCGGTGAAGCTGCGTTCCTCCTGCAGCTCGGATTGCAGATAATAGTTTTCATCGCGCAGCCTCCGGTTTTCCTGTTCAAGCCTCTGCTGCCGCTGCGCTTCTTCCAGCCGCTTCTTCATGGACGGCACCTGTGACCGCAGACGGGTGTTTTCCTCCGTCAGCTCCTGTACCTTGTGCCGATCCGTCACGCTGCGCAGTGCCATTTTCTTTAGCTGCTCGACCTGATCCACCGTCACGCCCTTTACTGCCCCTGTGAGCGTCTTTTCCGGCTGAATATCATGCAGGGGTGCATTTACCCTGTCAGCCTCCTTTAAGAGCCGCACAGTGCCTTTCAGAGCGTCCCGCTGCCGTTCCAGCTCAGCAACCTCCCGCTCTACTGCCGCTGTCTGCTGCTGCACCGCTTCCAGCCTCGCAGCCGCTTCCTTGAACTGCGGCAAGTCCATGTGCGGTCTGTTCGTGCCGAGAGAGATAATTTCAAAATCGTGCCGCTGGGCGATCTCCGTCAGAGCTTCTTTCTCCCGTTCCATCCACGCCGCCCATTCGGTCTGCTTTCTGCCGACACCGACAAACCCCTGCTGCTTCAATGCCTGTTTCATAGATACCCTTGTAGAAAGTCCTCTTGACTGCTCCGTTGCCACAGGGATAAAATCGACATGGAGATGGGGCGTTGCCTCGTCCATGTGCAGCACCATATTGAACACCCGCAGATGGGGGTTGCGTTCTGCAAAAGACTCCGCAAAATCTTTCAGAGCTGCCGCCGCCCGTTCTCCGTCCGGCGTACCGCACCCACAGTCGCTCATGTTGCCGATCTGGAAGATCGCTTCATGGAACAGCTTTTCCTGTTTACTCTGCCGGATATGCTCATAGTAGTCCGGTATCTTATCTCTCGTTTTGGTTTTCTTTGCGTTGTAGGCTGCGAGAGCTTCATCAAAGACCATATGATAGACCTGCTTCAGATCCTCGTTGCAGAAAACAATGTTCTGCTCCGTCCGGCTCCGGTCTACATTCGCCGCTGAGAAGCTGCGGTTGTTGTGCCGGATGCTCCCTGCACCTGTCATACCCGAAATCGTAACTCCCATAAAATCGCCCCCTTTCCGCTTATTCTTCCGTCCTCTATTTTATCATAAATTTCCGCTAAAAACAACCTCTTTGTTACTTTCTGGTGAGAAAGTAACGCAAAAGCACTTTCACACCGCCACCCCATCGGTGCAGCGGTGTGAAAGTGCTTTGCGCCCCTAAAGGGGAGGGGTTGCCGGAGCTGCTTCACTGCCGGCTCGTGCCTGCTGCTCTGCCAGCTCCGGAGGGGCGCTGCCCCTGCCGTCTGCGGACGGCTCCCCGACCTTCATCCCACCGATAAACTGGAATTTGAGTCTCTGTAAAGCTGGAATTAACCCATACAATTATTTTAATTTAGAGGTTCTTACGCAATTATCCGTATTTTGTAATTTTTCAATACTGGAATGCCAGTGTAAATCAGCATTCTCCATTTTTATTAAAGCGAAAAACGTAAAATTGCGGAAGAACCAATTTAGATATTCACAATTTTACTTGCCACAGTATCTCGAAAAACACTGTCATGTTCTACCAGGAGCATGGTCGGGGCAAACTCCGTTATGAGTTGTTCAATCTGCATACGTGAGTACACATCAATAAAGTTGAGCGGTTCATCCCATACATACAAGTGTGCCTTTTCACAAAGGCTTTTCGCAATTAGGACTTTCTTCTTTTGCCCGCCAGAAAAGTCTTTAATATCCTTTTCAAACTGTACACGCTCAAAGTCCATTTTCCTAAGAATTGCCTTGAACAAACTTTCATCAAGGTTGTTTTCTTCTGCAAACTCGGAAAGGGTTCCACATAAATACGATGTATCCTGTGGCACATAAGAAATTACAAGCCCAGAGCCAAGTGTTACTGTACCCGTATAATCTATGGACTGCCCGACTACCAACTTTAACAGGCTACTTTTGCCACTGCCGTTCTTTCCATCAAGCACAATGCGTTCTCCCTGTCTTATTTCAAACGAAACGGGTTCACAAACTGAAATGCCATCATAATAAACTACTACATTCGATAATGATGCAAGCAAATCTGTATGGTAATTAAGCGGTTGTATCTTGAGGGCTTCTGCGGTTTCCATATTTTTCAGCAATGCTGATTTTTGTTCGATTGTCTGTTGTTGTCTCGCTTCTATAGATTTTGAACGCTTCATCATTTTGGCGGCTTTATGACCGACATAACCTTTATCTGCTGCCCCAATTTTGGAAGCTTCTACACGTTCAGACCATACTGCAGCGCGTTTTGCCGACTGCTGTAATCGTCTGATGTCCTTTTGCAAACGTTCGTTCTGAGCCAGTTCAAATTCTTGTTGGCGCTGGAAGTTGGTGAACCAAGTAGAAAAATTTCCGCTTTGTACTTCGATGTTTGACCGATTGATCGACAGGATATGGTCAACACAGCCATCTAAAAAACAGCGATCATGAGAGACTAAGATAAATCCCTTTTTCCGTTTCAGGTATGCTGAAACGGTTTCTCTGGCTTTCATATCCAAATGGTTTGTCGGTTCATCAATCAGTAAAAAGTGTCCATCATTCAGAAAGAGGGCGGCAAGCAGCACCTTGGTCTGCTCCCCATTGGAAAGCGTAAAAAATGGTCTCCAAAGCACATCATCACGGACTTCCAGATAGGATAGTTCTCTCAACAGTTCCCATTCTTCCGCCAGCGGGCAGACTTCCGAGAGAATGTCCGCAGTTAATCTGTTTTTATTGCTAACAGGGTATGGAAAGTAATCAAATTGCACAGAGGCTTGTATTTTCCCATGGTATTCGTACTTTCCAAGCAGAAGATTTAGAAAAGTTGTTTTACCTCTGCCATTTCTACCAATGAACCCAAGTTTCCAATCTGTATCAATTTGAAAATTGACATTTTCAAAAATGTTATCATAGCTGGATGGATAGGCAAAGGTAAGGTTCTCGACTCGGATCATCGACATATCGCATTCCTCCTTTATTCCGGGGATAAAGAACATAAAATAAGAGCTGCAAGAAAGTCAATTCTTGCAGCTCGTCACAGCATAATAGTACCACCCCTATCAAGAGTGATACGCCTACGATATATCGAGTGAATAGACTTTTAACTTTCTTGCAATGGGTACAATGGTACTGTAAAACACAGTATCACTGTATATTCCAATTTATTTGCAAGAAAAGTTAATCATCTTTCCACCTCTTTCTAAATTTCAAAATATTATACCATAAATCGCAGGCAAATACAAGTGGTTATAAAAATTTAACAAATCGCTTATAATACAATCATATAACTTTACGCATTCCTTACTGACCGTAAAATTCCGATTTGTCGTTCTGTTTAGTCCCCAAAGAACCTACTAAACCAGCTACGCTTTTGAACCGGTTCTGTCTCACGCTCCGGCTGATCGGCTCCGGACTTGCCGGAAAGAAGCTGCTGATGCATTGTCCCAGCATGGAGAGCCTGGGCCGCTGCCGCAGTCTGCTGTGCCGTCACCAACGCCGAGCTGACCTCCGCCAACCTTGCGTTCAGTTCCTCGATCTGCTTGTCCTTTACAGCAAGTTGCTCGCTTTTCCGGTCTAATTCTCCCTGCAGCATAGCGATCAAAGTGGTTTCGCAAGTTTCGCAACTTGCTTTCGCCTGTTGCGAAACTTGCTTTCGTTCAACACCTAAATAATGCTGATATATGGCGGTTTTTTGACTTTCGCTGATTGCGAAACTTCCTTTCGCATCTTTCGCAACATGGTTTCGCCTACACCATGCACGAACTGCCTGTTCCGACACGCCACATTCTATTGCAATTTCCGTTATTACACCCGCCAAATATCATCACCACTCTTTCATCCGGAGTTAATCTCAAAACAAATCGCTATGAGATCCCGTCCTTATCAATTTCAAAATCAAAGTCTGCCGAACAACTTTATAGACCAACAGCCAGTCCGGCTCGATGTGACATTCTCTCATGTCCTTATAATTTCTGGAATTAGTGAGAGCATGATCTCGATACGCCTCCGGCAACGGCTGCTCGTTACACAACAGCGTGATCACTTCCTCCAACTTCTTCGGATCGCAGCCTCTCTTGATCGCAAGCTTGTAATCTCGTTTGAACTGCCCCGAAAACTCCGGCTTAAGCATTCAGCGCCTCCATCAGATCTGCAACGCTATCAAACGGACCATACATATCCTCTCCCTTTTCTGCCGCCTCCATCGCCGCATAGGTAACAGCATTCGGCTCGTCAACCTTGACTTCAAAGGGAAGTCCATGACACCTAAGTGCCTGTCGATAAAAAATACCCGTTGCCGTACTCAAATCCATTCCGAGGGACTTAAAGAGAGCTGCCGCCTGTGCTTTCAGCTCCGGCTCCATTCTTATCGTCATATTTCCTTTAGCCATAATAGCACTCCTTTCCTCGTCATTTTTAGCTTGCACTAATATTATATTCAATATTCGTGACATTTGCAAGTGCATTGCAAATGTTTTTTTGCAACTTTTCTATGAACAGTGCTTTCTATATGCTAACACCGCAGCGTGAATGCTCATGTACGGTAAAGTATCACAAGAAAATTATGTCGAATTGACAGCCGCCTCCGCTATACCGAATAAGGAAATAAAGAGTCCTCAAATTTTGCGCTACTAAATGA
>NZ_JBQHUF010000027.1:0-6212 GCF_052065355.1 Flavonifractor sp. HCP28S3_F3
GGCCGGGGATCTGAGGTCCCCGGCCCCGCTGTTGATTTCAGGTGGTCTTTTCCAGTTGGAGCAGGATATTCCCGCACATGGGTTTATTTTCTCCATCCAGGAAGAAGAGCACCGCTCCCGCCTCTACCGGCTCAGAGAAGGTCACCGTTCCGTCGGCCTTGAGGATACCGGAGGTGATGCCGGTCATCTTTCCACCCTCATAACTGGCCGCCCAGACCAGGGTATCGGAAGTCAGCACCTGATTCGGATCGGACACCTTGGCCGTGCGCAGCTCCTCTCCACTGCCGGACAGGCTGACAGACACACCCTCCGACGAGGTTCCGCCCAGGGACATATCTCCCACCAGACGGAGATACTTCTCCCGGGAGAAGTCCATGGCCATCAGCTCCGCCGGGGTTACAGAGACTCCGGCCCCTTCCGGCGCGTCATAATACACGATCCCGCCGTCATAGCCAGCCGGGGTATCCATCGTCAGCTGGAACTCGCCTGTGTAAGATCCCGACTTGAACAGGCCGAAGCGCCCAATCATCTCAATGTCACTGTTTTCCCCCACTAGGAGGGTGCAGCCCTTGCCCTCCACCACGGAGAGGCCCTCCGGAACCAGGAAGGTACCGCCGGAGATAGTTACGTTTGGATTATCATCGCTGAAGACACACGGGTCACCCTCCAAACAGGTAAACGTGCCGCCGGAAATCTCCAGCACTCCATTTCCCCCATTGGTCACACAACCTTGGAACACCGGCGGATCTTCGCTTATGAAAGTCCCACCGGAGATAGCCATGGAAACATCGTTTCCTAAATTGTAGACGCAGGAACCCATAGGACTGTAAAAGCTGCCGCCCTCGATGGTCGTACGGAGAGAGGCGGTCGTTGTCCAGCTTTCTACACAGTTTCCGCTTTCACAATAGAACGTACCACCCCGAACGATGGTATCGGCCACGGCCTTCGCGTTGCCGGGCCTGCTGTTCACATTGCAATATTGGTCGCTCTCTCCCATCACCTGAAAGGTTCCGTCCTCGATAACCACGCTACCCCAGTAATTGGCTATGTTATAGTCTTCGGCAGCCTGGAAGGTGCCTCCGCAGATGGTCAGTCCCTCGCCCGCCTCTCTGGATTCGTTGTCTATGCAGCCCAAAAACCGACCGCCAAAGATCTCCGCCGTTCCACTATTATCGATGCAGGTACCGCAGCCGTTTTGACTGCCGCAGGAAAAAGTCCCGCCAGAAATGGTCAGCGTCCCGGAATTTTCTATCGAGGGATACGACACTTCATCGCCAGCTCCCCCCATAATAACCCCTTCTGTGATAATCAGCGTTCCGCCTGCCCCGTTTTCAATCGCCGTGCTGCCGGTCGCTGTGGCCTCAGGTCCGTCATAGCCTTTGACCAACCCGCCGCTAATGGTAATTGTTCCGCTTTCGTTTTTCAGTACGGTCCCTCTTCCATCCCGGACCACCTGTCCACCGTCGATCTGTACTGTGCCTTCGGCGTTGGTAATTTGGCCGACCCGTCCATCGTGGATTGTCAGATCTCCGCAGCCATTTTCAATCCGCTGCACCGTTCCACCATACACTATGGTGTCACCGTCTCCCTCCACAGCCACTTTATTCACCGTACCCTCATAGATGTAGATATTTCCGTCCCCTGGGCTGTCCACCGTCACCTGGCCGCAAAAAACGGATACATCGCCGCTATTGTTGGTAACGCTGGCATAGAGGCTCCATCCAATCATGTTGCCATCCAGATCCTCTTCATACATACAGTCCCGCACTTCCAGAGAACCTCCATCGTTAATCAACGTGCATCCATAGCCGTGCTTGCAGATAGTCACATGAGCGCCGTCGATTCGTATGTCAGAAGAGATCCTCTCCGCCAAGTAGTAGGTCCCGCTTTCCGTCAGGGTATAATCCATCTGGCTGAGCAGTTTTTTGGTCAGAGGGGTCCCATGGGCATCGCTGGTGAAGTCCGTATTCAGAGGATCGCAACCGGTGAGCATCCCCACCCGGTTATCCCAGAAAAACCCCGATGCGGCGTTGATAACTCCCACCAGAGCATTGAACACCAGAGCCGGTCCCGCCATAGTTCCGCCGGAGGCAGCCACCACCGCCGGCAGCAGCGTCATGGTGAGCGTAAAAAGCAGTCGGTCGTTCTCGTAATTATCAATGCTCTGATTTAGCTGCTCCTTTTCGCTCCCTGTCAGGTCGGTCCGTCCGGACACTTGCTCCCGCAGTTGCTCGGCACTGTCCTGGATGGTAAAGAACTGGCCGGCCAGGCCACTCACCGTCTTGATAGTACCCAGCTGCTCTGACAGAGCCCGCAGGGTCTTGGAAGATCCAGCTGCTTCGTCCAGCACCGTCTTCACAAATTTGCTCCCGCTGACGTCATGGACGATCATTGCATAGGTGGAGGGATCGGAATAGTCCAGATAGAGAATATACTTTCCTCCGTCCAACGTGTACTTGGTGAGCAGTTCCAGATCCTTATAGGTGCCCAGCCAGTCGTTCAGGTTTCCGCCGGTGGTCTCGTCAAACACATCCACCGCCAGATCCACCGTCACCTTGCCCTCCGCTTCCAGCAGAGCGGTCAAATCCACGGTGGCCTCAGTCAGCTGACCAGAGCTGGCCGTGACTTGGGCGGTACACCCCTCGGTCTCCAGGGCGGCCCAGTCCACCGTTCCTGTCATACTGTTCTCTTCCGTTTTCACGGTATACTGCACCCCAATTTTTCCGGGGGTATAGTCCGCATTTCCACCAAACCAACCATTGGTGGTAAATGCCGTACCGTCCCACTGAGCTTCCAGCATTCGGACCGCGCTGCCCTTCGTGCTGGTGATGTACACCGTCTCGATCTGTTCCGGATTGTCAAAGGCAGCTGTAAAGGAATAAGACCCACCCAGATCCACTGCCGTGTCCCCTTCCAGGAGAGAGAGCTCCCGCCCGTCCGCCGTCTTTACCGTCAGGCTGGAAAGTTCCGGCGTCCCGCCGTCCGCAGCCAGCGCATTCGCTGGCAAGAACGTCAGGAGCATCACTGCTGTCAGTGCCGTGCTGATCCACCGTTTCATTCCCATCTCTCTCCGCTCCTTTTCCCATAATTTATGATATATATATCATTTTTTCCTTTCTTTTGCAACAAAAAAGCGGAGCCTCAAGGGAGACTCCGCATTTTTTAGTTGAACTTATAGATTTTCCGGGCTAGCCGGTACAGCCGCACCGACAGCTTTCGGCCCTGATAGCCGGGGATATTGGTCACCATGGACAGGGACCGGTATTTCAGCTTGTGGTAGAGCTTGGGGTTATTGGCCCGCAGGAACTCCCACAGCTCCGTCTTCTTCCCCAATGCGGCGGGAGAGCCGTCAATAATGAGGAAGATGGAGGAGATGGTCATCATCATGGACAGATAGTTGACCATATACTGGGCCAGCTTCCGCTGGGTGTAATACAGACCGTTGAGGGCGTGGCTCTCGATCATCAACTTGGTGACCCGCACCTGCTGGTCCACCCGGGTGACCATCACCTTTTCATTCACGCTCTGGTCCGAGCGGCCGATAAAGTAGCGGTACAGGTCGATATCCATGTAATACATGCTCTTTACCGAGGGCAGAGGCTGATAAACGAAAATATTATCCACATAGAAGGTGTGCTTGGGCAGCTCCAGTCCGCAGTCCCGCAGCAGCTGGGTGCGGTAGATCACCGAGTGCATCAGCAGGTACTGGGAGGGCCGAAACCGGCCGATCTCGCTCCAGGTAAAGATCCGGTTCTGGGGGAACACGTTGGTATAACGCATGACCTTCTGGGTGTTGTCCTCCACATGCTCATAGACATAGTTGGCAATGAGCATGTCCACCGGCTGCTCCATGGCGGCAAACTCCCGCAGCTTATCCAGCGCGGCAGCCAGCGCCTTTTCGTCCAGCCAGTCGTCAGAATCCACCACCTTATAGTACATGCCGCTGGCCCGGCGCAGGCCCTGATTAACGCCCTCGCCGTGGCCGCCGTTCTCCTGATGAACGGCCTTGATGATGGTTGGATATTCCGCTGCGTATTTGTCACAGATGGCCGGAGTGTCATCCTTCGTGGAGCCGTCGTCCACCAGAATGATCTCCACGTCCTCCCCGCCGGTGAGCAGGGTGCGGACGCAGTGATCCATATAGGCCGCGGAGTTATAGCAGGGTACGGCAAATGTGATGAGCTTCGACATGTATCTGTTCCTCACTTCAGCAGTTCGTCACACAGTTCCAGCGCCCGGGCGGCGATGGCGTCCATGTTGTAATACTTATATTCTGCCAGCCGGCCCAGCAGATGGAAGTCGGCATACTGGTCCGCCTCCGCCTTATAGCGGGCGTACAGGGCGTTGTTGGCCTCATTGATGATGGCGTAGTAGGGGATCTCCCCCGCCTCACCGGTGTAAGCCCGGGAGTACTCCTTCATAATGGTGGTGACGCCGGGCAGCTCCTGGCCGGTGAGATACTTGAACTCAGTGATGCGGGTATAGTCCTGATCCACCGTATAGTTCACCGTGCCGTGGCTCTGCCAGTGATCCACCGGCTTGGTCTCAAAAACAAAGTCCAGGGTCCGGTAGGGCAGGCGGCCGTACTTACAGGCAAACAACTCGTCCGCCGCGCCAGTATAGATCACCGTTCCGGTAAAGGGCTCCCCATCCAGCAGGATCCGGTCTCCGTCCAGCTTCATCCGCTCCAGGGCGTCCGTCCCGGTCTCCACCGTGATGTCCGGATGGTCAAGCAGCCGCTGGAACATGGGGGTATAGCCCTCCCGGGGCATGCCCTGATATTCGTCCTGGAAATACCGGCAGTCCTCTGACAGGAACACCGGCACCCGGGCGGTGGTCGCCGGATCGATCTCCTCCGGCGTCTGCCCCCACTGCTTCATGGTGTAGCGAACAAAGACGTGCTCATATACGTAGTCGGCCAGGGCACGGATCTCCGGATCTTCACTCTCCCGCAGCTCCAGGATGGTCACCTTCCGCTCCGCCCCGTAGGTATCCAGCAGCTTCTGCTCCAGTGCGGCGGCCTGCTCCGGCGGAAACACGGTCCGGAGCGAGATCAGGTTGAAGGGCACGGGCAGCTCCAGCCGCCCCTCACCCTCCGGGATGTTGGCCACCACATGGTGCTGATAGTTGAGCCAGGGGGTGAAACGGGACAGATAGTCAAACACCCGCTTGTTGCTGGTATGGAAAATATGGGGGCCGTACTTGTGGATCAGCACGCCGGCCTTGTCAAAGCAGTCATAGGCGTTGCCGCCCACATGCTCCCGCCGCTCCAGCACCAGCACCCGCTTGCCGCCCCGCTCGGCCAGCTCCCGGGCGGAAACAGCTCCCGCCATGCCCGCACCGATCACCAGGCAGTCAAATCGTTGCTCCATTCGGATCTTCCCTCTCTATGCACGGATTTTCATCTAATACGGGCCTATTTTACCACACCACTATAAAAGATGGGGCAAAAAAGCCATTAAGTTTCCCTTAATATTTCCTCAGGTTTACCGGTCGGAGCTGGGCTGTCCGTCCTGCTTGGCGGGGCCGCCCAGGAAGCACTCGGCATAGTGGTCCATCGCCTGCTGAATGACCCGGATAGCGGCCTGACGGTCGTTGACGTCGCCGGCCACGGCTTCCTTCCCCTCCAGCGCCTTATAGACGGAGAAGAAGTGGGCCATCTCGTCAAAAATGTGAGGCGGCAGATCCATCAGGTCCTGATAGGTATTATAGGTAGGATCGGAGAAGGGAATGGCGATGATCTTTTCATCGTTCTTCCCGCCGTCCAGCATGGAGATATAGCCCACCGGATAGCAGCGCACCAGGGTCAGGGGATCCATGGCCTCGGAGCAGAGCACCAGCACGTCCAGAGGGTCTCCGTCGTCGCCGTAGGTGCGGGGGATAAAGCCATAGTTGGCGGGATAGTGGGTGGAGGTATGAAGCACCCGGTCCAGAATGATCAGGCCGGTCTCCTTATCCAGCTCATACTTTTTCTTGCTGCCCTTGGGAATCTCAATAACGGCGATAAAGTCCTCCGGCTGGATGCGTGAAGGGTTCATATCATGCCAAATATTGGACATAACAACGTCTCCTTTGCAAATTGGTACCGCAGAGCACCCTCTGTCGGCCTGCAATATTTGCGCATGTTATATTATATCTGTCCGAAACGCAAAATACAAGTATCGGCCGCAAAACGGCGGGGGGGGGGGGGGGGGGGGGGGGGCCGCCCCCGC
>NZ_JBQHUF010000028.1:0-2934 GCF_052065355.1 Flavonifractor sp. HCP28S3_F3
TCGATATATTCATCTATGACATTCAGGCCATGCTCGGCGGCATATTGCCGGAGCATCATGCGTTGTGTCTGAATACTCCCGCTTTCTCCTTGCAGTTCATCGTCCCGGCTCAATCTCATATAAAGCGCCGTGTTGTAAATCGTAGTATTGTAAGGTTGTTTCACCGTAAAAATCCTCCTTCTAAAGAAACAACCCACGCTTACAATACTTTTGCTCTATGGCAATTATATCATAAGCGTGGGCGTGTTATCAATGATGGGCTATCAGGTTGAAGCGGCTTTTTCTGCGGTATGCCGCACCACATCTACAATCAGATCACCGAGGGGCTTCCCGCCTGCGGCGAAGTGTTCGGAGATTTTTATACGGTTGTTCCCACATACAAAATACTGCGTGCCGTTCTCTGCTTGTATAACCTGCCCTGTTCGGGGTGTAAAAATATCGCTTTCACTTTTTGCCATCCAGTGTCCTCCATATTCAGTTTTCAAGGTACAATGCCGCACAGAGGCGGCGAAAATTTCTGCTTATATCTATCACCTTTCCTTTACCGTGTGCCGCTGCTGACGTTTCAGTTCCGCCAGTATATCCGGCGGGATACGGTCAACCAGCCGCTGTAAATTGTCCAGTTCGCTTTTCAGCTTTGCCCGTTCCATCGTATCTTTCATCTTTCCTTTTTCGCTGGCCTTTGCCCTTGCTTCCAACTTCTCATTCTCCGCCAGCAGGTCATTGATTGTGACCTTGTACTTTTTCAACTGCCCGGAGAAATTCTCCATCTGCGGGAACCACTTTTTCAGCATGGAGAGGGCTTCCTCTTTTTTCTTTCCGGCGTTCAGCGGGTTAATGCCGTCCAGTGTGGCTTCAATGGCTCTTGCCTGCCGGGAGAGGGAAACCGCCTGTTTGAAAAGCCGGGTGGGGATATGCTTCCGGCCTGTCCTGCTGGCGCTCTCCCCACGCTCCAAGTCAGGATATTTCTCCACCATATAGGCGTGAAAATCGTCCTGCCACTTCGTCAGGTTTGCCCGGTTGCCGATAATCTCCTTTGCACACAGGCGGTTGTCCTTTGTCAGCGGAACAAAGGTCAAATGCAGGTGGGGCGTTTTCTCGTCCATGTGTACCACCGCCGACACGATATTTTCCCGTCCTACCCGGCCAATGAGGAAGTCCGCCGCCCTCTGGAAAAACGCCTGTATCTCCTTTGGGGATTTCCCCTTGAAAAACTCCGGGCTGGCAGTTACCAGCGTATCGACAAACCGTGTGCTGTCCTTGCGGGTTCGGCACCCGGCCTGTTCAATGCGGTTTTGAATGAAATGATAGTACCTGCCCTCTGGCTTGACGATATGAAAGTTGTACTTGCTCCGGCTTGTGTCAATGTCGGGGTTGCTGGCGTATTGTTCTTTCTGTCTTTCGTGATGGGCTTCCAGCGGCCTTGCCGGGTTGCCCTTGTGCTTCTCAAACCGCAAAATTGCGTGTTGTGCCATTCTGCTCCTTTCCCCATTCCTTTCCTATCCGGGGTTTTCCACAGGGAAAATCCCGCAGAAATTAGCTCGGATAGGATTGGAATGGATAGAATATAAATAAATCTTTTTAATCTTTGTATTTCTATATACCGTCCGGTTTTCGTACTTCCGGGGAGTGATTTCCTCACTTCATAAGTACGGTTTTCAGCCCTCCGGCGTACCAGAACCGGATTTCTTGAAGTCGGTGTTTGGAACCGCTTCATAGGATTTTGGGAAAATGCGGTTGGGTTTTCCACAGCCCTGCTTCTGGATCTCCACCAGCCCGGCGTATTGCAGTTCCCGCAGGGTGTTTACCGCTTTCTGCCGCCCACAGTGGAGCAGGTCAACCACCTCGCAGATGGGATAGTACAGATAAATCCGTCCGCAATCATCCGCCCACCCATTCTTGCGGGATAACTCTGTCCGGCGCAGGATAAAGGCGTACAGAACCTTTGCCTCGTTGGACAAGGGCTTGAATGTGGGGGCTTCAAAGAGGAAATTCGGGAGCCGGGTGAAGCTGAACGCCTTTTCCGGCTGATGGATATAGATGGTATTTGTCATAGTGCGTTTTGTGGACGGTTAGAAGCCCGTTTTCCGGGGCGGGCGATACTTTATACCACCAGCCCCGGTTTGGGGCTTGCGAAGCCTGATAAATCAAGGCTTTTTTCGCTCCTAACTGTCCACAGCAGACCTCCTTTTCCGTTCACTTTCTGTTTTCTGCCGCCTGTGAACTCTGGCGGCACAGCCGGGGCAGTATTTTGCCCGGTTGGATTTGGGGACGAACACACCGCCGCAGACCTCACAGCGTTTCAAGTCCTTATCCCGGAAAATCTCCGCTTCCAGCGTCCCGTCCAGCGGCAAGACCGCCCAGCGGAACCACTTACAGCAGACCGAGAAAGAAATCGTCTGCGGACAGGTGCAGGTGTCCCCATCGTCAAGGACAATGCAGTTGCCGTCCTCACAGCAACAGCACTCCCGGCGTATCAGGCTGGCCGCCTGTTTTCTCTGCGCCGGGGTCATGCGGTAAAGGGAACCGTCCGGCCTGCGTTCCAGCGGCGGCAAGTCTTTATAGGGGTTATCTCTCATGCGTTCCCTCCATTTTGCTTTCCGTTGCCGTTCTCCCCGAAAAGGTTTCCTGCCCCATTCCTGCGGCGTGTTCCGGCGTTGGCACGCTCCTCGCAACTTCGGGACATTTTGTCCCGAAGTCCGACTCCTTGCGGTGCTTCCCCAGCCGGGGTATTCCTTTTCGGACGGTCATTCTGTTTTCAAGGTGCCGTCCATCGATGAACTACCCTAAGTCTACACGAAAAAAATGCAATTCCCGGAATATTGCGAGAATTGCATTTTGATGAAGTTTACACTTTGGAAATTGCATTTTTGCAATCATTCTGTATAATGGAAGTATGCGGAGGAGGTGCGTATCTATGGCTTTACCCGGAAC
>NZ_JBQHUF010000029.1:0-2114 GCF_052065355.1 Flavonifractor sp. HCP28S3_F3
CCACCACGGACTGGGGCAAACCGGAAACGCTGGAACATTGGCGGGAACAGTGGGCGGCAATGTGCAATACTCGATTTGCCGAGAAAGGGCTGGAATGCCGCATCGACCACCGCAGCTACGAGCGTCAGGGCGTGGAGCAGCTTCCTACTGTCCATGAGGGGCCGGCGATCCGCCAGATGGAGGCCAGAGGTATCCGTACTGATAAGGGCGATTTCAACCGCTGGGTGAAGGCGACTAATGCCTTGATCGGCAAGCTGAAAAAGAAAATTACGGCACTGCTTGACTGGCTGAAAGAAGTGCATGAGGAATTGAGCAAACCGCAAGCCCCAAATCTGGCGCAGCTGCTCAGCGAGTATTACACCAACCGCAGCACAGGAGCATGGAGACGGAAAGCAAAGATCGGAAATCTCAAAGAGTTCAATGAGATTTGCAATTATCTCATGCAGAACAATTTGACAACGCCGGAACAGTTGCAGGAGCGTGTATCTGCCCTGAGTGACCGCATTGACATTTTGAAAAACGATCTGCGTGGCAAATCTGACCGCATGAAGGAGTTGGAGGAACTTCTTCGCATGGTGCAGTTTTACGCCGACGGGAAGCCTGTTGCTGACAAGCTGGCAGCCATCAAGTGGAAAGGTAGGCGTGAGCAATTCATGTCTGAAAATGAAAATGCACTCCGCCTGTATCACATGGCAGAGCGCAAATTAACGCCGCATTTTAAGAATGGAAAATTGCCGGTCACTGCATGGCGCAAAGAGCATGACCGTCTGGAACAGGAATACAAGACGGGGCAAACGGAACTTTCGCCCATCTATGCGGAGGTGAAAAAACTTTTGCAGATCAAATACAAGGTAGAACAGGTCGTTCGTGCGCGGGAAAATCCCGAGCAGAACCGCAGGAAACAGCATCAGATCGACCATTAAGGAGGACTTCAAAAATGGAACTCAACTGGAAAGAGGACAATAACCTCGTAAGGAAACTTGCCAAAATACTTCTCGGAGATACGCTGCCCAATGGTGAGCCTGTAAGTTCACTCATATTGCTTGATGATACTTCACGGGCTGAATTGCAGCGGTGGGCAAATATGAGTGATGCAGAATTTGCAGCCGCACAACTCAGCGGTGATTCCATCCGCATTGATGTGGATGATGTCATCAAACAACTGGAAGAAAAATACGCCCTTAATCCACAACTGCTCGATGATTTATTTTCTGGTATTGATGCAGATGATTTGGATATTTGGGAAGAAATCAGTCAATGGGAAGATTCTGACCATGACGAACCAACGGAATATTTTTTCTCCAATCCTGACCCCTATTTCAAACCCGAACCGCTGCCGCCTGACCGCCCCAAACACAATTTCTGGTTTGACGAGACTGGACATATCCGTGTGAAAAATCCATCTGCTTTCTGGCTGCCGGAGTTCACTTTACAGCGTGAGATCGGCGGCACAATTTACACCATCATGGGCAGCTATGACGGGACAGAAACGCTGGACAGAAAGATGGAGCGCATTCTGACTGAAAAGTTTACAGAAAAGACGGAGGATGATGAATGACAAATACCGGGAATCTTGGTACAATAGAAGCAACCAATCCTGTACTGACAGTTGCCCCTTTGAAGGAGGATACAGAAATGTTACGGGCAACTGATAAAATCACCGCACTCTATTGCCGCCTCTCCCAAGAGGATGCAAACGAGGGCGACAGTAATTCCATCACCAATCAAAAGGACATCCTGCTCCGATATGCAAAAGAGCACCGTTTCCCGAATCCAACATTTTTTGTGGATGACGGATACAGCGGCACAAACTATGACCGTCCCGGATTTCAGCAGATGCTGTCAGAAATTGAGGCGGGGAAAGTGGCTGTTGTGCTGTCGAAAGACCTGTCCCGTCTGGGGCGAAATTCCTCGCTGACGGGCTTGTATATTAACTTCACTTTTCCGAAATATGGTGTGCGCTATATCGCCATCAACGACCACTTTGACACCATTGACCCCAACAGCACCGACAACGATGTTGCAGGAATCAAAAACTGGTTCAATGAGTTTTTTGCCAAGGATACCAGCCGCAAAATCCGTGCGGTACAGAAGGCCAAGGGCGAGCAGGGCAT
>NZ_JBQHUF010000031.1:0-1473 GCF_052065355.1 Flavonifractor sp. HCP28S3_F3
CGAACAGAAAGCAGGAGGTCTCCAGAACCGTCCCTACCAGGACAAGCTGGAAAGCATCCAGCTGCACCACCTCCAGGTGGTACACGATGGAAAGCACTGTGGACATAGAAAACGCCAGGGAAAAGACAAATCGGAACAGCAGGTAGACAGAATATGCCTTTGAATTTTTAGCAAACATGAAGTTACATTCTCCTAGTATAATAATGGTGTAGTCAAGAACGACTACTGGTTAATAGTTACAAAGTCCAATCTAATAAATCTATATAGATATAACGGAAGGAGGAGTTCCCCCTCCATCAGAAGTTATAGGACATATTTACCGTGTCTGAGGTTTCCTTAATGCACCAGACAAAATATAGAGGTATAATCACTGAAGGCAGGATCATTGACGTTTCCTCCTTGGGAGCCGGCCTTCTGGCTGGCGATACCTCTTAGAAAGTCTGTCAATCCTTTCGGTGGTGATTTATGTTTTGGCTGGTTGGGAAGCCTCAGGCTATACCTGTATAAGCCGCTAGGTTGTGTATCCACCCTTTGGAATTGGATGCCTGCCGGAAAGGATATTACTATGCACTATCAAAAAGTACTCAAGATGCCTGAAGCGCAAGCAGGACTGTTATATCTGCGGCAACTACAAGAAACGCACCCATGACTGTACGGCGCACTTTATCCGCACCGACCTCTTGACCGCTGGTGTACTCTCCAATCTGCGGAAAGTGACCAGCTATGCGGCAAAGCATGAAGCCCGGTTTATGAAGCTCCTGATTGAGCAGAACGAGGACGGGGGCAAGCGCAGGAACGCCGCCAAGAAAAAGGAGCTGGAAGCCACCGAGAAACGCATAGCCGAGTTATCCGCTATCTTCAAGCGGCTGTATGAGGACAGTGTGACCGGGCGCATATCAGACGAGCGTTTCACAGAGCTGTCGGCAGACTATGAAGCAGAACAACGGGAGCTGAAAGAAAGAGCCGCCGCTATCCAAGCGGAGCTTTCCAAAGCACAGGAAGCCACCGTGAACGCAGAAAAGTTTATGAATGTTGTCCGGCGGCATACCAGCTTTGAAGAACTTACCCCTACTCTGCTGCGGGAGTTTGTAGAGAAAATCGTTGTGCATGAGTGCAGCTATGACGAGAACAAGACCCGCAGACAGGACATTGAGATTTATTATTCTTTTGTTGGCAAGGTGGACTTGCCCGAATAACCGCCCGACCTATCCGACACAAGAGCTAAGTGCCGGATAGGAACGGCAAAATTTTTTACACTTCTATTACTTCTTTATCGCACATCAATATACATTTAGGGGGTGAAAAAGCCTTATTTCGCGCGGTTTTCAAGCCTCGTTTTCGGTGGGGTAATATAAAAACCCTTATCTTTACATTACCTTCTGAAACATATGGCGCACCTTGTCCAGGCGGCTGTTTGGACGGCGGGGCTGGATGACCGGCTGACCGACAGCGGCCTGATATCCTTTCAGCTCT
>NZ_JBQHUF010000032.1:0-1315 GCF_052065355.1 Flavonifractor sp. HCP28S3_F3
GAATGCTCATGTACGGTAAAGTATCACAAGAAAATTATGTCGAATTGACAGCCGCCTCCGCTATACCGAATAAGGAAATAAAGAGTCCTCAAATTTTGCGCTACTAAATGAAGACGAGCGGAAGTAATCTCCCGCTCGTCAGTAAACTTAACTATGCCATATCAATCCCGCTTCTTTCCCGCCACCGGCACTAAGAACAGCGCGGGCAACAGCAGGAAAGCGGTACAGACCAGCCCCCAGGGTATGGACACCTGCTGGGCTACCAGCCCCACAATAGGCCCGCCGATGATCTGCCCGAAAGAGTCCAGCTGTCCGCTGGTGGAAAAGACTGTGGCGCGCATTTTCTCATCCACATGGTCGTTCATCCAGGCGGCCAGCACAGGCTCCTTGATGGTGCGCATAAGCCCCGCCAGCAGGAACACCAACAACATGAACCAAAAGCTCCGCCCCACCGCGAAGAGAACCAGGCACAGGATATACCCGGCGCTGGTGGACATGACCACACTGGTTCGGCTGACAGTCCCTTTTTTCTCCATGCGGGCGATGAGCAACTGAGAAGCCAGAATACCTAAGCCGTTGCCGATAAGACTGATAACACCGAACCAAGTGACGCTGTTCAGCGGCCCGATAACGGGTATTACCGTGTCATCCAGAAAATGAGCGGTGGAGAGCCGGTCAAAGCCTTCACTGGCAAGTCCCCCGCATAGTGTGATTGCTAAGAGCGCCAGCAACACAGGTGCGCCTTTCACAAAGCCCAGGTTGAGCTTGAACAGGCAGACAAAGTCTTTAAGCAAGCCCTGCCGTTCCTCAATAGCAGGGGAGAAGTTGGTTTCTGGCATGATGCGAACCATCACCAGCCCCAACAACAAGCACAAACTGCCCCCCAAGATGACAGGCATTTGCAGGTTTATGTTTCCCAGCAGTGTGCCCAGCACCACGCCCAGAACGCCGCCGATTTGCCCCATTTGACTGCCCCGCAGGAACACCTTGTCTATGGGTTTGTCCTCTTCCTCCGAGGCAATCCACGCCTCCAGAGCGCCGGTGATGAAGGTATCACCGCAACCCCAGACAACCTGGGCCAGCAGAACCGGCGCGAACCACGGTAGCGCACCCTCCATCAGAAAGCCCAGGCCGTAGAGGAACATTCCAATCAGCACCGAGCGCCGACGGCTATACAAATCCGCCACCACACCGGTGGGTATCTCGAACAGAAAGCAGGAGGTCTCCAGAACCGTCCCTACCAGGACAAGCTGGAAAGCATCCAGCTGCACCACCTCCAGGTGGTACACGATGGAAAGCACTGTGGACATAGAAA
>NZ_JBQHUF010000033.1:0-959 GCF_052065355.1 Flavonifractor sp. HCP28S3_F3
GACAGCGTTGAACACATAGTTTCCTGCTTCACCCCGTATGCGCTCCCCGTTTTCATCCAAGAGATATTCCCGCCGCTGCTTGTTGCCCCATGTCCCATCCGGCAGCAGGGGACGGATGGGACACATGACATGAAAATGCGGGTTGGCAATGCCGCCGTCCTCCTTGTCGGGGGCGTGAACGGAGAAATCCACCACCATGCCCCGGCTCACAAACTGCTCCAATAAAAATTGCCTTGCAAGGCCGATGTTCTCCTGCATGGAAAACTCGTTCTGCAAGGCAATGTCAAAACTGTATGCAAGCTGGGCTTTCTTGCCCCGTTCTGCCTTTTCCACCTCGTTCCACAGGGTTTGCCGGTCTGCGAAGGAAGGAGGAGCGTGGGGCGGTAGCAGGATTTCAGAACAGAACACACCTCCTTTCCGGGTGTAGTCGCTGTCCTCTCCGTAATACTCACTGTGTAGCTTTTCGCCGGATCGGTAAGCAGCGGACGCAACAGCGGATTGCCCTGCGCTGCGTTTGATCTGGGTAACATGGAAGTGAAATAGTGCGATACTTATCCCTTTCCTTTCTGGCTTGCCTGATTGTGTGCATTGACCGCTTCCATCAACAAAGCCCTGACTTCCGGCAAAGCGAAAACTTTTTCCGTAAAAGCATAGAACTCTGTTTCGCCCAGAACTTTCGCCAGCGGTGCGATGCTCTCCACGGCGGCCCCTCTGGTAATGAGGCGGTGCGCCCGTTTCTTCCTGTCTCCCTTCTCATAATAGGATTTCCGGTTTTCCAGCCGCTGGAGCCTGCTGCGCTCCTGCGTCAACTTCTTTTCTGCATCTGCGATCTCCTGTTTCAGTTTTTCGGTTGTTGGCATCGTAGATTCCTCCTTTACTTACAGATAAAAATACCGCCTGTCTTTCGGACAAGCGGTAAAATTTGCGTGTTGAGTTTTAGGCTTTGGATGGGAAACTGT
>NZ_JBQHUF010000034.1:0-862 GCF_052065355.1 Flavonifractor sp. HCP28S3_F3
CCCGGGTCAACCAACGCCCGGGTCCCGCTATCTCCATGTGTCAGTGTACTTAAGGTTCGGTGGCTACGGAATTTCAACCGTATGTGCATCGACTACGCCTCGCGGCCTCGCCTTAGCTCCCGGCTTACCCTGGGCGGACGAACCTTCCCCAGGAAACCTTAGATTTTCGGCCATTATGATTCCCACATAATTCTCGCTACTCATTCCGGCATTCTCACTCGTGTAAAGTCCACCGCTGCTTCCGCTACGACTTCACCCCGTACACGACGCTCCCCTACCCCTGCCTTGCGGCAAGCCCAAGCTTCGGTTGCATGCTTAGCCCCGTTATATTTTCCGCGCAGAGTCACTCGACCAGTGAGCTATTACGCACTCTTTTAATGAGTGGCTGCTTCTAAGCCAACATCCTGGTTGTTTTCGCAACTCCACATCGTTTTCCACTTAGCATACATTTGGGACCTTAGCTGTGGGTCTGGGCTGTTTCCCTTTTGACCACGAGACTTATCTCACGTAGTCTGACTGCTAGCCATCAATTATCCGGCATTCAGAGTTTGATAGGGTTCAGTAACCTTATCGGCCCCTAGCCCATTCAGTGCTTTACCTCCGGTAATCTAAGCTAACGCTAGCCCTAAAGCTATTTCGGGGAGAACCAGCTATCTCCGAGTTCGATTGGAATTTCACCGCTATCCACAGGTCATCGCCGACCATTGCAACGGGCGTGCGTTCGGTCCTCCATGGGGTTTTACCCCCACTTCAACCTGCCCATGGATAGGTCACCCGGTTTCGGGTCTATTGCCACTGACTTTATGCGCGCTATTAACACTCGGTTTCCCTTCGCCTCCGGTACTGAATACCTTAAGCTTGC
>NZ_JBQHUF010000035.1:0-826 GCF_052065355.1 Flavonifractor sp. HCP28S3_F3
TACGTTCCAGCCGAACAAGCCCTGCTCCAGCCCGTAACGGATACCATCCCTGACAGCGTTTTGAAAACTCTGGTTCAAGTATCCCAGCGAAACCCGGCTCTCGTATTGTACGCCGGAGCCAAGCGGGAGTGGTGTAACAGACAGTCCGATAGATGCCCAAAACGGGTTGGGCGGCACCTCGATATGGATGGTGTGGCTGGCTGCTTTGAGCGGCCGCTCCATATAAATGACGGTGGGTTCCTTTACCACTGTTTCAATCTTGTATTTTTCCGACAGCAAAGCGGAAACGACCTCCAACTGCACCCGGCCCAAAAAAGAAAGAATGATCTCATGGGTGGTGGAATCCACCTCGTAGTGCAAAAGCGGGTCAGTATCCGCAATTTGCGTAAGAGCGTCCAGCAACCGGTCTCTTTGCTCTGCCGTTTTTGGCGTAATCGTCGTCCGCAGCATAGGGAAGGGAACATCACTCCACATTTCACGAGGAAGTTGGGTTTTGTCCCCCAATATATCGTTTAATCTCAAGCTGTCGCTGGGAAGGATGACAATTTCGCCCTTATGGGCGGTGTCTGTCTGAACAATTTCCCCTTTGGATGGAATACGCATCTCTGTGATTTTCAGGTTTTCTCTCCCGGCCAGGGCCACCGTATCCCGCAGGCGCAGCGTTCCGCTGTATAGCCGCAGATAGACACGCCGCTGGCCGCAATCGGTGTACTCAACCTTGAAAACGCTGCCGCATAGGGCGTCGCTCCCCTGTTCCCCAATCGGTTGGAACAGCCCTGTCACCGCATCCATCAACGGTTGAATGCCAAGGCCCTTTTTGGCGCTG
>NZ_JBQHUF010000036.1:0-774 GCF_052065355.1 Flavonifractor sp. HCP28S3_F3
TTCTTGTTTTTGAATGAAATGTTGGTCTGCTTATTGTGGACGCTGTGTCCGATATAGGTTTCCTCTTTCAGAATACTTTTCACCTGCGCTATCGTCCACGCATAGGCTTTTTCCTCCGGCGCTCCGGCATAGATATTTGCGAAAGTGCCGTATCTCTGGAAATTCAGCCAGCCGGGAGTAGGTACTTTTTCTTCGACCAAAATCCGTGTAATGCTGGCGGCTCCCCGGCCATGAACGGCAAGGTCAAAAATCTTTTCGATAATCCACCTTGTTTCCGGGTCAATCAGAAGATGGCCTTTCTTATCTGGGTCTTTGACATAGCCAAGCGGAGCATAGGCTCCATAGTGTGCGCCATTTGCGAACCGTGTCCGCATGGCCGCCTTTACCTTTTTGCTGGTCTGGCGGGCGTGCATTTCATTCAGAATGTTGAGGAATGGGGCAAGCTCATTCTCTCCGTTGATGGTGTCCACATTGTCATTGACAGCGATATAGCGGACGCCTTTGCTGGGAAAGTAGATTTCCGTGTACTGGCCGGTCAGAATGTAGTTTCTGCCTAAGCGGGATAAATCCTTCGTAACAACGCAGTTGATTTTCCCGTCCTCAATGTCATCAATCATTCTCTGAAAATCCGGCCTGTCAAAGTTCGTTCCAGACCATCCATCGTCGATATATTCATCTATGACATTCAGGCCATGCTCGGCGGCATATTGCCGGAGCATCATGCGTTGTGTCTGAATACTCCCGCTTTCTCCTTGCAGTTCATCGTCCCGGCTC
>NZ_JBQHUF010000037.1:0-762 GCF_052065355.1 Flavonifractor sp. HCP28S3_F3
CCGGAAATAGTCCTGGAGGAAAATACCGACATAGAAGCATGGGATGCGGTCATCGAAAATAACGATGAATTATTGGAAAAGTATATCGCAGGAGAACCAATCAGCCGGGAAAAACTTGCGCGGGAGGAACAGCAGCGGGTTCAAGACGCCTCCCTGTTCCCAGTCTATCATGGCAGCGCCAAAAATGGCCTTGGCATTCAACCGTTGATGGATGCGGTGACAGGGCTGTTCCAACCGATTGGGGAACAGGGGGGCGCCGCCCTATGCGGCAGCGTTTTCAAGGTTGAGTACACCGATTGCGGCCAGCGGCGTGTCTATCTACGGTTATACAGCGGAACGCTGCGCCTGCGGGATACGGTGGCCCTGGCCGGGAGAGAAAAGCTGAAAATCACAGAGATGCGTATTCCATCCAAAGGGGAAATTGTTCGGACAGACACCGCTTATCAGGGTGAAATTGTTATCCTTCCCAGCGACAGCGTGAGGTTAAACGATGTATTAGGGGACCAAACCCGGCTCCCTCGTAAAAGGTGGCGCGAGGACCCCCTCCCCATGCTGCGGACGACGATTGCGCCGAAAACGGCAGCGCAAAGAGAACGGCTGCTGGACGCTCTTACGCAACTTGCGGATACTGACCCGCTTTTGCGTTGCGAAGTGGATTCCATCACCCATGAGATCATTCTTTCTTTTTTGGGCCGGGTGCAGTTGGAGGTTGTTTCCGCTTTGCTGTCGGAAAAATACAAGCTTGAAACAGTGGTAAAGGAA
>NZ_JBQHUF010000038.1:0-677 GCF_052065355.1 Flavonifractor sp. HCP28S3_F3
AAAAGCCTATGCGTGGACGATAGCGCAGGTGAAAAGTATTCTGAAAGAGGAAACCTATATCGGACACAGCGTCCACAATAAGCAGACCAACATTTCATTCAAAAACAAGAAGAAAGTACGCAAGCCAAAAGAGGAATGGTATCGTGTGGAGAACACCCACGAAGCGATTATTTCCGAAGATGTGTTCCGTCAAGTACAGGAGCAGATTTGCAACAGGCGCAGACGGCAGAAGAACGGCACAACACAGATATTTTCCGGGCTGGTAAAATGTGCGGACTGCGGCTGGTCGCTGGCCTATGGTATGAACAGCCAGAACAAAAATCCCTATGCCCACTACCATTGTAGCAAGTACGGGCAAGGATTGCACCAGTGTTCCATGCACTATATCCGCTATGATGTGCTTTACGCCTATGTCCTTTCCCGTCTGCAATACTGGTCTGTGCTGGCACAGCAGGATGGGGACAAACTTCTGAAACGGCTACTTAACGCCAGCGACAAGGAACGCAATACTGCAAGGAAGCGGCAGACAGCCGAACTGAAAAAGGCGGAAAAGCGCAAAGCAGAAGTAGACACCCTGTTTGCAAAAATGTATGAGGACTGGTCTGCCGGACGCATTACAGAATACAATTTCAATATGCTGTCCGAAAAGTATCAGGGCGAACAGCGAGAATTGGACG
>NZ_JBQHUF010000039.1:0-601 GCF_052065355.1 Flavonifractor sp. HCP28S3_F3
GATAAACGCTGAAGGCATCTAAGCGTGAAACTCCCCCTAAGATTAGATCTCTCATCCTTCGGGAGTAAGGCACGTCGTAGACTATGACGTTGATAGGTCGGAGGTGGAAGCGCGGTAACGCGTGTAGCTGACCGATACTAATAAGCCGAGGGCTTGACCTTAACATGATGAATGCAGGCGCTTGCCTGGTACTAAAGATCTGCATTGTTCGGTTTTGAGGGTGCTGACAAAGCGACGCGTAAATGTGGCCCGTTGGTCAAGCGGTTAAGACGGCGGCCTCTCACGCCGCAAACGTGGGTTCGATTCCCGCACGGGTCACCAAACCTGCGCCTTTAGCTCAGCTGGTAGAGCAACTGACTCTTAATCAGTGGGTCCCCGGTTCGAATCCGTGAAGGCGCACCAGTCTCTATGGAGCGTCTGCGAGGCGCTCCATAGAGAACCTCTAAAAATTAAGTGTTTATCGTTGAGAAGAACGGTAAGGAGAAGAAAATGTTGAAGTTTCTTTTGCTTACTTTTCTTTTCAAAGAAAAGTAAGTTGGTGTTGATTGCGGTGAGGGTCCACCCGTTCCCATCCCGAACACGGAAGTTAAGCTCACCTGCG
>NZ_JBQHUF010000040.1:0-597 GCF_052065355.1 Flavonifractor sp. HCP28S3_F3
CCCATTCGGAAATCTGCGGGTCAAAGCTTATGTGCAGCTCACCGCAGCTTATCGCAGCTTGTCACGTCCTTCATCGGCTCCTGATGCCAAGGCATTCCCCTTGCGCTCTTTTTAGCTTGACCTTAGTAGAACAGTCTCATTTCTGAGCTGTTCTCTATTCGATCATGAATTATGCAGGCATCACAGAAGTTTGCAATTGGCTACATTGTTTTACCCATTCACTAGAACAGCTATCGCCATTCTATACTTATAAGTTCCACAACATTGCTGTTTGCCCTCTGTTGCTTGCTCTTGTACTTTCATTCTGCATTGTTCAGTTTTCAAGGTGCTGACTTCCAGCCTTTGTTCAAGGCCAGATCGAAACATCTGTTGCCAGGTGCTTCGATCCAGTATTGAATTGGTGGAGATAGTCGGGCTCGAACCGACGACCCCCTGCTTGCAAAGCAGGTGCTCTCCCAGCTGAGCTATACCCCCATCGAGAGAGAAGTGGTGGGCCCAAGTGGACTCGAACCACCGACCTCACGATTATCAGTCGTGCGCTCTAGCCAGCTGAGCTATGGGCCCATCGGGCCGCGTGTACCCTCTAAATTAAACAAC
>NZ_JBQHUF010000041.1:0-586 GCF_052065355.1 Flavonifractor sp. HCP28S3_F3
GTAAGGGACCGAAATTATAGTAGGGAAGTCCGCGATGCTCTGTGGCGAGAAAAGGTGTATGGTATGCTAAGGTGCCCGTACCGCAAACCGACACAGGTAGATGAGGAGAGAATCCTAAGGCCAACGGGAGAAGGGTTGTTAAGGAACTCGGCAAAATGACCCCGTAACTTCGGGATAAGGGGAGCCTCCTACGGGAGGCCGCAGCGAATAGGCCCAAGCGACTGTTTACCAAAAACACAGGTCTCTGCTAAATCGAAAGATGACGTATAGGGGCTGACGCCTGCCCGGTGCTGGAAGGTTAAGAGGAGAGCTTAGCGCAAGCGAAGGTTTGAATCGAAGCCCCAGTAAACGGCGGCCGTAACTATAACGGTCCTAAGGTAGCGAAATTCCTTGTCAGGTAAGTTCTGACCCGCACGAATGGCGTAACGACTTGGGCACTGTCTCAACAGCCCACCCGGCGAAATTGTTGTACTGGTGAAGAAGCCAGTTACCCGCAACTAGACGGAAAGACCCCATGGAGCTTTACTGTAGCTTAATACTGGAATTCGGTAAATCATGTACAGGATAGGTGGGAGGCTTGGAAGCC
>NZ_JBQHUF010000042.1:0-526 GCF_052065355.1 Flavonifractor sp. HCP28S3_F3
TTTCACTCCCCTCCCGGGGTCCTTTTCACCTTTCCCTCACGGTACTGCTCCTCTATCGGTCATCAGGTAGTATTTAGGGTTGGAGGGTGGTCCCCCCAGTTTCCCACCGGGTTTCACGTGTCCGGCGGTACTCTGGATCCTCACTAACAGGAATCGTCTTTCGCTTACGGGACTATCACCCGCTGTGGTCGGCCTTCCCATACCGTTCAGCTAAACTATCCTGCCGTTGTGTGAGTCCACAACCCCGGAGGATAAATCCTCCGGTTTGCCCTCTTCCGCGTTCGCTCGCCACTACTTGCGGAATCTCTGTTGATTTCTCTTCCTCGCCCTACTTAGATGTTTCAGTTCAGGCGGTTCCCCACCTACGCCTATTTTATTCAACGCAGGCTGACGGAGTATTGCTCCGCCGGGTTTCCCCATTCGGAAATCTGCGGGTCAAAGCTTATGTGCAGCTCACCGCAGCTTATCGCAGCTTGTCACGTCCTTCATCGGCTCCTGATGCCAAGGCATTCCCCTTGCGCTCTTT
>NZ_JBQHUF010000043.1:0-495 GCF_052065355.1 Flavonifractor sp. HCP28S3_F3
AACATATGGCGCACCTTGTCCAGGCGGCTGTTTGGACGGCGGGGCTGGATGACCGGCTGACCGACAGCGGCCTGATATCCTTTCAGCTCTGTAAGGCATACGCTCCGCCCGTTGGTGTAAAAGGCCAGATCAGTACGGTATGCCTGTATACAGCGGGCGGGAATCTCGCCAGTAAAGACAACTTCATCCTTTTTTTCCTGGACCGTTTCGATGGTGGCACAGTATTTCGGTGCATCATGATAAGCCCTGGAAAGATATTCCCGGGGCGCATAGAGGGTGAAGGAGAGATAAGGTTCCAGCAGTTGCGTCCCTGATTCCTTCAATGCCTGTTCCAATACAATCGGGGCCAATGAGCGGAAGTCCGCCGGCGTGCTGACCGGACTGTAATAAAGCCCGTATTCAAAGCAAATCTTACAGTCCGTTACGTTCCAGCCGAACAAGCCCTGCTCCAGCCCGTAACGGATACCATCCCTGACAGCGTTTTGAAAACTCTGG
>NZ_JBQHUF010000044.1:0-481 GCF_052065355.1 Flavonifractor sp. HCP28S3_F3
TGTCTGTCCGAACAATTTCCCCTTTGGATGGAATACGCATCTCTGTGATTTTCAGCTTTTCTCTCCCGGCCAGGGCCACCGTATCCCGCAGGCGCAGCGTTCCGCTGTATAGCCGTAGATAGACACGCCGCTGGCCGCAATCTGTATACTCCACCTTGAAAACGCTGCCGCATAGGGCGGCGCTCCCCTGTTCCCCAATCGGTTGGAACAGCCCTGTCACCGCATCCATCAACGGTTGAATGCCAAGGCCCTTTTTGGCGCTGCCATAATAGACCGGGAACAGGGAGGCGTCTTGAACCCGCCGCTGTTCCTCCCGCACAAGTTTTTCCCGGCTGATTGGTTCTCCTGCGATATACTTTTCCAATAATTTATCGTTATTTTCGATGACCGCATCCCATGCTTCTATGTCGGTATTTTCCTCCAGGACTATTTCCGGGGACAGCGACACCGTCTGCTTGATGATAATATCGGCGGAGAGCTT
>NZ_JBQHUF010000045.1:0-481 GCF_052065355.1 Flavonifractor sp. HCP28S3_F3
GTGGCCGGTCAACCTCTCAGTCCGGCTACTGATCGTCGCCTTGGTGGGCCGTTACCCCGCCAACTAGCTAATCAGACGCGAGGCCATCTCAGAGCGATAAATCTTTGGCAGCCAGGGTCATGCGACCCAGCTGCATCATGCGGTATTAGCAGTCCTTTCGGACTGTTATTCCCCACTCCGAGGCAGGTTCCTCACGCGTTACTCACCCGTCCGCCACTAAGTAACTCTATCAATTGGACGAATCCTCTTTCAAGAGCACTCCGTTCGACTTGCATGTGTTAAGCACGCCGCCAGCGTTCATCCTGAGCCAGGATCAAACTCTCAATAAAATGGTATCTAAAGAACTTTCGTTCCTTAGATCAATTTTATCGAAGCCTAATTCATAGCTTCAAAGAAATTAAATCAAGAGCCTTCTTCAAGCTTGCGCTTGTCAGAAGGACTTCTCGTCCTTTCTGGTGCTTCGTGTTTCTCTCACGTTGTT
>NZ_JBQHUF010000046.1:0-478 GCF_052065355.1 Flavonifractor sp. HCP28S3_F3
AAATCAAGAGCCTTCTTCAAGCTTGCGCTTGTCAGAAGGACTTCTCGTCCTTTCTGGTGCTTCGTGTTTCTCTCACGTTGTTTAATTTACAAGGTACACGCTCTTGCCAGCTATTCAGGCTGACGTGCTATTTATTTTAGCACTTTCGTTTTCGCTTGTCAAGAACTTTTTTCAAGTTTTTTCAGAACTTTTTCAGCTCCGAGCCACCTGATTTATTCTCTTCCAAGCTCGTTCGTGCCTTCCGGCGCGAACTCATTTAGTTTACCATGCGCTTTCAAGTTTGTCAAGCACTTTTTTCATTGACGATCAAACTTTTTTCGACCCAGAGGTCTTGCGCAGCAAAAAGCAGACAGTGTATGCTGTCTGCTTTTTGTGTTGGCGTTACCTATCTTCCCGGTCCGTCTCCAGACAAGTATTTTCGGCGCAGGTGAGCTTAACTTCCGTGTTCGGGATGGGAACGGGTGGACCCTCACCGCAA
>NZ_JBQHUF010000047.1:0-477 GCF_052065355.1 Flavonifractor sp. HCP28S3_F3
ATCGTTATTTTCGATGACCGCATCCCATGCTTCTATGTCGGTATTTTCCTCCAGGACTATTTCCGGGGACAGCGACACCGTCTGCTTGATGATAATATCGGCGGAGAGCTTATCCCGAACAGACTGATATACGCTCTCCAAATCAATGCCAACCTGGTCGATCTTGTTGATAAAGATAACGGTGGGAATGTTCATTTTCCGCAGGGCATGGAACAGAATACGGGTCTGGGCCTGCACGCCATCTTTAGCGGAGATCACCAAGATGGCCCCATCTAAAACAGCCAAAGAGCGGTACACCTCCGCCAAAAAATCCATGTGGCCGGGCGTATCCACAATGTTGACTTTACATCTGTGCCACTGGAAGGAAGTGACTGCCGCTTGAATGGTAATCCCACGCTGCCGCTCCAAAAACATGGTGTCCGTCCTCGTTGTCCCTTTTTCGACGCTCCCCGGTTCTGAAATGGCTCCGCTGGCATA
>NZ_JBQHUF010000048.1:0-464 GCF_052065355.1 Flavonifractor sp. HCP28S3_F3
GTTGTTTAATTTAGAGGGTACACGCGGCCCGATGGGCCCATAGCTCAGCTGGCTAGAGCGCACGACTGATAATCGTGAGGTCGGTGGTTCGAGTCCACTTGGGCCCACCACAATCTCTCTCGATGGGGGTATAGCTCAGCTGGGAGAGCACCTGCTTTGCAAGCAGGGGGTCGTCGGTTCGAGTCCGACTATCTCCACCAATTCAATACTGGATCGAAGCACCTGGCAACAGATGTTTCGATCTGGCCTTGAAAGAGGCTGGAAGTCAGCACCTTGAAAACTGAACAATGCAGAATGAAAGTACAAGAGCAAGCAACAGAGGGCAAACAGCAATGTTGTGGAACTTATAAGTAATAGAATGGCGATAGCTGTTCTAGTGAATGGGTAAAACAATGTAGCCAATTGCAAACTTCTGTGATGCCTGCATAATTCATGATCGAATAGAGAACAGCTCAGAAATGAGA
>NZ_JBQHUF010000049.1:0-316 GCF_052065355.1 Flavonifractor sp. HCP28S3_F3
CAACCTGCCCATGGATAGGTCACCCGGTTTCGGGTCTATTGCCACTGACTTTATGCGCGCTATTAACACTCGGTTTCCCTTCGCCTCCGGTACTGAATACCTTAAGCTTGCCAGTAACAATAACTCGCCGGACCATTCTACAAAAGGTACCTCATCACACTTTAACGTGCTTTGAGTGCTTGTAAGCACAAGGTTTCAGGTTCTGTTTCACTCCCCTCCCGGGGTCCTTTTCACCTTTCCCTCACGGTACTGCTCCTCTATCGGTCATCAGGTAGTATTTAGGGTTGGAGGGTGGTCCCCCCAGTTTCCCACCGGG